>NZ_CP039292.1:2700266-3000295 GCF_004798665.1 Actinomyces procaprae
GAAGTATGTGGGCGCCTACACCGCCGTCATGGGCGGCCTGGACGCCCTGACCTTCACCGCCGGCATCGGTGAGAACGATGCACGCCTGCGCGCTGAGCTGGTGGCGCGACTGAGCTTCACGGGCATGAGGCTGGATGAGGAGAAGAACGCCGTCCGCTCCGGCGACGGACGCATCGTCTCCACCCCGGACTCGGCGATCGCCGTGCTGGTCTACCCCACCAATGAGGAGCTGGCCATCGCCCGCCAGGCCATGACGCTGATCTAAGACCCGGCCGGGACGCTCCCCCGCCGGGCCGGCCGTCAGAAGAGCGTCTCAGCACCCTGATCCCGCAGCTGCGGCACGGTGCCCGATCCCACGGGGTCGGGCACCGTCGCATCCGCTGCGGGCCGGGTCCAGCCGGGGCCCGCGGGCACGGCCGTGCCCCGCTGGTAGGCGGTGGCGGCGGCGCGGGCGCGCTGGTCGGCGGCCTCGTTCATGGGGTGCCCGACGTGCCCGCGCACCCACTCAAACCGCACCTGGCGCCCGCGCATGGCCGCGTCCAGCTGCTTCATCAGGTCATCGTTGAGGACCGGCTTGCCGTCACCCTTGCGCCAGCCGCGCTTCTTCCAGCCGTGGATCCACTTGGTCAGGGAGTTGATGACGTACTGGGAGTCGGCCTGGATGAGCAGCTCCTCACCGGCCAGACCCGCCTGCGCCGTTGCCCGCAGCAGCTCGAGCACCGCAGTCAGCTCACCGCGGTTGTTGGTGGAGTTCTCCCAGCCTCCCGCCGCCCAGCAGTCGTCATCCACATACCAGGCCCAGCCGGCCGGGCCGGGGTTTCCCAGGGCGGAGCCGTCCGCCGCGGCGATGATCGTCATGAGCGCACCCTACCGGCTCCAGCCGCCTCCCCTCCCGCCCACCCCCACCCATCGAGGTCGGTCGACGTTACCGCCGAGGTCGGTCGATATAACCGTCGAGGTCGGTCGATATAACCATCGAGGTCGGTCGATATAACGGCTCTTCCGGTTTGAGGGTGTGGTGCTTCCGGCGTGGCGGCTTTGGTCCGGGTTGCGGTGTTCGCGGTGGTCGTGGTTGGGGCGGTGAGGTCGATGTCGGGCTGGCGGGGTCGTGTTCGGGCTGGTGGGGTCGTGCTCGGTGGGTGCTGGTTTGTCGAGAACGTCCTCTTCATCCCCAAACCCTCCACGTTCGGGAGGGTTTCGGGCTTACGAGGACGTGCTCGACCAGCGCAGGTCGTTGTCGGGCGTACAAGAACGTTTTCGGGCCGCCGAGGACGTCGTCGGGCTGGCGAAGGCGTTGTCCGCCGGGCAGGGGCGCCCTCGCCGCCGGCCGGGCGGAGTGCTCGAGGACGCGGGTTGAACCTCCACGGCGCCGGCTCACCACGCCAGAACGCCTGGCCTGGCTGCACTTGGCTGCCGATAGCTCCGGCGCCCGGGAGCGGGACCGTCTGCAACGCCACTTCGCCGTCTGCAACGCCACTTCGGGGTTAACAACGCCAGTTAACCGTCTGCTGAAGGCCTCTGGGGTATACAGCAGAACGTTAAGTAGCGTTGTTAACGCCCAGCCGGCGCACCAGACCACGCCGCCCCGTGCCATGTCTCAGGACATCGGCAGCACTCCTGCCCCCGCCCGAGACAACCACCACACCCCCAAACCGGAAGAGCCGATACAACCATCGAGGTCGGTCGAAATGGTTCCGCCGCGGGCATACCCGATACCCGACAAAACCGACGCGCCGCCCGTCGCCCGTCTCAGGTGAGGCGGGTGACGGACGGCGCGTCTGGCGACGCTCGTGCGTCAGGCGTCGAGGTCGGTCTCGAGGAGGGCCTTGAGCTCCTCCAGGGCACCGTCGGCGCCGTCGGCGTCGGAGGCGAGGGTGACGACGTCACCGAAGCCGGCGCCGAGCGTCATGACACCCAGAATGGAGGAGGCGTCCACGGGGGCGCCGCCCTCCTTGGCGATGGTGACGGGAACACCCTTCTCAGCGACGGCCTTGACGAAGGTCGCGGCAGGACGGGCGTGGAGGCCGACCTTGGAGGCGATTGTGGCGGTGACCTGGGCCATATGTACTCCTTAGAGAGAACCGGGACCGGCGCCCGGGATGCAGGGACTGCACCTGTGCGCCGATACGAACCAGCACGACGGCTGATGTCACGCTCACACTACCCGACTTCACCGTGATGTGGCAGCGAATAACACCACGAATACGGGCACAGGCTCACTGATCGCCGTGAGCTGAGGTCTCGAACAGCAGATTGACCTGCTCGTTGTACCCGCTCAGCGTGGAGGCCGGCACCCGATCCACCCAGACCGCGTCCACCGCCGGCGTGATGATCGCGTTGACGTCGGCCCCGAAGTAGGTCAGCGGGAAGAAGAAGGTCTGCCCGCCCTCTTCCAAGTGCACCGTGAAGGCGTCGGTCGACAGCCCGGTCTCCTCGAACACCTCAATGGCCTTCTCGGTGGAGGAGGAGATGGCCGGGAAGACGATTCCGTACGAGGCGACGATGTCCTGCGCCTCGGCCGTACCCAGGAATGCCACCCACTGGGCGGCCAGGTCCACCTTGTCCGAGTCCTTGACGATCGAGTCTCCCAGTCCGTTGAACAAGGAGGCGCGGTTACCGTTGGGACCGATCGGGGTGGGGGCAATACCCACGTTGATGTCCAGGCCCGCGAAGGTGTTGAACATCCAGGCCCCGTGAATCGCCATGGCGATAGACCCCGAACCGAGCTGGATATCAGTGCTCGTGGCGTCGGAGAAGGCGCCGTTGGGGTTCAGGTAGCCCTTGTCCACCAGCCCGAAGTACCAGTCCAGGGTGCGCTGGAAGTCCTCCTCGTCGTAGCGGTAGTGGGTGCCCCAGGTCTCCTGGTCGGTGTAGTGCCAGTCCCCCACCGTGGCGGTGAAGGGGCTCCACTGGGTCTGGCCGTCGTTGGAGCCCGAGTCCTGAATGCCGAGGCCGTAAACGGCAACGTGCTTCGGATCGAAGCCCTCCTCGTCGCCGCGCACCCCGTTACGGTCCACGGTGAGCCGGGCAAGGATCCGCTCAAAGGTGCCGCCGTCGTCGGGGTTCCAGTCACAGGTCTGGATCTCCTCCTCGGAGATGCCCGCCTCGGCGAGCATGTCCTCGTTGTAGAACAGCGCCACCGTGTCCCAGTCCTTGGGGCAGCCGTACTGGTGACCGTCGTCGCCCTTCCACAGGTCCAGCAGACCCTCCTGGAAGGCGGACTCGTCGACGTCGGACCAGGCCGCCTGCTCATCCAGCGGGACCAGCACGTCCAGGTCCACGAACTGGGCGAATCTGGCGATGTGGTCGACGAACACGTCCGGGCCGGTGCCGGCGATGAAGCCGGCGGTCAGCTTGGTCCAGTAGTCGCCCCAGCCGATCTGGGTGATGTTGACGGTGATGCCCGTCTTCTCCTTGAAGCGCGCGGCGCAGGCCGCATAGGCGGGCTCCTGGCTCGCATCCCAGAGCCAGTAGTCGATGGAGTTGGACTTCGACTGCTCGTCACCGCCGGAGCAGGCCGCCAGCGTTGCTGCCGTGGCGCCGGCGAGCGCGCCTGCCAGCAGGCCTCGGCGGGTGAGCATGAGCTTGTTGTTCATCTCGTTCCTCACTTGATTCCGGTGAAGCCGATGGAGTTGACGATGCGCTTGGCCGCCGCCATGAACAGCAGCAGCATCGGAAGTGCGGCCACCAGGGTGGCCGCCATCAGTCCGGACCAGTCGGTGCCGGAGGTGGGCGCCTGGGACCGGAAGACGGCCACGGCCACGGTCAGCACGCGGGAGGAGTCCGTGTAGGACACCAGCAGCGGCCAGAAGTAGTCGTTCCAGGCGGTGATGTAGGTGATGATCGCCAGGGTGCTGATGGGTGCGGAGGCCATCGGCAGGATCAGCTGGAAGAAGACCCGGACCTTGGAGGCGCCGTCGAGCAGGGCGGCCTCCTCCAGCTCCCTGGGGATGTTCATGAAGAACTGGCGCAGGAAGAACACCGCGAACGGCGTCATGAACATGGTCGGCAGGGCCACGCCCAGCAGGTTGTCGATGAGCCCGATCTGCTTGACCAGCACGAAGTTGGGCAGCAGTGTGAAGATCGACGGCACCATCAGCGCCGCCAGGAACAGGGTGAATACCGCATCCCTCCCCCGCCAGCGCAGGCGGGCGAAGGAGTATGCGGCCATCGCGGAGAAGAAGACCTGACCCGCAGTGACCAGCGTGGACACGATCACCGAGTTGCGCAGGTAGATCCAGAAGTTCATGGAGGCGCCGGAGCCGCCGTCGGCCAGGGCCTCCTCGGTGGACTGCATGCCGAACACACGCGCGAAGCCGCGCAGGTTGAAGTCAACCGGCAGGATCGAGGTGGGATCGGAGGTGATCCCGGCATTGGAGGACAGCGCCGTGCGCAGCACCCAGTAGAAGGGCAGGATCGTGACGATCATGACCAGGGCCATGAAGATCCAGGCGATCACACGGCCAACAGACAGGCTGTTCTTACCGGAGCGCCTTTGCTCAGTCTTGGGGCTTGCCGCCGAGCCGGTGCCGGTGGTGGCGAGAGTGCTCATGGTTAGTCGTTCCTCTCAGTCCAGGTCGGTCTCGCCCGCACGGGTCATGCGGTACTGGAGAATCGTGATCGCGGCCAGGACGATCAGCAGCCCCACCGCCATCGCGGAGGCGTAGCCGAACTGGAAGCGCCCGAAGGCCATGTCGTAGATGTAGTACTGCAGCACGCGGCTGGCATTGACCGGACCGCCCTGGGTGGTCACCGACACGGTGTCGAACACCTGGAAGGAGCCGATCATCGTCATGATGAGCACCAGTGCCAGAATAGGGCGCAGCAGCGGCACCGTGATCTTCCAGAACATCGTCCACTCACTGGCGCCGTCCATCTTGCCGGCCTCGTAGACCGTGTTCGGAATCGACTGCAGTCCGGCGAAGATGAGCAGGGCGGTGTAGCCCACGTGCCGCCACACGTTGATCATCGCAATCGTGGGAATCGCCAGGGCGGAGGAGAAGAAGTTGACGTTCTCCCCGGTGATGGCCGAGATGATCTCATTGGAGATGCCCAGCGTGTTGTCCAGGATCCACAGCCACAGCATCGCGACGACGACGTTGGACACCAGGTAGGGGGTCAGCACGATCGAGCGGACCAGGGTCGACTGGGTCAGCCGCTGCATGAGCACGGCGATTATCAGTGCCAGCACCGTCTGGAAACCGATGTTGATCAGCACGTACTCGAGCGTCACCTTGACGGCGTTCCAGAAGATGGAGTCGCCCACCATGCGCTGGTAGTTGGCCAGACCGGTGAACTGCTCCGGCGTCAGCAGGTTGTACTCGGTGAAGGACAGCCAGATGCCCCTGATGAGGGGCCAGATGTAGAAGGCGACCAGACCGATGCCGGCGGGAATGATGAAGGCGATGCCAAGCAGGCGATCATCCTTCGGCTTCCTGCGCAGCGCCGATGGGGCCGCAGCGGTCGCTGTGGACATGGACGGTGCTCCGTTCCTGGCGAGGGGATGGATTTGGAGAATTGAAGAAGCGGATGGGATTACACGGCGCAGTGCCGACGACGCCGACGCGTACGCGCCAGGCCGTGTGATGCGGGCGCGGGGCCCGACCCGACGGCGGCCTCACACGGCGGTGACACGCACCAGGAGTGAGTGGTCGGGGTGAATGACGGGCAGCGACAACCCGGTAGCGGCCAGGTAGGCGCCGGGCAGGACCACGCCCTCGGGACGGGTCCAGGCGGCTGCGTAGGTGCTTCCCTCGTACAGGGGGGCGGCCAGTTCCACACGGTAGGTGCGCTCCGGGTCCAGCCCCGGAAGCGGGCGGGGGGCGCCCGGCCAGGTGAGTGCCTGCCCCAGGCCGGTCAGTCCGTACAGGGCTTCGGAGCGGTCGGCGGACACCACACCCTGGACGCGCACGGCGTCGTCCTCGTCGACGTCGGCGTGCACCACGGTCCCGGAGTGCAGCAGGGGGCGCAGCTGCTTGTGCAGGGCGATCAGCTCCGCCAGGCCCTGCTTGTCGGCGTCCGTGGCGGACAGCAGGTCCCATTCCACACCCATGTGACCCCACAGGGCGGTGGCGGCGCGGAATGAGACGTCCAGGCTGCGCAGCGTGGTGTGGTCGCGGCCGGCACCGACGTGGGTGCCGATCAGCTCGGGCGGCAGCAGGGTCATGGTGCCGCGGTTGATATTGGCGCGGTCGTGGGCGTCATTGCAGTCGGAGGTCCACACGCGCTGAGTGTGCTCGATGATCCCCAGGTCGATGCGGCCGCCGCCGCCGCAGCACGACTCGATCTCCAGCCCCGGGAACCGCTCGCGCAGGGCGTCCAGGAGGCGGTACAGGGCGAGGGTCTGCTCGTGGACCGCCGGGGCGCCGAAGCGGGTGCCGAGCGAGGCGTTGGGGGCCATGTGGCCGGCGGCGAGCACGGTGGAGTTGTGGTCCCACTTGATGTAGGCGATGTCGAGGCGCTCAACCAGGTCGGCGATGGCACCGAACAAGTACTCCCACGCTCCTGGCGCCGTCAGGTCCAGGACCCGCTGGTGACGGTGCTCGACAGCGCCCCCGGCGCCGTCGGAGAGGACCCAGTCGGGGTGGGCACGGGCCAGGTCGGAGTCCAGGTTGATCATCTCCGGCTCGAACCACAGGCCGAACTCCATGCCGAGACAGCGCACGTGCTCGGCGAGCGGTTCCAGGCCGGTGGGCCAGACCTCTGCGGACACCTGCCAGTCCCCCAGGCCGGAGGTGTCGTCCCGCCGGGAGCCGAACCAGCCGTCGTCGACGACGAAGCGCTCGACTCCAATCGCCGCGGCCTCATCCGCGAGTGCCTTGAGGGTGTCGAGGTCGTGGTTGAAGTAGACGGCCTCCCACACATTGAGGAGTACGGGCCGGGGCCGGGACGGGTAGGCGGGCAGGGCGCGCACGTGAGCGTGCGAGCGCGCGGCCAGGGCGTCCAGCCCCTCACCCCAGGAGCCCACCAGCCAGGGGGTGGTGTAGGACTGGCCGGAGCCGAGCACGACCTCACCGGGCTGGAGCAGCTCGCCCGCGCCGAGCAGCCGGTATCCCTGCGGCGGGTGGGAGGCGAGGGCGCGCGTGTTGCCGGACCAGGCCAGGTGGACGGCGTGCACGCGGCCGCGCCGCCAGCCGAATCCGGGCGTGCCGGCCGCCAACCAGGTGGCGGAGTCGTGTCCGGTGCGCCCCTCCCAGGACTCGCGCAGGCGGGTTCCGGGGGTGAATGGCGTGCGGACGATCTGGCGCTCGAAGGCGTGGTGGCCGGTGAAGTCCAGTAGCTCAGTGGCGTCGGCCGGAACCGGCAGCACGGGGGTCAGCTCGTCGATCTCCAGCGGTGCGGCGCCGGGGGCGGCGGTGTCGGCGACCTCGGCGCGCAGCCGCACCAGACCGGTGGGCTCCAGTCGCAGCACGGTGGTCAACTCGATGCCGTGGACCGGGTCGACGGCGGTGGAGGTGACGACGTCGGCCCGGCCGCCGGGAGCGTCGACCACCTCGACGGCGTGGGTGACGCTCTCGGGGTGCACGGAGAAGGCGGAGCCGTCCGCCCGGTGCAGCAGCACGGCGGGACGCGCGGACCACCCCAGGTGCGGGAGCGGCAGTACCGGCAGGTCCGGCGTCGTCCAGCTGTGGTTGGAACCGGTGCTCGTGTTCTGAGCGATGGCGACGTCGGCGAGTGCCGCGCCGTCCAGGTCGCCCAGGTCCTCGCCCCAGTGGCGCACCACCGGGTGGCGGTCGGGCATGAGGTCCAGGACGAGCGAGGTGCCGCCGCGGCGCAGGTGGACGGTACGAGAGTCGGACACGGCGTCTCCTTTGACATGGCTGGATTCGCGGATGGGTGGCGGTGCAGCCCGTTACCTGGGGCCGCTGCGATGCGGCCCGGGATGCGAAGATAATTTTATAGTCGAAGAAACAAGTGGCGTCAAGCGCGCGCGGATGTCTCGTCGGCGCTCGGGCAGGCGAGCACCCTCCCCACGGGCTCGTCCCCGAGGCACGAGTTCGGAGGCCTGCCCGCGCTGGGCACCCGCACGGCATCCGATACGCGTGGGCGATGCGAAAAGTCGTGCGCGTGACGCCGTCAGCTCGGCTCGTAGGGGGCGACGACGATCTCGACGCGCTGAAGCTCCTTGACGTCGGCGTAGCCGGTGGTGGCGAGTGTGCGCCGCAGGGCGCCCATGATGTTCAGGGTGCCGTCGGCGCGGTCCGAGGGTCCGGAGAGGATCTGCTCCATGGTGCCGACCGTGCCCACGTGGCTGCGGTAGCCGCGCGGCAGCCGCTCGTGGCGGGCCTCGGCGCCCCAGTGGTAGCCGCCGCCCGGGGCCTCCTGGGCGCGCGCGAGCGCAGCACCGAGCATCACGGCGTCGGCGCCGCAGGCGATGGCCTTGACGACGTCGCCGGAGTTGCCGACCGAGCCGTCGGCGATGACATGCACGTAGCGGCCGCCGGACTCGTCCATGTAGTCGCGGCGCGCGGCCGCCACGTCGGCGACGGCGGTGGCCATGGGCATGTGCAGGCCCAGTACCTGCCGCACGGACGAGGAGGCCCCGCCGCCCTGGCCGACGAGCACGCCCGCCGCGCCGGTGCGCATCAGGTGCAGGGCGGCGGTGTAGGTGGTTACGCCGCCGACCACCACGGGCACGTCCAGCTCATAGATGAAGCGCTTGAGGTTCAGTGGCTCGACCGAGCCGGACACGTGCTCGGCGGAGACCACCGAGCCGCGGATGACCAGCAGGTCGACCCCGGCGTCGACGACGGTGCGCCAGTGCCGCTGGGTCTGTGAGGGGCTGAGCCGCCCGGCGACGACGACGCCGGCCTCACGAATCTGCGCCAGCCGGGCGGCGATGAGCTCGGGCCGCACCGGTGGACGGTACACGTCCTGAAGCACGGCGGTGGCCTGCTCGGGCGCGGCGGTGCGGATGCGCTCCAGGGCGGGGGCCGGGTCCTCGTAGCGGGTCCACAGCCCCTCCAGGTCCAGTACGCCGATGCCGCCGAGCTTCCCCACCAGGATCGCGGTCTCGGGACTCATCACCGAGTCCATGGGCGAGGCCATCACCGGCAGGTCCACGTGGTAGGCGTCCAACTGCCAGCCGACGCGCACGTCCCGCACGTCGCGGGTGCGGCGCGCCGGGACCAGCGCGATGTCGTCGAAGGAGTAGGCCTGCCGGGCGCGCTTGTCCCGCCCGATCTCGATCTCACCGCTCATGAAGTGCATCGTAGCGAGCCTCACCCCGGACACCGGCGTCTCCGGCCGCGTCATTCGTGTCGGAGGCCGATGGCACACTCGGGCCATGAGCCAGCAACCACGCCCCGCCCGAACCGCCTCAGCCACCTGGACCGCCGGTCCACTACTCGGATTCGACACGGAGACCACCGGGGTGAGCCCCACCAGCGATCGGCTGGTGACGGCGGCGCTGGTCGCCCGGGGCCCGCGCGGCGCCGACGGCACGCGCACCCAGCAGGTAACCACCTGGCTGGCGGACCCGGGCGTGGCGATCCCCGCCTCCGCCACGGCCGTGCACGGCATCAGCACCGCGCGCGCCCGCGCCGAGGGGCGCCCGGTCGGCGAGGTACTGGAGGAGGTGGCCGCCGCGCTGGCGGCGGCGATGGCGGCGGGCACCCCGGTGGTCGCCTACAACGCCGCCTACGACCTGACCCTGCTGGAGGCGGAGCTGGCCCGCCACGGCCTGCCCACCATGCGGGAGCGGCTGGGCCGGGAGCTGGGGCCGGTGGTGGACCCGCTGGTCATCGACCGGCGGGTGGACCGCTACCGCAGGGGCAAGCGGCGCCTGACGGACTTGTGCTCCTACTACGGGATCGACCCCGAGGCAGCCGGCCTGCACACCGCCGAGGTGGATGTAGTCGCCACCCTGGATGTGCTGGACGCCATGGCCTACGCCCACCCGGAGATCGCCCGTATCCCGCGCGCGGAGCTGATGAGCTGGCAGGCGGCTGCGCACCGCGACTGGGCGGAGTCATTCAATGACTTCCTGCGCCGTCGCGGCCGCACCCCCGATGTGAGCCCGGCCTGGCCACTGCCCGACGGTGTGTGACGGCGGCGGGCCCGCTGACCAGGCCTTGCCACGCCCCCGGTCAGGAGTCGCGGCCGGTGTAGTTCGGGGCCTCGACGGTCATCTTCACATCGTGCGGGTGGGACTCCTTCAGGCCCGCCGCGGTGATGCGCACGAACTGGCCGTTGGCCTTCAACTCGGGGATGGTACGAGCACCCACGTAGAACATCGACTGGTGCAGGCCACCGACGAGCTGGTAGACCACATCCGCCAAGGAGCCCGAGAAGGGCACCTGCCCCTCGATGCCCTCGGGGATGATCTTGTCGTCCCCGGAGACGTCGGCCTGGAAGTAGCGGTCCTTGGAGTAGGACTTGCGGCCGCGCGAGCTCATCGCCCCGAGCGACCCCATGCCCCGGTAGCGCTTCCACTGCTTGCCGTTGACGAACACCAGGTCGCCGGGCGACTCGGTGCAGCCGGCCAGCAGGGAGCCGAGCATGACGGTGTCCGCCCCGGCCACCAGCGCCTTGGCGATGTCACCGGAGTACTGCAGTCCGCCGTCGGCAATCAGCGGCACACCCGCCGGGGTGCAGGCGCGGGCGGCCTCGTAGACGGCGGTCACCTGGGGCACACCCACGCCGGCGACCACGCGGGTGGTGCAGATCGAACCGGGCCCCACCCCC
This sequence comes from Actinomyces procaprae, assembly GCF_004798665.1. Lineage (NCBI taxonomy): Bacteria > Bacillati > Actinomycetota > Actinomycetes > Actinomycetales > Actinomycetaceae > Actinomyces > Actinomyces procaprae. The sequence continues at coordinate 2,710,953 of NZ_CP039292.1, forward strand.
ACCTTGACGGCGTCCACGCCGGCGTCGATCAGCGCCTGGGCGCCCTCGCGAGTGGCCACGTTGCCACCGATCACCTCGATGCCGGAGAAGGCCGGGTCGGACTTCAGGCGGGAGATCATCTCCAGGGCCAGCCTGGCCCCGCCGTTGGCGGTGTCCACCACGATCACGTCCACGCCGGCGTCGGCCAGGGCGCCGGCCCGCTCCCAGGTGTCACCCCAGTAGCCGACGGCCGCACCGACCACGAGGCGGCCCGCCTCGTCCTTGGTGGCATTGGGGTACTGCTCGGTCTTGACGAAGTCCTTGACGGTGATCAGCCCGGACAGACGGCCGTCGGCGTCGATGATCGGCAGCTTCTCAATGCGGTGCTCAGCCAGCAGTGCCTTGGCGTCCTCACGGGAGATGCCCGCCGGTCCGGTAATCAGTCGCTCACGCGGGGTCATGCACTCCCGCACGGTCAGCGTGTCCCAGCGCTCGGGCGGCACGAAACGCAGATCGCGGTTGGTGATGATGCCCAGCAGGTTCCCGGCGTCGTCCACGACCGGCAGGCCGGAGACCTTGTAGTGGCCGCACAGCTCGTCCAGCTGGGCAATGGTGGCGTCCGGGCCCACCGTGACCGGATCGGAGACCATGCCGGACTCCGAGCGCTTGACGCGGCGCACGTGCTGGGCCTGCTCCTCGATCGACAGGTTGCGGTGCAGGATGCCGATACCGCCCTGCCGGGCCATGGCGATGGCCATGTCGGACTCGGTGACCGTGTCCATCGCGGCGCTCAGCAGCGGGGTGGCCAGGGAGATCTTGCGGGTCAGGCGGGAGGTCGTATCAACCTCGGAGGGGATGACGTCCGTCAGCCTGGGCAGCAGGAGAACGTCGTCGTAGGTCAGACCGGTGGGGGCGAAGATGTCGGGGCTGGTGATCGAGTCGCTCACGGATGCATCGTAAAACCCGCGCGGCGGCCGACGCACGTCGGAGACCCGCCACAGTCCGCCCTCCCTCCTCCCCCGCACACGGCTGTGGGGCGGCAGGCACGTGCCTGCCGCCCCACAGTGAGACGTAGAAGCCGGGTCGGCTACCGGGTCAGCGGGTGACGACCGCCAGGACGTCACGGGCGGACAGGATCAGGTAGTCCTCGCCGTCGTACCGGACCTCGGTGCCGCCGTACTTGGAGTAGATGACGACGTCGCCCTCGGCGACGTCAACCGGGATGCGCTTGCCGGAGTCGTCAACACGGCCCGGGCCCACGGCCAGAACCTTGCCCTCCTGCGGCTTCTCCTTGGCGGTGTCCGGAATGACCAGCCCGGACGCGGTGGTCTGCTCGGCCTCGACCGTCTGCACGACGATGCGGTCCTCGAGCGGCTTGATGGAGATCGACATGCGTTCTCCCCTTCTCGCTTCTTGAGTATGGAATGACTGGATGCCGCATCCCGGGAGCGCCGAGCCGCCGTCGCGGGGGTCGGTCCGGCACACAAGAGCTGCGGGTCGCACGAGAGGCCGAAGCACCTCGCGCGCCGAAAGAGAATCTACGCGCACCGTTAGCACTCAGTCAACGCGAGTGCTAAAGCGCACCTCCCGGTTCGCCGTCGGCGTGCGGCACCCGCCGCGCCCACCGGCACGACGACGCCCACCGCGACGGCGGGGCTCACCCCTTCCGATTCCCACGAGTCCAGGTGATGGCATCATCCACGGTGGTCTCGCGGTCCCCGAGCAGCGGCGTCCGGTCGGTGAGCACGTCCCACCCGGCCTTCACCGCCGCCCCGCGCTCACGCAGCCAGCTGTAGGTCCAGGTGCTGCGATTGGCGCGGGCCCGCGTGTCACCCACCCCGGCGGCATCCACGCCCACGGCCCGGCACACGGCCACCGCGCGGGCCTCGTGGAAGTCCTGACTGACGAGGATCGCCTCGGACACGCCGAACACCTCCCGCGCCCGCACACAGGTGGCGTAAGTGTCGAAGCCGGCGTAGTCGACGGCGATCGCCTCACTCGGCATCCCCACGGACACCAGGTACTCGTACATCGCGATCGGCTCGTTGTAGCTGGCCTGACCGTTGTCGCCGGACACGAGGATCGCGTCCACACGCCCCGACTCGTACAGGTCGGCGGCCACATCCAGCCGGTAGCGCAGCCACGGGGAGGGCTCGCCGGAGGAGTAGACCGAAGCACCCAGGACGATGGCGACCGGGGCGGTTGCGTCGTCGTCGGCGGCCCCGTGCTCGGTGACGTGCCCGGCTGCGCTCGCCCAGATCCAGGCGTTGGGCAGCGCCACCGCAGTCACCGCGAGCGCAAGCAGCCCGCCCAGGACCCACCGCCAGCGGCGGCGTCTGTCGCCTCGTGCCACGCAGCTCCTCCTTACTTCTTCCGGGGCCGGACACCCAAGAGTATTCGCCCCGCCGGGGGCGCCGGTTCACACGGACGGGCAAGCGTAGCCCCATCGGGACCATCATGCGGCCATCGTCGCTCCGCCCGCGCGCCCCACGGCGTTAAGACCGCGCCGTCCGCCACCGGGCGACCCCGGACCCGGGGTGATCTAAAACCGTGAGACGCCTCTCCGTATGCAGCGCGTGAGCGGATCGACGTGTCATGATTCTGAACGATGGACGGCTTCGACCTCGCCCCGCTGCTCACCCCGGAGGGCTGGCGGCTGCTCGAATCACTGCCCCCCTATGATCCCGATCAGGCCCTCACCCTGGGCGAGTCCCTGCGCCGCGAGGGCCACTCGCCCGCACTGGTGGCCGCCGCGCTGACTCAGCAACGGCTGCGCGGGCGCGCCACCGCCAAGTTCGGCCCCTTCGCCGCCAGGATGCTGTTCACACCCGACGCCCTGGAGCAGGCCACGCGGCTGGCCGTATCCGCGCACCACGCCTCCCGCTATGCGCGCGCCGGAAGCCAGTACGTGGCGGATCTGGGCTGCGGCATCGGCGGCGACGCACTCGCCCTGGCCTCGTTGTGCCCGCGGGTGCTGGCGGTGGACCGGGACGAGCCGACGGCGGCCCTCGCCACCGTCAACCTCTCCCCGTTCCCGAATGCCGAGGTGCGCTGCGCCGACGCGCTGGAGGTGGACCTGCGGGCGGAGGGGGTCGACGCCGTCTTCGCCGACCCGGCGCGCCGCGCCGGGGGCAGGCGCATCGCGGACCCGGAGTCCTGGTCGCCGCCGCTGGGCAGGGTGCTGGCCCTGCGGGAGCAGGTGGCGGCGCTCGGCGTCAAGGCGGCCCCGGGGATCGACCACGCGCTACTACCGGCCGACGCGCATGTGCAGTGGGTGAGCGTGGACGGCGAGGTGGTAGAGGCCGGCATCTGGTGTGGTCCGCTGGCCCCGGAGGGGCCCGGGCGCTCCGCGCTGGTCCTGCGCACGGGGGTCGACGGCGCGCCGGCGCCCCATGTGCTGGCCGACCCCGACTGCGCCGACCCCTCGGCTCCGCCCACTCAACTCGATCCCGTTACCGGGGCGGAGGAGCTCGGCGAGTTCATCCACGAGCCCGACGGCGCCGCCATCCGCGCCGGCCTAGTGGCTCACCTGGCGGGCCGTCTCGGCGCAACACCCGTCGGGCACCGCATCGCCTACCTGACGGGCACGAGGCCCGTCGGGCCGGAGCTCGCCCCCTTCGTGCGCACTTGGCGACTGGTGGAGGTGCTTCCCCTGCGCCTGAAGGCGCTGCGCTCCCGCGTGCACAGTCGCGGCATCGGCCGCCTGGAGATTCACGCCCGCGGCGTCGACGTCTCCCCCGACGCACTGCGCGCCTCCCTGCGCCCGCGCGGTGACGTCGGGGAGGTCTGGCTGCTGACCCGTATCGGCTCGCGCGGCGACGGCGGTCACGGCCGCTCCCCCCGGGGCGCCGTACTCGTCGTCGAGCCCGTGGGCCCGTCGACGGGCCAGAGCCCCGCCGCGCCGTCGTCGCAGGCGCACGACAGCCACCCATCAACGTAACCATCAGCAAGTGTCCTTGAACAACGTCTCCGACAAGTGTCCTTGAACAACGTCTCCGACAAGTGTCCTTGAACAACGTCTCCGAAAGGAGCTCCGTAATGACCCCGGCCACACCCGCCTTCACCCGTACTCCCCGCGCGCATCTGCTGCACCGGGAGGAGATGCCCTTCGCCCATTCCGAGCGCTCCACACTCGGCATCGAGTGGGAGCTTCAGCTCGTTGACCGCGACAGCCTGGACCTGCGCCAGTGCGCCGCCGAGGTCCTCCGCCTAGTGGGCGAGGACCCGCACATCCACGGCGAGATGATGCTCAACACCGTGGAGCTGGTCTCCGGCGCCCGCGATACGGTCGCCGAGTGCATTGAGGACATTGCGCTCGCCTACGACCGGTTGCTGCCCGTCGTCGAGCCGCTGCGGGTACAGCTGGCCAGCGCGGGCACCCACCCCTTCGCCGACCCGCTGGTGCAGAAGGTCACCGACGCGGAGCGCTATGCGCGGCTGGTGGAACGAACCCGGCTGTGGGGCCACCAGATGCTCATCTTCGGCACCCACGTTCACGTCGGCATTGAGGACCGCAGCAAGGTGCTGCCGATCCTTTCCGCCCTGCTCACCCGCACCGCGCACCTGCAGTGCTTGAGCGCCTCGTCGCCGTTCTGGGCGGGCGCCTCCACCGGCTACGCCGACAACCGCGCCATGATGTTCCAGCAGCTGCCGACGGCGGGCGCCCCGCATCAGTTGGACTCCTGGGAGGAGCTGGAGGGCTTCGTCGGCGACATGGTGCACACCGGCGTCATCGAGGACTTCACCGAGATTCGCTGGGACGTGCGCCCATCGCCGCGACTGGGCACCATCGAGGTGCGGTCCTGCGACGCCGCCACCAACCTCGTCGAACTGGGTGGGATCGCCGCCCTGACTCAGTGCCTGGTGGAGGACTTCTCCCGCCGCCTGGACCGCGGTGAGGAGCTGGACGCGCTGCCGCCGTGGTACGTCAACGAGAACAAGTGGCGCTCTGCCCGCTACGGCATGGACGCCATCCTGATCACCGACTCATCGGGCACCGAGGAACTGGTCACCGACACCGTGGAGCGGATGCTCATCGAGTTGGAGCCTGTCGCCGTCGACCTGGGTTGCGAGTCGGAGCTCGACAGTGTTCGGGCAACGCTCGAGGCCGGCGCCTCCTATCAGCGCCAGCTCGCCGCAGCCACCACCGCTAGCAGCAACGAGGCCGCCATGCGGCTACTGCTGGAGGAAGTGCGCGCCGGCCGACCGCTGGCTCCCGCGGAGGTCACCGCCCTGGTCTCCAACGGCATCCGCCCCGGCCCTGCTGCTCCTCCCCGACGCCCCTCGCCCGACAGGCACTGCCCCCTCCCTCCCCGATCTCGGTAGTTATAACCACCGAGATCGGTAGTTGTAACCACCGAGGTCGGTAGTTGTTACGTGCCGAGGTCGGTAGTTGTAACCACCGAGGTCGGTAGTTGTTACGTGCCGAGGTCGGTAGATGTGGGAGCGCCCCATGCTTGCGCGTCGTCCGGTGAATGCCGCATAGGATGACCATTCCTTCCAAGGCCCTTGCAAGTCGCCCGCGGACGCGGCTGAGCTTCCGCCGTCACCGGGAAGTCCTTGCGGTCGCTGTAATGGGCGCGGTTCATGGACGCCTCCGGCTTGTATGGGTGGAGGTTGGTCTCGAGACTGTGATGCCGACGGCCATCCTCGGGTCGGTAAGGACGTCGTCGGGCCAGTGAGGTCACCCTCGCACGGGGCCGTCCTCGAGAGCCTGGCTGCGTCGCAGGCGCCTCACCGCCTCATAAGCGGCTAGCCAGCACCCACAAACAGTCCCACCTCCCGGACGCCTCCATATGTTCGTGGGCGTGGCAGTCGGCGTTTCGCCGGACGCGGGACCCGGTGAACCTGCCGGTCTTCCCTCGCCGACGCCGACGAACCCCGCCAGACCGCGCCGGACTCATCTGCCTGGAAACCCCGGGCCGGGAAGCGGGACCATTTGCAACGCCACCTCCCCATCTGCAACGCCACTTCGGGGTTAACAACGCCAGTTAACCGTCTGCTGAAGGGTGCTGAGGTATACAGCAGACCGTTAAGTAGCGCTGTTAACGTCCAACCGGCGCAGCAGACAGCTCAGCCCGACACGCCCCCGAACCGGAAGAGCCCCTTATCGACCGACCTCAGCACGTAACAACTACCGACCTCGGTGGTTACAACTACCGACCTCGGTGGTTGCAACTACCGATCTCAGCACGTAACAACTACCGATCTCGCGGAAGGGGTGGGCGGGTGGGCGGGTGGGCGGGGGTGGTCGGGGGGGGCGGGGGGGGCCGACGAGCTCAGTGCGCGACGGGCACATCCAGCGGCATGCCGGAGTCGGGGGCGAAGTCCATGGGGCTCGGCTCCACTCCCGCGCGCACGGCAGCCGCGCCGAGGGCCGCGATCTGGGCACCGTTATCCGTGCAGTACTTCAGCGGCGGCAGCCGCAGGGTAATGCCTGCCTCCGCGCAGCGCTGCGCCGCGAGCGCCCGCAGCCGGGAGTTGGCGGAGAACCCGCCGCCGATCACCAGGGTGTCGCAGCCGGCGTCCCGGCAGGCCTGCACGGCCTTCGCGGTGAGTGAGTCGTTGACCGCCTCGGAGAAGGCGGCGCACACGTCGGCGGCCGGCACCTCCTGCCCGGAGTCGTGCAGTGACTCCACGTAGCGTGCGACCGCGGTCTTCAGCCCGGAGAAGGAGAAGTCGTAGCGGTGGCGCTCACGGTCCTTGGCGGCGGCCAGCCCGCGGGGGAAGCGGATCGCCGCTACATCTCCCTCCTGGGCGAGCCGGTCGACGTGCGGGCCGCCCGGGTAGGGCAGGCCGAGCAGTCGGCCGACCTTGTCGAAGGCCTCCCCGGCGGCGTCGTCCAGGGTGCCGCCCAGCTCGACGACGTCGGTGGCCAGGTCGTGGATGTCCAGCAGGCTGGAATGGCCGCCGGAGACGATCAGGCCGATGAAGTGCGCGGGGGCGGGGCCGTCAATGAGCTCGTCGACGGCGATGTGCCCGACGACGTGGTTCACGCCGTAGATGGGCTTGCCCAGCGACGCGGCCAGTGCCTTGGCGGCGCTTACGCCGACGGTGAGGGAGCCGATGAGCCCGGGGCCGGCGCTGACGGCTATGGCGTCGACATCCGCCAGGTCGGCTCCGGCCCGCTCCAGCGCGGCGTCGAGGGTGGGCAGGAAGGACTCCAGGTGGGCGCGTGAGGCGATCTCGGGGATTATGCCGCCGAAGCGGGCGTACTCGTCCATGGAGGTGGCCACGACGTCGCCGAGCAGTTCGCGCCCACGCACCAGGGCGACGCCGGTCTCGTCGCAGGTGGACTCAATGCCGAGGATCAGAGGTTCACTCACGGCGTCCAAGCGTAGCCGCCCGGCGGGCCCGGTGGGCACGCCGGGCGGGGTGCCCAAGAGGCCGTGCTTGCACGCCTTACACGAGCCGCCAGCCGGCGGCGCGGCTGCGATAGTTCCAGAAGTCCCGGTAGGGGCCGGGGGCGTCCAACAGGTCGGCGTGGGTGCCGTGCTGAGCCACCTGCCCGGCCTGGTCCATGACGATCACCTGGTCGGCGGCGGCGATGGTCTCCAGCTTGTGGGCGATCACGATCAGTGTGGAGGTGCGCCGCAGCTCCTGCATGGCGGCCACGATATGCGCCTCGTTCTCCGCATCCAGGGCACTGGTGGCCTCATCCAGCAGCACGATGGGCGCTTGTTTGAGCAGGGCGCGGGCGATGGAAACCCGCTGCCGCTCCCCACCAGACAGGGCCTGCCCGCCCTCACCGACGCGCGTGTCCCAGCCGTCGGGCAGCCGGTCCACGATCTCGGTGACCCCGGCCAGGTCAGCCGCCCACCGCACCCGATCAGTACCGGCCTCGGGGTCTCCGATGCGGATATTGGCCTCCAGGGTGTCATCGAAGAGGTATACGTCCTGGAAGACCATGGAGATCTGCCCCATGAGCTGAGATACCGGCATGTCTCGTACGTCGGTGCCGCCCACGCGCACGGTGCCGGCGTCCACGTCCCAGAAGCGGGCAACCAGACGGGCGATGGTGGTCTTCCCACTGCCGGAGGGACCCACCACCGCGCACATGGAGCGGGCGGGCACGCGCAGGCTCACTCCGCGCAGCACGGGCGCGTCGGCCCGGTAGGAGAAGTGGACGGCGTCGAGCTCGACGGCGCCGGGCTCTGGCTCCGCGGCGGCGGCGCCCGGCTCCGGCAGCGGGGGGACGTCCATGACGGCGTCGAGGTGGTCCATCATCTGGCGGCGCTCCTCAATGCCCGCGGTGGTGGCGCCGATGGTGTCTAGCATGGTGGTGAACCGCAGGCACATGCCGATGGTGACGACCGCCTGCAACGGGGCCAGGGCCCCGGAGACGGACAGGGCCGCCGACAGGGCGATCATGGCTACGACGATCACCTGGACCAGGACACCATTGACCAGGTTGCCGGCGGTCTCCCACCACAGGCCGCGGCGGGAGGTGCGGGCAGCGACGTCGAAGGCGTCGGCCAGCTGCCGGTAGTCGGTGCTTGCGTGGCAGGAGCGCAGTGCTCCCTGGCAGCGCGCGAATTCCACAATGCGGGCGGCGAGCTCGCGCTCAGCGGGCTCGGAGAGGGCCTTGCCGCGGTCGATCATGCGGCGGGAGACCCGTAAGAACACCGCCAGCAAAGGTGCCGCGCAGGTCAGCAGCAGCCCCAGCCGCCAGTCCCACGCCCAGGAGCCGAGCCAGATGACCACGCACCCGGCCACGGTGGTGCTGAGCGAATTCAGGAAGTGCGCCACCGACTCGGACAGTGACATCATCTCCCGGGAGACGGCCCGGGACATGACGCCGGCGGAGTCGGCGGTGAACCAACTCAGGGGCACGCGGGCCACCTGGTCGCCGATGGCGTAGTGGACGTCGTGCTGGAAGCCGAGCGCCCCGGTCATGCCGATACGCTGGCTGAAGTAGTCGGCGACGGCGCAGGTGACGGCGAGGACGGCGAGCACGATGAGCCAGGCGCCGAAGCCGAGCCCCCAGCTGGCTCGACCGGTCACCAATGCCACCGAGGCCGGCAGCAGGAACAGCAGCGCCAGGCCCGAGGACACACCGCTGAGGACTCCGATTCCTATACCGCCGACGACCTGCCGCCAGGCAACGGGCCCCATGAGGCGTCGGTAGCGGGCCATCAAGGAGTGGGAGACAGGCGGATCCGCAGCAGCCGGGGCGCCGGGTGCCGCCCGGTTCACGACGCGCTTCACGGGATAACTCGTGGTGTCAGTCATGGCGGTTCTCCTCGGAGTCGACGGCGACGCCGCCCTGGCGCAGCAGCGCCCGGTAGTGGGGTTCGGTCAGGAGTTCGTCGTGAGTGCCGGCAGCCACGATGCGGCCGCGGTCCATGACCACGATGCGGTGGGCGCCGCGGACGGCTGCGGGCCGGTGGGCGATGACCAGCACCGTGCGCTCCTTGACCAGCTCCGCCAGGGCATGCTGAATCTCAGCCTCGGACTCGGGGTCTGCCATGGCGGTGGCCTCGTCGAGCAGGATCACCGGGGTGTCGCACAGTACGGCCCGGGCGATGGCGATGCGTTGGGCCTGCCCGCCGGACAGGGCCGTGTCCCGTCCGACGACGGTGTCATAGCCGGCGGGAAGGGTCATGATGAAGTCGTCAATCTGGGCGACGCGGGCGGCGGCACGCACCTGCTCCAGGTCCGCATCTGGGCGGCCGAGGGCGATGTTGTCGCGGATTGGGGCGTCGAGCAGCTGAGGATCTTGGAGGACGAAGGAGACCGTGTCGTACAGGGTCCGCTCATCCATGTCGCGCAGGTCCACCCCGCCGATGCGCACCGTGCCGGCGTCGGGGTCGGCGAAGCGGGCAATCAGGGTCGCCAGGGTCGATTTGCCGGAGCCGGAGGGGCCCAGCAGGGCGGTGACGGTGCCGGGCTCCAGGGTCAGGGAGGCGTCGTCGACGGCGAGGGTCCGCCCGTAGGAGTAGGACACGTGCTCGATCTCCACGCGGGCGCCGTCCGGGCGGCGCGGGTGGACGGCGGCGGGCAGGGTGGGGGCGTCGAGAATGTCGCACAGGCGCAGCGCGGCCGCCCCGGCCTGCTGGTAGGACCAGGAGACGGAGGCGATGGTGACCATGGCACCGGGCAGCACGAGGGCGATCAGCGTGGTGGTGAGCATCTGCGGCAGCGTCACCAGGCCGGAGCGCAGCAGCAGGCTCCCGCCGCCCAGGTTGACCAGTAGCAGCACCGGGATGGACACCCAGGTGATGGACAAGCAGCTGATATTCATCATCGACATGGCCCAGGCGCGGTAGAACGTGGAGAACTCGTCGCCGGCGCGCAGGTAGGCGGCGTGGGCGCGGCCGACCTGCCCGAAGGCCTTGACCACCCCGATGCCGGCGACGAACTCCACCATGGCGGAGGAGATGTTCTCCAGGCGGCGGTCCATCTCCACGGTCTTCTCATTCATGCCGCGCATGGACAGGGAGTAGGTGGCGAAGAACAGCGGGATGGTGCCGATGCTCAGCAGTCCCAGGCGCCAGTCGATCCAGAAGGCGCAGGCCAGGAGCGCCACCGGGGAGATGACCGCGTTGAGGCGCTCCACCGGCCCGTGGGCGATGACGGTGTGCACGGTGGTGGTGTCGTCCTGCACCGCCTTGCGCAGCCGGCCGGAGGTGGATGCGGTGAACCAGCTCAGGGGCGTGCGGGTCAGCCGGGAGATGATGTCACGGCGCAGCCGGTCACGCAGGGCGAGGTCGGCGAAGTGGGTGATGAGCAGGGCCAGGGAGTACAGCAGCAGGCGGGTCGAGTAGGCACCGATCAGCACCATCACCGTGGCGCGCACGCGCGCCGGGTCGGGGGCAGAGCCCACCTCGTGCGCCGCCAGCAGGATGTCGCCCAGTTGTACGAGCGCCACATACGGGGCGATGGACAGTAGCCCGGAAATGACTACGAGCACCTGCCCGAGGCGCAGCCGGGCGCGCACCGAGGCGCCCAGGCGCTTGATGGCGGCCTGGCCGGCGACCGCGCGGGCGCGGTCGTCGGCGGGTCGGGTCGACGGCTCCACCTGATCGGGTGCGGCCGTCGTGAGCGAGCTCGGCATGTCTCACGCTCCAATCGAGAACACCATTCTCTATTGACTGAGCCTGACCTTACTTTGATGCGGTGTGACATACAAGGGTCGTACGCAAACCGGCGCCGCGTAACGTGACCCGCATGACGCGTCTGGGCAATCCCACCGGGCCGAAGCCCGGATTCACCCGCCAGGAGGTGGTGTCCGCCGCACTGGAGATCGGCGTCGACCGCTTCACACTCTCGGCTGTCGCCCAGCGACTGGGGGTGGGGACCTCGGCGCTGTACCGCACGATCAGCTCACGCGAGGACCTGCTGCGCGGCTGCCTGGAGCGGGTCGCGGCCGCCACCGACTTCTCCGACCTGGCCGGGTCCTGGCAGGGGGTGGCGCGCGCCTACGCCGAGCGCCTGTGGGAACTGCTGGAGGAGCACCCGGGACTGGCCGGCGTACTCGTCTCCACGTCCTGGGCCTACCAGTTCTTCGCCCGGCCCATAACACAGACACAGCGGGCGCTCACACGGGGCGGCCTGTCCCCCGACGACGCCGTCCTGGCCCTCGACTTCATCGCCGACACCGTCATCAGCGTGCACCTGCAGACCGAGGTCGCCCGCGCACCCGTCAGCGACACCCCGGGGATCCCGCAGCATGCCGGCAGCACCTTAGCCACCGACAGGGACGGCCCGTCGGCGCCAAGTGGTCTGGATGCGGCGCGCAGGCGCTTCGCCGAGGACGGGCGGGCCGCGCAGCTGCCCGCCGCGCTGGCCCCTTCCACCAGCTGGCTCGACCGCGGCTGGCTGGATCGCAAGCTCGAGGTCATCATTCACGGCATCGCCAGCGCTGCCGCACAGTCGGCGGGCGACGACGAACGGGCGCCCACTGGGCCGGACGACTAGCCGCGCCACCACTCAGTAATGGCTGACGACGGTGGTGCCGGTCTCGGCCCAGTCGTAGTACCAGTGGGCCTCCTCCTCCGGCAGGTTGATGCACCCGTGCGATCCGGCGTCGGCACCGACACCGAAGTGCTTGGCCCAGGGGGCGGAGTGGATGGCGTAGTTGCCGTGCCAGTAGGTGACCCAGGCGACGTCCTTCTGGCAGTATGACCAGCCGGCGCTGCAGCCCAGGTCCTGCTTCGCATAACTGAGGTACACCTCGTAGGTGCCGGTGATGGTCTCATTGCCGGGGCCGCCGTGGTTCATGAGGATCGGGCCGTGCACCTGCTCATAGCCCTCGTAGGCGGTGATGGTGGAGTCGGTGAGGTTGATGTCGATCCACTTCTCGCCGGCCTCGGCACTGTAGGCGAAGCGGTCAGTGCCGGCGGAGACGACTCGCTGCTCGGTCTGCGCCTCCACCTCCTGGGTGGCGAACTCACCGGTGTAGGCCTCGTGGGACTCCAGCGCGGACATGATCTCCGCGGCAACGGCGTCGCGGTTGGTGACCTCCAGTCCCGCCTGGGCCGGCCGGGCGGGCTCCAGCACGTTGCCTTCGGCGTCGACGTTGTCGATGGCGCTGACCGGATCGAACTCGATGGACTGCGCCGCCTGATCGACCCAGGCGGCCACGTTCTCCGCCAGCAGGGTCGGCTCGAGCTCGCCGTCGACGGCGGTGGTACCGACCCAGGCGGCGCGGGCGGCGGCGTCGGCCTCCACGGTCTGCCCCCCGCCGGCGAGTGTGACCTCGGGGGCGATGAGCTCATCGGCGGCGGCAGCAGCCTTCTCGGCGGCGGCGTCGGAGACGGCGGGGGCGACGTCGGTCACAGGCAGCTGGGCGCTCTGGGAGGTGAGACTCACGACGGCGGCCTCGACGACGGCGGTGAGGGACTCGACGTCCACTCCCCTGCCCGGGGTGCCGCCGACCGCCTCGAAGGAGCCGCCGTCGGCGGTCGGCTGAATGGATGCGTTGACCGCCGGGGTGCCGGACTGGGCGTCGATGCGCTCGGCGAGCGCGGCCACGGCCTCGGCGTCCACGAATGCGGCCGGCCGCACGTCGGCCCGGTCTGCGACACCCCCTGCTGCCGCCTCGGTGAGATCGACGCCGTCCACCAGTGCGTCCGCCACGGCCACCGCGTCGACGCGCCCGCCGGCCCGCTCCAACGTGGTCTCAATGGTCTGCCCGGCGATGGTGATGGAGACGGTGGTGCCGGCAGCGCGAGTGGCGACGACGTCGGTCACCTCCTGGCGGGTCATGCCGGCCACGCTCTGACCGCCGATGCTGGCTCCAGCGGGCGCGAGGTCCGCGGCGTAGGCGGCGCGGCCGGACAGGCCCGCGAGCGGGGCCGCCACAAGCAGCGCCAGCAGTAGCGCCAGCATCCGCCTGCGGGCACGCAGCGCGTTCGTAGCGTGCCTCGGCGTATGCGCAGCGTCATCACGTCGCCACTGCGGGAACCTCTTCTTCACCATACCTCCGGTAAAGGAAGTGTAACGGAACCTGACGGGGAGAAGATCACGATACAGCCGCCGTCCGCAACCGGCCACTCACTGGCGCTGTGGCACACGCCGCCAGACGGCGCCCCACCCGCCATTGTCCCGTTATCGGCGCTGACGTGACGCTCAGGTTCGGGCCGGGCCGGTCTACTACGCCGGTTGGGGCTTTACTACGCCGCAAGCGTACCCAACGGTGGACCGGCGTGGTAGAGCGTGCGGGAACACGTCCGGGACGGCCGGTACGGCCCTGGTACACGACGCCGCGCCGTGGCTTAGCGCAGAGCCACGGCGCGGTGGGTCGTTGGCAGCCCCGGGCTGCTCGCCGGGAGCCTCAGGCGGTGGCCTTCTGGCCCTTCCACAGGGCGTGGCCCAGGTCGCGGTTGAGCCGGGTGATGACCTCCAGCGGCACCGACTTGGGGCACACGGCCGCACACTCACCGATGTTGGTGCAGCCGCCGAAGCCCTCGGCGTCGTGCTGGTTGAGCATGTTGACCACGCGGGCGAGGCGCTCCGGCTGGCCCTGCGGCAGCAGGCCCAGGTGGGAGATCTTCGCGCCGGTGAACAGCATGGCGGAGGCGTTCGGGCAGGCGGCCACGCAGGCGCCGCAACCGATGCAGGCGGCGGCCTCGAAGGCGGCGTCGGCCTTGTCCTTCTGCACGGGCACGGAGTGCGCCTCCGGGGCGGCACCGGTGTTGACGGAGATGTAGCCGCCGGCCTGCACGATGCGGTCCAGGGCCGAGCGGTCCACGATCAGGTCCTTGAGCACCGGGAACCCGGTGGAGCGCCACGGCTCGATGGTGATGGTGGAACCGTCCTTGAAGGAGGGGTCCTCCGCCAGGTGACGCATGTGCAGCTGGCAGGTGGTGGAGCGGATCGGCCCGTGGGCCTGCCCGTTGATGACCACACCGCACTGGCCGCAGATGCCCTCGCGGCAGTCCGAGTCGAAGGCGACGGGCTCCTCGCCCTCGGCGAAGAGCTGCTCGTTGAGCAGGTCGAGGACCTCGAGGAAGCTCATGTGCTCCTCGATGCCGGTCATCGAGTACTCCTCGAAGTGACCCTCCGAGTCCTGGTTCTTCTGGCGCCAGATCTTCAGCTTGATGTTCACTTGTAACTCCGCTGCTTGAGCTCGATGTCCTTGTAGATGAGGTCCTCCTTGTGGAGGATCGGGGGCTGGTTCTCGCCGCCCCACTCCCAGGCGGCCACGTAGAGGAACTCGTCGTCGTGGCGCAGCGCCTCACCCTCGGGGGTCTGGGACTCGGCGCGGAAGTGGCCGCCGCAGGACTCGCGGCGGTGGAGGGCGTCGATGCACATCAGCTCGGCCAGCTCGAAGAAGTCGAGCAGGCGGCCCGCCTTCTCCAGTGCCTGGTTGAGTTCCATGGCCTCGCCGGTGATGCGGGCGTCCCGCCAGAACTCCTCCTTGAGGGCGCGGATCTGGCCGATGGCCTCCCGCAGTCCCTCCTCGCGGCGCTCCATGCCGCAGTACTCCCACATGATGCGACCCAGTGCCATGTGGAAGTCGTCCACGGAGCGGGTGCCGCGCAGCGCCATGAGCCGGTCGATACGGTCCTCGACGCTCTTGCGGGCCTCGGCGATCTCCGGGGCGTCCGGGTCGACCTTGCCCTCGCGCAGCATGTCCGCCAGGTAGTCGTTGAGAGTGTCCGGCAGTACGAAGTAACCGTCGGCCAGGCCCTGCATGAGGGCTGATGCCCCCAGGCGGTTGGCGCCGTGGTCGGAGAAGTTGGCCTCGCCGGCCACGTACAGGCCCGGGATGTTGGACTCCAGGTCGTAGTCGACCCACAGCCCGCCCATGGTGTAGTGCACGGCCGGGTAGATGCGCATGGGGACCTCGTAGGGGTCGTCGCCCGTGATGCGCTGGTACATCTCGAACAGGTTCCCGTAGCGGGCGGAGACGGCGTCCCGGCCGAGCCGGCCGATGGCCTCGGAGAAGTCCAGGTAGACGCCGCGCCGCATCATGCGCTCGTTGCCCTGCGCGTCGCGCTCCTTAATGGCGGGGCCGACGCCGCGGCCCTCGTCGCACATGTTCTTCGCCTGACGGGAGGCGATGTCGCGCGGCACCAGGTTGCCGAAGGCGGGGTAGATCCGCTCCAGGTAATAGTCGCGGTCCTCCTCGGGAATGTCACGCGGGTCCTTGTCGCAGTCCTCCGCCCGCTTGGGCACCCAGATACGGCCGTCGTTGCGCAGCGACTCACTCATCAGGGTCAGCTTGGACTGGAAGTCACCGGACTGCGGGATGCAGGTCGGGTGGATCTGCGTGTAGCAGGGGTTGGCGAAGTACGCGCCCTTGCGGTGCGCCCGCCAGATCGCGGTGGCGTTGCAGCCCATGGCGTTGGTGGACAGGAAGAACACGTTGCCGTAGCCGCCGGTGCACAGGACGACGGCGTCGGCCAGGTGGGTGGCGATCTCACCGGTGACCATGTCGCGGGTGACGATGCCGCGGGCGCGACCGTCGATCACGATCAGCTCGACCATCTCGTGGCGGCGGTACTCCTTGACGGTGCCGGCGCGGACCTGACGCTCCAGGGCCTGGTAGGCACCGATCAGCAGCTGCTGGCCGGTCTGGCCGCGCGCGTAGAAGGTGCGGGAGACCTGCACGCCACCGAAGGAGCGGTTGTCCAGCAGGCCGCCGTACTCGCGGGCGAAGGGGACGCCCTGGGCCACGCACTGGTCGATGATGGCCGCGCTGACCTCGGCCAGCCGGTAGACGTTGTCCTCCCGGGCGCGGTAGTCGCCGCCCTTGACGGTGTCGTAGAAGAGCCGGTAGACGGAGTCGCCGTCATTGCGGTAGTTCTTCGCGGCGTTGATACCGCCCTGGGCGGCGATGGAGTGGGCGCGGCGGGCGGAGTCCTGGTAGAAGAAGCACTTGACGTTGTAGCCCTGCTCCCCGAGCGACGCGGCGGCGGCACCGCCCGCCAGACCGGAGCCGACGACGATCACGTCGAGCTTGCGGCGGTTGGCGGGGTTGACCAGATTCGCGTTGAACTTGCGCTGCTCCCAGCGCTGCGCAATGGGGACGTCGTGCGGGGCCTTGGTGTCGGCGATCTTCTCGCCCTCGCGGTAAAGGCCGTCGATGAGTTCAGTCATCATTCACTCGCTCTCGCTCAGTGGGCAGCGCAGTGGGCGAACTGCTCGGAGGCCGAGCCGATCGCGTCGCAGAACTGGGGGTAGTAGTCGGCGGCGGCCATGGGGGCCTCGGTCCAGCCGAAGAAGATCGCCGTCGGAGGGGCCATGAACACGGCGAACAGGCCGAAGGCGACGATGAAGGCGATCAGGCGGATGAGGGGCACGGTGTTGCCGCGGGTGGCACCGAGGGTCTGCAGGGCGGACCAGACGCCGTGCCACACGTGCAGGCACAGGGCCACCAGGGCCACCAGGTAGATCAGGTACACCCACCACAGCTGGAAGCCGTAGTACATGTTGGCGTAGGCGCGGCCATGGACGTACTCCCCGCCGGGGGTCAACGACAGGGTGGTGAACTGCAGGATGTGCCAGATGATGAACAGCAGCAGGATGACACCGCCCCAGCGCATGGTGCGCATGGCGTAGCGGGAGGCGAAGTAGTCGGCACCGGGCTTCTTGACCTCGTACTTGTCGTTCCCACGGGCCTTGCGGTTGCGGTACCACAGGTGGAAGGCACTGCCGACGTGGGCCGCCAGTAGCGCCACCAGCACGAGGCGCAGGATCCACAGGAAGCCGCTGTAGGGCAGGAGCGGCTCGAGCAGGGTGCGCAGCCAGACCGCGTAGTGGTCGTAGGCGATCTCGCCCTGGAAGTAGTGGGTGTTCCCGTAGGCGTGGAACACGACGAACAGGATGAAGATGATGCCCGACCAGGCCATCAGACGCTTCATGAAGACCGTCGTCGTGTAGGCGGTCTTCTTCTTGGGGGGAGCAGACGTTTTCACCACAAGTGCAGTTTACGAACACCCCTCGGCCGATAGTCCCAAACCTCCGCCCCGTCCTCGGCAAGGATTAGCGCACCCTTGCCATGGTGCGGAAAAACGGGGACCTGCGCCAGCGCTCCACTTCAAGACGCCCCGTCGCAGCGGGCGCGGGGCCGCCCGTGGACGCCGCCATTTCGTCACGTCATTGTCAGACAAATATCAGAGTCTTCAGCCGCCCTTGCCACGCCGCCAGGGTCCCGCCCGGTTTCAGGACCCCGCCGCGGGTGCCCGCAGGCGCCGACGCATGACCACGGCATCCTCCACGGGGGCCAGGTAGTAGCGGCGACGCCGCCCGACCGGCACGAAGCCATGAGCCGCGTACAGGCGCCGGGCGCCCTCATTGGACGCGCGCACCTCCAGCAGGACGGCACGGCAGCCCACGTCCTCGGCGAGCTGCGCCAGGGCCTCCAGCAGGGCGGTGGCCACGCCCCGCCGACGGGCGGCGGGAACGGTGCCGATCGTGAGCAGGTCGGCATCGCCGCGGCCGTCCCCGTACCACAGGCCGGCATAGCCGACGATCGCGCTCCCGCCCGCAGCCGGATCGGCCGCCCCGCAGTCCGTCCCGGCGTCCGCGCCCGCCGCCGCGAGCAGCTCGGCGACCAGGTACCTCCGGTCCGCGCCGGGGCCGACGGCGCGGTCCAGCTCGGCGGCGAGCGTGGCCGGGCTCCAGGCCTCCGCGCCGAACAGCTCCGACTCCAGGCGGGATACCACCTCCAGGTCGGCGGGCGTCATGGTGCGCAGCCGCACCCCCGGCGGGGCCGAGCCCACGGCGGAGGGGGACGGGCTCACCGGGCGCGTCCCGTGGGCATCTGCACATCGGGACGCCGCAGGTACAGCGGCCGCGTGTCCAGCCCGGCCTCCCGCAGCACCTCCGGCCCCGCCTCGGGCAGCCGCCGCAGGCGGGCCAGGGCGAGGCGCACCTGGGCAGCCGCGTCACCGGACGCGGGCGCCAGCAGCTCACGGCCCGCCGCCAGCTCCGGGTACATGGCGGCGCCGGAGCCGGCCACGACGTCGGCGGCCGGCAGTGCGCCCGCATCCTCGCGTTCGCGCAGCGCGCCCGGGGCCATGACCTCGAAGCCGCCCAGGCGCTCCACGTCGTCTGCGCCCCGGGCGCGGTAGCGGGCGGCGTAGACCTCCTTGCGGCGCGCGTCGGTGGCGACCAGGACGGTGGCCGACTGCGCGCGGGCACGGTCCTGCCCGGCCAGCTCGTCGAGGGCGGCACGCGCGACGGCGTCGAGGCTGGGCACGCCGTACACGGGGATGCCGCGGGCCCGGCCGACGGTGCGGGCGGCCACCAGTCCGGCGCGCAGCCCGGTGAAGGGGGCGGGGCCGGTGGCGGCGACGACGGCGTCGAGCGGCGCCGCGGCCACCGCCGGGGCGGCGAGCGCGCCCGCCAGCATGGGGCCCAGGGACTCGGCGTGACGGCGGGGACTGTCCTGGCGCGCCGTCGTCAGGACGTCCAAGACGATGGGGGCCGACTCGCCGCCACCGGACCGTACGTCCGGGGCGGAGGCCACAAGCAGCTGGGTGCCCAGCGAGGAGTCGATGGAGAGGATGCGCACGGGGGCAAGCCTAGAGGAGCGGGAGACGGTCGTGGGTGGCGGTGCACGGGCCCGGCGGGCCACCGGCCGGGCCCGGTGCCTCAGCCCGCCAGCACGCCCAGGTCCACGCCGGCCCAGCGCGGACCGACGGCGGTGATGGTGACGGTGCGGCGACCGTCGTCGGCCTGCTCCAGGTCGGTAACCGCATCGGCCCCGGGGGCGGCGGGTGCGGCCAGTCCGCCGTGGGGGCGGGAGACGGTGATCTCCAGGCGGTCGGCCGAGAGCGCCTCGGCCTTGCCCTCGCCCCACTCCATGAGGGTTACCGAGTCGGCGACGGAGGAGTCCAGGTCGAGGGCGTCGAGCTCCTCCAGGGAGGAGATCCGGTAGGCGTCCACGTGAATGAGATCGGGCCCCGAGCCGGCCGCGGGGTGGACACGGGCGATGACGAAGGTCGGCGAGGAGACGCGCCCGCGCACTCCCATGGCCGCACCGATCCCCTGGCTGAGCGTGGTCTTGCCGGCGCCGAGCCCGCCGGTCAGCACCACCACGTCGCCGGCGCGCAGCAGGCCGGCCAGGCGTGCGCCCAGGGCGCGGGTGGCGTCGGCGGAGTCGGTGGGGACGCTGATCACTGCGGCCGGGCCTGCCGTGCCGGTGCGGCCGGCGCTCATGCCCGCGGCTCCTGCGCGTGCGGGGCGTGGATCCGGGCGGCGTCCCGGCCGGTGAACACGCGGGGAACGCGCTCGCCGAGCCGGGTGACGATCTCATAGTTGATGGTGGAGCACAGCTGGGCCCACTCGTCGGCGGTGGGGGTGACGGCGTCGTCGGGCGCGCCCCACAGCACGGCGGTGTCTCCGGCAGCTGCGGGCGGGGGCACCGGGGCCCCCTCGGGGGTGGTGGCCGGGCCGAGGTCGATGACCACCTGGTCCATGCAGACGCGGCCGACTATGGCGGAGCGCAGGCCGTTCACCGCGACCGGACCGCCGTTGGAGGCGGCACGGGGGATGCCGTCGCCGTAGCCGAGTGGGACCAGCCCCAGCCAGCGGTCGGTGGGGGCGCGCCAGGTACCCCCGTAGGAGACGGCCTGGCCGGCGGGAATGCGCTTGACCTGGGTCAGCGGGGCCTCCAGGCGCATGGCCGGCGTCAGGTCGAGGGTGGCGGAGGTGGCGACGGCGGGGTCCGGTGACAGCCCGTACAGGCCGATGCCGATACGCACCAGGTCCAGTCGGGTGTCGGGGTGCCACAGCAGGCCGGCGGTGGCGGCCAGGTGGCGCACGCGCGGGTTCAGGCCCGCCTCCGCGACGACCCGCTCGGCGGTCAGGAAGCGGGACAGGTGCTTCTCCGTGGAACCGCAGGCCGGCTCATCGGCGCGGGACAGGTGGCTCCACAACCCGACGACGGCGATCGCGCCCTCCTCCTGCGCGGCCTGCGCGGCGGCGGCCAGAGCGGGCAGGTCGGCGGGGACGGCGCCGCCGCGGGACATGCCGGTGTCGACCTTGAGGTGGATGCGGGCCGGGCCCGGTGCGGGACGGCCGTCGGCACGGTCACCCATTTCGGCGCGCGCCGCCGCCGCAATGGCGTCGAGCTGGGCAGGAGTGGACACGGACAGGTCGATGCCGGCCGCAAGTGCGCAGCGCAGCGGGGAGCCGGGGGCGGCCGCCTGCTCGGGCGCGAGCACCGGCAGGAGCCAGCTGAGCAGCCGGGGGCGCTCGGAGGTGGGGACGGAGTCGGGATTGCGGGAGGGGCGGGCGACGCCGGCGGCGTCGAGCAGGGCGCGCAGGTGCAGGGCCTCGGCGAGCTGGGCGACGCCGAGCCAGGTGGCGCCGGCCCGCAGGCAGGTGGTGGCCACCGGGCCGATGCCGTGGCCGTAGGCGTCGGCCTTGACCACCGCCATCCAGGGCACGCCGCCGACCGCGGCGAGCACGTGGGCGTTGTGGGCGACGGCGTCGAGGTCTATGACGGCGCGGGAGGTCGTCGCAGGAAGCGGAGTGCCGGTGGACGCGTTCACGATGGTGATTGTTCCACTCCGCGGCGCTCAGCGCCTGGTAGAGCTCACTCGGTGGTTTGTTCTAGGCCTCGGCCGGCGCACCAGAGCCGTTCCCAGGCGGCCGGAATCGCCTCGGTCAGGTCCAGCGCGGCAAGCGGATGCCCCGGGCGCGCAAGTGGCCTGCAGCCCCCAGGGGCGGGCGCCGAATCGGCGTTGACCAGGTCCGCGGCTCGCGCCGCCGCCAGCGCATGCAGCCGCACCCCCAGGGCCGCGCAGCGGGCCGCGGCTTCGGCCTGTGCGTCTTCGCCGCCGACGGCTTTGCCGTTGTCGGCATCGGCCCGGTCGGCCGCCAGCAGGGCACCGATGATCCCTGCCAGCACGTCCCCGCTGCCGGCGGTTGCCAGCCAGCCCGGGCCGGAACCGACCGACAGCAGCGTCCCGCCGGGGGAGGCGATCAGCGTCGGCGTGGTCTTCAGCAGCACCGTCGCGCCGGTCGCCTCGGCCAGGCGGCGGACCGCCGCGGCCGGGGCGGCCGCAACCGCCTCCCGCGCGGTCTGCTCCCCCAGCGCGGTCAGCAGGGCGGCGGCCTCGCCCGCGTGCGGAGTGAGCACCTGACCCGGTGTGCAGCGCAGGCCGGCGCCGATCCGTGCCGCCAACAGGGGCAGTGCCCCCGCGTCAATGACCGCAGCGACCGGCTCGCCGCCCTCGCCAAGCACCCGCCCCAACGCCGCATCGAGTTCGGCGGCGCGCGGAGCATCGGCCGGGTCGGTGCCGGGACCGATGACCAGTGCCTGACAGCGTCCGTCACCGGGTACGACCTCCGGCCGCCGGGCGAGCACCAGGTCAACCACCCGTGGCGGCGCCGCCACCCGCACCATGCCCGCGCCCGTGCGCACGGCCGCCGACGCGGCCAGGACCGCGGCCCCCGGGTAGGCCCGGCTGCCCGCCCACAGGCCCACCACGCCACGGGTGTACTTGTGGTCCTCGTCGCCGGGCACACGCAGCAGGCGTCCCAGTTCCGCATCCGTGGGCCGCCGTGCCGACGGCGCCGCCTCCGGAACCGGCAGCCCCAGGTCGATCACTTCCACACGTCCGCACCGGGTCGCCGCCGGGGGCAGCAGGTGCGCGCCCTTGGGGCAGGTGAAGGTGACGGTGCAATCGGCGGCCAGCACGGGGCCGGGCAGGGTGCCGTCGTCCACGCCGACGCCGGAGGGCAGGTCAACGGCCAGCACCCGGAAGGGGCGACACCCCACCTGCCCGGCGGCGCACAGCGGAGCGATGAGCCCAGCCGCGGCGGGACGCAGTCCACCGGTGGCGCCGATACCCGTCAAGCCGTCAATCACCAGGTCGGCGCCGTCGGCGCTCCCGCTGACGCCCCCGGCGGCTGCACGTGCCGCGCCCATTGGATCAGCGGCAAGACGCACACCGGCGGCCCGAGCGGCGTTGAGCGCGCCGGCGTGCAGGCGATCGGTGGTGGTGGCGGGCGCGGCAGTGACGGCGCAGCCGCGGCGGGCCAGCAGGGCGCCGGCCAGGAGGGCGTCGCCGCCGTTGTGCCCACCGCCCACAAGCAGCAGCACGCGCGCTCCGGGCACGGCGCCGCGCGCGCCGCGGAGCTCCTGCACTGCGACACGCGCCACGGCATGGGCCGCCGCATGCATGTAGCGGTCGGTTCCGGCGGTCAGTGGCGCCTCGGCCTCCGCTACGGCGCGTGCCGGATATGCGGTCGTGGCGGCCGGTGTGGGGGCGGTGGTTGGAGCGGCGGTGACATTCACCGTCCCATCATCGCCCCGTCGGCAACCCGCACGCCCCGGCCGCCCGCGCACTCACTCCACGGTGACGGACTTGGCCAGGTTGCGGGGCTGGTCGACGTCCAGCCCCTTGGCCTTGGCCAGGGCGGCGGCGAAGATCTGCAGGGGCACCACGGTCAGTAGCGGCCACATCAGGGTCGGGGCCGCCGGGATGCGGATGACGGTGTCGGCGAAGGGGGTGACCGCCTCGTCGCCCTCCTCGGCGATGACGATGGTGCGGGCGCCGCGGGCGCGCACCTCCTGGATGTTGGAGATGACCTTGTCGTGCAGGACGGGGCGGCGCGGGGTGGGGACGATGACGAACACGGGCAGCCCGTCCTCCACCAGGGCGATCGGGCCGTGCTTGAGCTCACCGGCGGCGAAGCCCTCGGCGTGGACGTAGGCGACCTCCTTGAGCTTCAGCGCCCCCTCCAGTGCCACCGGGTAGCCGACGTGGCGGCCCAGGAACAGGAAGGAGGTCTGGTCGGCCAGCTGGGCACCGAGCTCGCGGACCATGTCCTCCTGCTCGGCGAGCAGGCGCTCGATCTTGGCGGGCATCTGCCCCAGGTTCTCCAGGTAGTCGGCCACCTCGTCGGGCCACTTGTTGCCGCGCAGCTGCGCCAGGTACAGGCCCAGCAGGTAGCAGGCGGTGATCTGGGCGAGGAAGGCCTTGGTGGAGGCCACGGCCACCTCCGGGCCGGCGTGGGTGTACAGCACCGCGTCGGCCTCGCGAGCGATCGTGGACCCGTAGGTGTTGACGATGGCCAGGGCGCGGCTGCCCTGCTCGCGGGCGTGGCGTATCGCGTGAATGGTGTCCATGGTCTCCCCGGACTGGGAGATGGCCACGGTGAGGGTCTTCTCCGACACGATGGGATCCCGGTAGCGGAACTCGTGGGCGAGCTCGATCTCCACCGGGATGCGGCACCAGTGCTCGATGGCGTACTTGGCCACGTGCCCGGCGTAGGCGGCCGTCCCGCAGGCGACGACGATGATCTTGTCGATGCTGCGCAGGACGGAGGGGTCGATGCGCATCTCGTCCAGGACGAGCTCGCCGCGGTCGTTGACGCGTCCGAGCAGGGTGTCGGCAACGGCGGTGGGCTGGTCGTGGATCTCCTTGTCCATGAAGGTCTCGTACCCGCCCTTGACGGCGGCGGAGGCGTCCCAGGAGACCTCCCACTGGCGCGGGGCGACGACGTTGCCGGCGGCGTCCCACACGGTCACGGCGTCGGCGGTCAGCAGCAGCACCTGGTCGTCGTCGACCTCGGCGGCGTGAGTGGTGAAGGCGACGAAGGCGGCCACGTCCGAGCCGAGGAAGTTCTCGCCCTCACCCAGGCCGATCACCAGTGGGCTGGAGCGGCGGGCGGCGACGATCGCCCCGGGGGCGAGTTCGGTGACGGCCAGCAGCGCGAAGGTGCCCTCCAGCCGGGTGGTGACGGCGCGCATGGACTCCACCAGCAGTGCGGCGGCCCGCTGCGCGTCGGCGGCGTCCGGGCCCGCCTCGGCCAGCCGGGCGGTGAAGTCCAGGTCGAGCAGGTGGGCGACGACCTCGGTGTCGGTGGCGGACAGCAGGGTGCGGCCCGCATCCTCCACCTCGGCGCGCAGCGAGCGGAAGTTCTCAATGATCCCGTTGTGGACGACCGCCAGGGACCCGGCCCGGTGCGGGTGCGCGTTGGCGGTGGTGGGGCCGCCGTGGGTGGCCCAACGGGTGTGCCCGATGCCGGCGGTGGCAGGGGCGGGCTCGGCCTCATCCAGGGCTGCACGCAGGTTGTCCAGCTTGCCGGCGGCCTTGACGGTGGTGAGCCGCTCCGCGCCGTCGGGGCGCACCAGGGCGATCCCGGCGGAGTCGTAGCCGCGATACTCCAGGCGGGACAGGCCGTCCAGCAGCACCTCCAGGGAGCGGCCGGAGCCGGAGACTCCGGTGGGACTGGTTGAGTTCAGGGGGCCTACATGACCGACGATTCCACACATGGACCCGATCGAACCACCAACCCGCCCTTCGATTCAACGCGCGGGCCCGACGCGGCCCTGACTGGACTGAGAGGTGCACCGTCACAGCACCGGGGCGTGCCGATGAGGTGACTATGCGTCACACTGGTGCGGTGAACAGTCCCTTGTCCCCCGTGGCCCCGTCCGGAGCGGCTCCCTCTCCGTACATCGAGCTGCGCCGGGACCAGTGGCGCGCGCTCGCATCCTCCGCGCCGCTGCCGCTGACCCAGGCGGATGTTGAGAAGCTGCGGGGGCTGGGCGACCCGATCGACCTGCCCGAGGTGGACGTGGTCTACCGGCCGCTGACGGCGCTGTTGGAGCACTTCATCATCACTGCCCGCGAGCGCGCCCGCCGCACCTCCGCCTTCCTGGGGGTGGCTGAGCGGCCGACGCCGTTCGTGGTGGCCGTGGCCGGCTCGGTGGCGGTCGGCAAGTCGACGACGGCGCGGCTGCTCGCCCACCTGCTGGCCCGCTTCCCGGACACCCCCCGGGTGGATCTGGTCACCACCGATGGCTTCCTGCTGCCCAACGCCGTCCTGGAGGCGCGCGGCCTGACCGCCCGCAAGGGCTTCCCGGAGTCCTACGACCAGAAGGCGCTGCTGGAGTTCGTCACCGCGGTGAAGTCCGGGGCGCCGCGGGTGGAGGCGCCGGTGTACTCACACACCGTCTACGACATCGTGCCGGGCAGGAAGCTCGTGATTGAGCAGCCGGACGTGGTGGTGCTGGAGGGATTGAATGTGCTCCAGCCCGCCCCGCGGGTGCGCCACGCCCCCGGTGATGAGCGCACGGTGGCGTCGGCGCTGGCGGTGAGTGACTTCATCGACTTCTCCATCTATGTGGACGCCAACCCGGAGGACATCCGCCGCTGGTACCTGGACCGCTTCCTCACGCTCAAGCACACGGCCTTCAAGGACCCGAGCTCCTACTTCCGGCGCTACCAGGCCATCCCGGACGACATCGCGCTGGCGGCGGCGAACGAGGTGTGGGAGAGCGTGAACCTGGTGAATCTGCGGGAGAACATCGCCCCCACACGCGGGCGGGCCACCCTGGTGCTGCACAAGGACGCCGACCATCACATGAGCCGGGTGCTGCTGCGCAAGGCCTGAGTTCCGCCGATGGTGAGGTAGGCGACCCGCCGGTCGTTGGCGCGGCGCTCCTGTTCGATCGCATCATCGGGGGCCGGACGGTAGGAGCCGTCGTCGTGGGTGACTGCCCGAGCCAGGCCCCAATCCCAGATGGTTTGCGCCATCGTCGCAGCGGCCAGCAGGGCCCGATCCTCGTTCCGGGACCAACGCAGCGTGCCGGGCACATGCAGCACCGCCCCGGAGGGGGCGAGCAGCCAGGCGGATGCCTCGGTGAACCAGAGGCGGCGCCAGCTTCGCACGAAGAGGTAGGAGCGTGACGGCGGCCAGGCCACCCGGCGGGTTCGCCGCCCAGCCAGAACCAGGCCCGACCGGGAGAGGATCGTGCGTTCCCGAAGAATCCGGTGCAGGCCGGCACTGAGGCCGCCGACGGCCACCACCAGCAGTACCCAAAGGCCTACGGACCCACGCGCCGTCCCATCCTCCGGGAGCACTCCGGCAAAGACCTGTGGGGTCCGCTCCGGGCCGAGCACGGCCAGCAGCGCCACCGCGCATAGGACCACCAAGAGGATGACATTGGGGATGAGCCCGTGCCAGTTCGGCCGCTCCTTGAGGATCAGGGGCTCGTGGGCCAGCAGTGCCTGGTCGACGGGCAGGGCGCGCGGCGCGGCTCCCGGTGGAGGTATGCCCTGCACGAGCCGGGGATCCGCGCCCTGCCGGGCGGGCGGGACGGGCATCGCCTCGCGGGCGTAGCCGCGGTCCAGCGCCCACGCCCAGATCCCGTCGACCTCGGCCTCGAGCCGCAAGCGCAGATCCTTGGCCTCCCTGGAGGACAGGCGTGGAGCGGACAGTCGCACCCGGTGGCCCGCGGCTCCCACCTCGATCAGGGCCACCGGGCCGCCATTGCCACCACCGGTCACGACGACCATGAATCCAGCACGAGAATCCGGCCAGGGCAGGTGAACCGTCCGCAACAGGCCGCGGGAGTGAATGCCGCGGGCGTCGAACACGGTGCGGCGCCGCAGCATCGCAATGCCGAGGATCAGCACCAGAGTCCCGGCCGCGCACAGGGGCGCGGCGACCTCCAGCTCGGGATCGAGGACATACAGCATGCAGCCGAAGTACAGCAGCATCGGACCGCCGAGCAGGAAGGCGAAGCCGGCGATCCTGCTGGAGGCATCCTGCCGACGCGTCAGGGACTCCGGCCCCTGGAACGACGCCGGGGTGGTCGCCTGTACGCCGTAGGACACGGCACCGCGGCCGAAGCCCCCCTGGGGTTCCTGCGGAGGAATGGTCATCGAGTCTCCTGGGGGTGCGCATGCAGGTACTCGATGCGCTGGGCGGTGGCGACGCGTTGCTGCTCCACCTCGGCGTCAGCGGCGGGGCGGTAGACGCCGTCGTCACGGGCGACGCCGCGGGCGTACCCCCACTGCCATATGGACTGTGCGGCCGTCGCCGCCGGCAGCAGGGCGCGGCGATCGTGCTTGGAGCGCCACGTCAGTCCGGGCACGGCCAGCGCCGTTGTGTCGGGGGCGAGTACGCACACCGTGGCCATGGTCCGGCCCGAGATTCTACGGGATTGGACGAATACGCACGTGCGCGACGGCGGCCATGCCAGGTGCTGCGCGCCCCGCGCCCCCGTCCACTCCAGCCCGTCCCGCGATACCGTCAACCGCGAGCGCAGTCTGAGGCACTCGCCGATCAGCAGGGCGGCCCCGACGCCGAGTTGGACGCACGCGAGCACAATGACGATCGATTCGGCGTCGTCTAAGGCCAGCTCATCCACGGCTTGCAGTGCGCGCACCAGCATGAGTCCGCCCACCAGCATGAAGCCGATCGACGCGGTTATGCACGCCGCCGTTCTTCCGTCCGGGCGCTGCCTGAACACCAGGGGCTCGCGGGCCAGTAGCCCCTGGTCGGCGGGCGGGCCGGCGTACGCCGACGTCCGCGCGCCCGGCCCGCTCCGCCCGGGCGCGTACCCGCCCTGGTTCCACTCCCGCACGTAGCCGCGGCCCAGCGCCCACGCCCAGATCTCATCCAGGTCCGCTTCCAGGCGCGCACGCAGTACCTGCTCCTCCCGCGCGGGTGCGGACAGGATGCGCGGCATCGCCAGTGTCGTGCTTCGCCCCGGCGTCAGTACGCGGACAGGATGCGCGGCATCGCCAGTGTCGTGCTTCGCCCCGGCGTCAGTACGTGGACTGTGAGAGTCACCTCCCGCCGTCGTCTTGTGGAGCGCCCGTCTGCGCCCCGGTCACGGCTGTGCCTACCCACGTCCACGACGAAGGCGGTGCGTGTGTCCGGCCAGGGCAGGTCCACGCGCCGGATCAGGCCGCGGGAGTGAATGCCGTCGGCGTCGAAGACCGTGCGCCACGCCACCATGGTCAGGCCCCAGCAGATCAGCAGCAGCGCCATGCCGGCTACGCCCCCGAGCCAGATGGACCGCATCGGCTCGTCTGCCTCCAGGTCCGTCCGGATGCCGGCCACGGCTACCGCGACACCCGCCAGGGCGATGAGCGCACCACCGACGTACGTCCTCGCATCCGGCCGACGGACCAGGGACTCGGACGAGCCCGTCGAGGCGGCACCCGGGGATACTGAGAGTCCCCCTTGCGGGTCAGGCGTGAGACCGTAGGGGGATGCCGGCATGGCAGCTCCTTAGAACAGCTGGTGGGCGCGAGGACGGTTTCAGGGCGGCACTGGCACACGCCACCGTATCCATCTCGTGACCTCGAGCTTAGCAGAGCCGCCGGGAGGCCATGCCCCCTGACGTCGTCCCCGGGGCCTGCACAACCGCCTAGCCCGCGCGGGATGCGTCGTAGGCCTCGCGGGCGGCGAGCACGTCGTCCATGTGCCCGACGGCCCACTTCTCCAGGGCGTCCATGACGTCGGCAAGGTCCCGCCCCAGCGCAGTCAACTCGTAGGTGACCCGCGGCGGGGTCTCGGTGTAGTACTCGCGCCTGACCAGGCCATCGCGCTCCAGGGTGCGCAGCGTCTGGGTGAGCATCTTGGTGGAGATGCCGTC
The DNA here is from genome assembly GCF_004798665.1 of Actinomyces procaprae. NCBI lineage: Bacteria > Bacillati > Actinomycetota > Actinomycetes > Actinomycetales > Actinomycetaceae > Actinomyces > Actinomyces procaprae. The sequence goes on from NZ_CP039292.1 coordinate 2,739,739, forward strand.
CACACGCCGGGATACCTCGGTGAAGCGCAGCGGCCCCTCATACAGGGCGCCGATGACCAGCACGCTCCACAGTTCACCGAGCTCGCGCAACAGGCGCCGCGAGGGGCAGGACCGGCTGTAGGGGTTGTAGACCTGCTCGCCCTCATCACCTGCCGCACGCATGCGCCGCTCCTCCTTCAGCCCCGTCAGAACCCGGCCGCTGGGATTCTACCGGCCCCCGAGAATGGTCAGCGTACGGGAACGCGCCCGCCGTCCTGAGTAAGGGACGGCGGGCGCGGGCGTCACACGGTGGGCTGCCCGGCAGACAGGCTCACTTGACGACGGCGAAGCCTCCGGTCCAGGCGACCTGCTCACTCAGGGCCAGGCCGATCTGGAGCGCACCCATGGCCTCCAGCTCACGCGCCCGCTTGAGCGCTCCGGCGTCCACGTAGGCCAGGCCGGCCGCCTCCACAAGAGCGCGCAGGGTCGCCTTGGCGTCCTCGCTGTCCGCGGCGGCATAGACGGTGACCGGCTTACCGGCGATGGCGCCGGAGGCGAGGGTCGCGGCGAAGTTCGTGTTGAAGGCCTTGACGACCTGCGCTCCGGGCAGGCGCTCGGCGAGCTCCGCGGCAGCGGAGGAGCCGGGGGCGACGACGGAGTCTAGCGTGCCGAAGTCGATGGGGTTTGAGGGGTCGACGACGATCTTCTCGGCGAAGGCGTCCGCGGGGTAGGCGGACAGCACCTCGGCGAGGGCCGGGTAGGGCAGGGCCAGGACGACCAGGCCGCCGGTGACGGCGTCGCCGACGGTTCCGGCGGTGGCGCCATCGGCCGCCGCCGCGGCCTTCGCCGCGTCGCGGGCAAGCACCTGGACGGAGGCGCCGGCCTTGACGGCGAGCTGGGCGACGGCGGAGCCGATGGCACCGGCCCCGAAGACGGTAACGGACGGGAGGGATGCAGCAGCCACGATGTTCTCCTTACTGCGTGCGGCGGTTCCGACAGGAACACTCTCTCTCGGTTACTCACTTTCTGCAAGAGAGCGTTTCGGTGAGGCGAGCCACATCCGCACCGGCGCGGGCGACTCGCCCACGCCCCCCTTGCACCGCCCCGATTCCTGCCGCGGTGAGACACCGCGTGACACCCACCCCGAGGCGTTCTACTGTTACGCGAGTCACCCCGCGTGCCCACCCTTCCCGCAACGCGCCCCCGCGCGCCCGGGCTTCGGGCGCGCCCGCTGAAAGGAGCTTCTGTGCGTCTTGGAATCCCCTGTCAGCCTCCGGACCGCTCCCTGGCCGCGGCCACCCCGCAGACCGTGGAGCGGCTGATCCGCCTGGGCTACGACGTCGTCGTCCAGCGCGGAGCCGGAGCGCCGGCCCGCTTCCCCGACTCCGCCTACGAGCAGGCCGGCGCCCACCTCGCCGACCGCGCGCAGACCTGGGCCTGCAACATCGTCGTCACCGCCTATGCCCCCGACGACGCCGAGCTCGACCTCATGCACCCCGGCGCCACCCTCATCGGTCGGCTCGACCCGGCCCGCCACCCCGACTTCGTGCACAAGCTCCAGGACCGCTCCCTGACCGCACTGGCGATCGACACGGTGCCGCGCATCTCCCGCGCGCAGAGCATGGACGTGCTCTCCTCCCAGGCGAACCTGGCGGGCTACCGGGCCGTCATCGAGGCAGCCGCGCACTTCGGACGCCTCCTGAACGGCCAGGTGACCGCCGCAGGCAAGTTCCCGCCCGCCTCGGTGTACGTGATCGGCGCGGGCGTGGCCGGCCTGGCGGCAATCGGCACCGCCTACTCCCTGGGGGCGGTCGTCAAGGGCACCGACGTGCGCCCGGAGGTGGCCGACCAGGTCAAGTCCGTGGGCGCCGAGTTCGTGCCCGTGCCCACCGCCCAGGAGGTCTCCGCCGACGGCTACGCCAAGGAGATGTCCACCGACCAGGCCGCCCTGGCCAACGCCCTTTACGCCGAGCAGGCGGCCGCCGCGGACATCGTGATCACGACCGCGAACATTCCCGGCCGGCGCGCCCCGCTGCTGCTGGACCGCGCCGCTGTGGAGGCCATGCGACCCGGCTCGGTGATCGTGGACATGGCCGCCGCCAACGGCGGCAACACCGAGCTGACCGTGCCCGGCGAGGTGGTCACCACCGACGGCGGAGTGACCATCGTCGGATACACGGACCTGGCCGAGCGCCTGCCCGCCCAGGCCTCACAGCTGTACGGCCGCAACATCCTCAACCTGCTGACCCTGCTCACGCCGGACAAGGACGGCGAACTCGCCCTGGACCTGGAGGACCAGGTAGTGCGGGCCATCACCGTGTGCCAGGCCGGCGAGCTGCTGTGGCCGCCGCCGCCCGTGGCGGTCTCCGCCGCCCCCAAGTCCCCCGCTACCGGGCCGGCCCCGGAGCGCTCCGCCGCAGACGTGCAGGCCGACGCCGCAGCGCAGGCCGCCGCCCAGGCCCGCTCGCGCCGCCGGATGATGATCGGGGTCGCGGTTGCCGCCATCGCCGCCGCGGCGCTGGTGCTGGTCACGCCCGCGGCCGCCACCAGCCACTACATCGTGCTGGCCCTGGCGATCATCCTGGGCTTCCATGTGATCTCCAACGTGACCCCGGCCCTGCACACCCCACTGATGTCCGTGACGAACGCAATCTCCGGCATCATCCTGCTAGGGGCGATCTCGCAGGTCGGCAACGCCAACCCGGCGATCAGCGCAGTGGCCTTCGTCGCGATCATGCTCGCATCCATCAACGTCTTCGGCGGCTTCGCGGTCACGCACCGCATGCTCGCCATGTTCAGGAAGGAGTGAGCGGATGTTCAACACGGCAGCCCTCAGCCTGACCGCGGTGCTTCCCGCCGCCGCCCAACCCGTTGACCTCGCCCTGCCCTCGCCCGTGGCCCTGGCCTACATCGCGGCTGCGGTGCTGTTCATCCTCGCCGCCGCCGGGCTGTCCCGGCATGAGACGGCGGTGGCCGGGAACGTTGCCGGCGCCGTCGGCATGGGGGTGGCGGTTGCAGCAGCCATAGGCCTGGCCCTTACCTCCGACCCCGGTCAGGGAGTAGTAACCACGGCGGCACTCATCGCACTTGCGCTGGGCATCGGCGCCGTGATCGGCATGGTGCTGGCGGGCAAGGTCGCCATGACGGGGATGCCCCAGCTGATCGCCGTGCTCAACGGCCTGGTGGGGCTGGCCGCCGTGCTGGTGGGCTACAGCTCCTACTCCTCCCCCGACGCGCTGGCCGAGTCGCTGGGCGGATTCCACCTCGGTGAGGTCTTCCTGGGCGTGTTCGTGGGCGCGGTGACCTTCACCGGATCGGTGCTGGCCGCCCTGAAACTGGCCGGTCGCGTCCCGGGCCGCCCGATCACCCTGCCGGGGCGCAACAAGCTCAACCTTGCCGCCCTGCTGGTCAGTCTCGCGCTCATGGTCGCCTTCATCATGCTGCCGGCGGGCGGGGCGGCGGCCTGGGTGTGCCTGGCGGTAATGACCGTCATCGCCCTGGCCCTGGGCGTGCACCTGGTGGTGGCCATCGGCGGCGGCGACATGCCCGTGGTGGTCGCCATCATGAACTCCTACTCCGGATGGGCGTCGGCCTTCACCGGCTTCATGGTCAACAACGACCTGCTGATCATCACCGGCGCCCTGGTGGGCTCCTCCGGCGCCTACCTGTCCTACCTGATGTGCCAGGCGATGAACCGTTCCTTCGTCGCCGTGCTGCTGGGCGGCTACGGCACCGAGGGCGCGGTGGTCGCCCCCGGGGAGGACCAGGAGGGCACAATCCAGCAGACAGATGTGGGTGCCGTGGCCCACGCGCTGCAGGAGGCCAAGCGAGTGGTCATCACACCCGGTTACGGCATGGCCGTGGCCCAGGCGCAGTACCCCGTCGCCACGCTCACCGAGATGCTGCGCGGGGAGGGCGTGGACGTCACCTTCGGCATCCACCCCGTGGCCGGCCGCCTGCCTGGGCACATGAACGTGCTCCTGGCCGAGGCCAAGGTCCCCTATGACCTCGTGCTGGAGATGGACGAGGTGAACGACGACTTCTCCGACGTCGACATCGTCCTGGTCATCGGTGCGAACGACACGGTCAACCCGGCCGCGGAGGAGCCCGGCTCCCCCATTGCCGGCATGCCGGTGCTGCGAGTGTGGGACGCCCGGCGCGTGGTGGTCTTCAAGCGCTCCATGGCCTCCGGCTACGCCGGGGTGCAGAACCCGCTGTTCTTCAAGGACAACACCTCCATGCTCTTCGGCGACGCGAAGGAGACCGTGGAGGCGGTCATCCGCGCCATGGAGTGAGCACGTCGGGGGCGCAGAGTGAGTGGACCGCTGTGCCCCCGTTGGACCGCTGTGCCCCCGTTGGACCCCTCTGCCCCCGTTGGACCCCTCTGCCCCCGTTGGACCCCTCTGCCCCCGTTGGACCCCTCTGCCCCCGTTGGACCCCTCTGCCCCCGTTGGACCGCCGTAGCCGCTGGTTACAGCGGTCCAACCGCGCGTGAGCGGTCCAACGGGGCGTGAGCGGTCCAACGGGGCGTGAGCGGTCCAACCAGGGCGGCGTAAGACCCCGCCCACCCCTCGGCTGCCGGCAACCAGGCCCCCGGCGCCACGGGAACAGCCCCGCAGGCCCGACTGCACACAAGGATCCTCACCGAGTACACGGGCCCGCCCGCCCACAGGCACCCGCACCGACAACCCGGCTCCGGGAAGACGCTCCCAACAACGCGAGCGTGCGCCCGGGACAGGCACGGACGTCGTGCGCGCCCACCGGGGCGAGGCGACGCGCTTTCGACGTGTCCGCACCACGGCGCCGCTGGACCACACGGTGATACCACCCCGAAAGCGTCGTGAAAGCGGCGGCTGCCAGCCTGCCTGCATGAGCACTGCTTCATCGCCACACCCTCCGACCCCAAGAGCGCATCACCAGGCAGGAGACGTCCCCGCCATCCACGCCACCGGCCTGCGCCGCGACTTCGGCTCCCTGAGAGCCGTCGACGACCTGGACCTGGACATCGCCGCCGGCAGCGTCTACGGACTACTCGGCCCCAACGGGGCCGGCAAGTCCACCGTGGTCAAGCTGTTGACGACGCTGCTGCGCCCCAGCTCCGGCAGCGCCACCATCATGGGACACGACCTGGCTCACGCCCCGCACCGGGTGCGCTCCGTAATCGGCGTCGCCGGTCAGTACACAAGCGTTGATGAGACGCTCACCGGACGCGAGAACCTGCGACTGTTCGCGCGTCTGACCGGAATGTCCCGCACCGACAGCAGGCGCCGCGCCGACGAGCTGCTGGAGGCCTTCAGCCTCGCCGACGCCGCCGGGCGGCGCGTGGGCCGGTACTCGGGTGGAATGCGGCGGCGCCTCGACCTCGCCGTCTCGATGGTCGCCACGCCTCCGCTGCTGTTCCTCGATGAGCCGACGACGGGGCTGGATCCGCGCACCCGCCAGCAGATGTGGCAGGTCGTCGAGGACCTGGTGTCACACGGGACGACCATCCTGCTGACCACCCAGTACCTGGATGAGGCCGATCGCCTGGCCGACCGGATCGGCATCATGAACCACGGGCGCAAGGTAGCCGAAGGCAGTCCCGATCAGCTTAAGGACCGGATCGGCACCTCGGCCCTGGCGATCACTCCCGCGAATCGTGAGGACGTGCCCGCCATCCGCGATGTCATCACCCGGGTGCTTTCCCCAGGCGGTACACCGACCACTCGCGCAGGGCGCATATACGCACCCATCAGGCAGACCGCGGATGCCACGGAGATCCTCGTGGCGCTCCGCGAGCAGGGGCTGTCTCCGGCGGCGATCTCGGTCGACCGCCCCAGCCTCGATTCCGTCTTCCTCACCTTGACCGGGAACCAAGGGCCGACCCGAGAAGCGACCGACCGCTCCACCACCTCCGGGCCCACCACCGCCGAGCCGGTTCACGCCGCAGGCCTGAGCACGCACCACAACACCAATCTGAATAACACCGACCTGAATACCGAGGAGGACCTGTGACCACCGCATCCGCTTCCCTCAACTCATCCCCCGCCTTGTCCGTTCCCCGACGCTTCAGCGAGTCTCGGCTAATACCGGACACCGCCGCGATGGCGTGGCGCTCGGCACTGACCATGCTGCGCAATCCGGCGGAGTTCTTCGACGTGCTCATTCAGCCCGTCCTGTTCACCGTCATGTTCGGGGAACTGCTTGGCGGCGCCATCTCGGGGGACGTGCGCTCCTACCTGCCGATCCTGGTTCCGGGGCTGGTCATCACCAATGTTCTGTCCACCTGCCAGAGCGTCGGTGTTGACCTGCGTGAGGACATGTCCAAGGGCGTGTTCGACCGTTTCCGGGCGCTGCCCATGTCCCGACTGGCGCCGCTGCTGGGCCCAATGGCCACCGACCTGCTGCGGTACGCGGTGTGCGCCGCGCTGACGGTGGCGACCGGCGTCGCGCTCGGGTACAGACCGGAGAACGGCTGGATCGGAGCCGTTGGAGTCGTGCTGGCGGCCGCCGCATGCGGTTGGGCGATCTCCTGGGTGTTCCTGATGCTGGGCACCCTGTTCAGCTCGGCGCAGGCGGTGACCTCATTCAACATCATCATTCTGTTCCCCCTGTGCTACCTGTCCAATGCGCTAGTGCCCGTTGATACGCTGCCGCACTGGCTGAAGATCTTCGCCGAGCACAATCCGGTGTCCTATGCCGTCAGCGGGCTGCGCTACCTGCTCGACGGAACCGCCGGGACGGGAACGGCCGCCGACGCCGGCTGGGCCCTGCTGGGTTGTGTACTAATCGTGGCCGTGGCGGCGCCGATCACCGTCACGCGCTACCAGCGCTCCGTCGCCTAAGGCGGGAGCCGGCGGTCTCCCCGGTCACGCGGCCGGGGAGAGCACCTTGCTCACAACAGCTCAGCCAGTGAGCCGGTCAACGTCACCATGTGTTCTACGAGCGCCTCGGGATCGGAGGAATGAGCTTGCCTCAGCATCTCGTCGACGCGGCCGGGGTCGATTCCGCGCGCCGCCTCCAACAGGCGCGGTCGTGACAACAGCCGTGAGGTCTGATTGGGGCCGCAGGCCAGGGCCGCACAGAACAGTTCCAGCCCCAGCCCAACTACCCGGGCGGAATCCACATCGCCGGGCTCCTCCCCCACCAACGCGGGCACGCCCGCATCTCCCCACTGCCCACCGGCCCCGGCCTGCGCCGCAGACAGGCCGACGGCGCAGGCCAGCGACGCCGTCGTCGGCAGATCGAAGCGGGTGGCGCGGGCCTGTTGCAAGGCCTGCGTCAGTGCCTGCAGCCCCCGCCGCAACATGGCGGTCGCCTCCAGGGCATGATCCCGCAGTGAGTCGCCTCGCGTGTCCGGCGCCGCCGCACCAGACCTGGCGATCTCCACGTCGATCAGCAGGCAGGTCGCCAGGCCGTAGAGCTCCCACGGGTTACCCGCGGGCACGTCGGCACCGGCCATGCGCTCAAGCAGACCCCGCGCCGCCGTGAAGGCCTCCTCCGGGCGGCCGCGCAGAAGCTCCATCTCACCGCCGAGGAACCCGGTGATGAACATCGCCATTCCGGGCACCGGCATGCTCTCGGCGTCCGCCAGTAGGGCGGCAGCGCGCTCCGGTGACGGCGCCAGATAGACCCGGCAGCAGTCCCGTTGCAGGCGCAGAGCGCTGCGGAGGGCATCTTGAAGCGGATGGCGGTCGGCCACCTGCAGCAGACGGGTGCACTCGCTCAGCCCGCCGCGGTAGTCCCCCATTTCCAGCAGCAGGCGCAAACCGTCGACGTCAAGCTCAAGCAGGCGGACGGGCGGCAGATTCGAGGCGCGCAGCCGTCGCCGCAGACTGCGATTGAGCTCCAGGGCACCGGTCACGTCACCGCGGTTCTCAAGCTCCGTGACCACGCAACTACCTGCGGCCCAGGCGGTCCAGTGGTCTGGATCCTCCAGCAGCCCGCCCCACTCCTCGTGCCGGGTGCGGACCAGCCGGCGAATCGCGGCGACGTAGGCGCTCTCGCACGGGAATGACGCCGGAATACGGAGCCGGAGCTCCTCCGGGAGGGGGCCCAGCAGCCAGGAGTTGGCCACCGCACGATGGAGCACCAGCATCCGGGCGATGTTTCCAACGGAGTCCGACGCCGCAGTCACCGCATGCCCCAGGAGCCGCGGCACCCAGGCGGCGGTCTGGCTGTAGCCCCAGCTCGTGGACCAGGCGGTCAGCAGCGCCGCACCGAGCACCAGGGCGGCCTCAGGAGCCTGATGCCCATCGTCGTCGCCCAGTGCTCGTCCCAGCTCGGCGGCCACCCCGCGCTCCTCCGCCAGCAGGGCGTCAACGGCAGGAGCGACCTCATCCATACGGCTGCCATCCATCACGGCCAGCACCGGGCGAGCCAGGCCCAGCGCCCAGCGGCGCACGGCACTTTGAGCCTCCGCCGCATCTAAGGTGCCGGCGACGCGCTCACGAACCAGCGCACGCACGGAGGAGAGCATGTGGAAGCGGGGCGGATCGTCCCCGTCCGCGGTCAGGAGCGACTGCGCCAGGAGCTGATCAAGCATGACGGCCGCGGCGGGACCGATCACGGCCTCGGCTGTCTCCAGGGTGAAGCCGTCGGCCAGCAGTGCGGCGCGCGTCAGGGCGCGTCGCTGCGGATCGTCCAACAGCGACCAGGACCATTCGATGACGGCGCTGAGGGTGCGCTGACGCTCCGGCAGATCCCGCGGACCGGTCATGGTCCTCAGGTCGCGTGGGAGGCGCTGCGCCACTTGCCGCACCGACATGACGCGGGTGCGCGCCGCGGCCAACTCGATGGCGAGTGGCAGCCCCTCCAGGGCGGGCAGTAGCCGAGCCAGGCCGTCGTCGTCGAGGGCCTGGTGCGGCCTGGCCGCCAGTGCCCGGTCACGGAACAGGGCGGCCGCCGCCGTGCCTGTAAGCGGCGCCAGCCGATGCACGTACTCGGCCGACAGCTCCAGGACGCTTCTGGACGTCACCACCACATGCAGCCCCGGCAATGAGGCGAGCATGGGCCCGAGCAGATCGGCGAGCGCACCGGCCACGTGCTCACAGTCATCCAGCACCAGCAGCGTGCCGGGAGCCGCGAGCGCCTGCGCCAGGGCGACGCGGGCCGGCTGCGCGGCCGAGCCACTGCGCCCGATGGCGGCCAGCAGCTCGCGGGCGAGCCGATCCACGGGCGCCGCGCCGTCGGAGGCGTCCGCAGCCACCGGGTCGTGCCCACGTGGGGCGACCTCCGTCATGGACAGCACTCTGATCGTGGGAAACGGGCTGCGTGAGGCGAGCGCCTGCGCCAGAGTCGTCTTGCCGACCCCTCCCGGTCCGGTGATGGTCACCAGCTGCCTGGTGGCGACCGCGTCCTCCACCACCCGCAGGTCGTGCTCCCGCCCTATCAGGCCGATGGGCGCCCGCAGGCCCTGCCGAACCGGGTGCTCAGCGGCCAGCGCATGCTCGTGCGCGGCACGTAGCAGCGGCCCGGGCACGGCGCCGGCCTGGCGCAGACGACGTCGGTACCGTTCGTAACGCGCCAACGCCGCAGCCGGTGAACGGGTCCAGGCCTCACTGCGAATCAGGGCGGCGAGAACCGCCTCATCGGAGGGATTCTGCTCGGCCAGGGACGGAAGCAGCTCCATGGCCTGCGCGTAACGCCCCAGCTCTCCGAGTGCGAGTGCGCGCAGGCGGAGGGCACGGGCACTAAGGGCCATTGCCTGCTCCAAGAGCCGACGGTGCGGCGGGCTCACGCCCGCCCCGCTGATCTCCCCCATACCCTCGGTCAGGTCGACCACATCGGCCGGGCGATGGGCGCAGGCCGCGGCCTCCGCCCGACGACGGCGTTGCGCCAGATCCAGGTGATCCACCTGTGAGCGTGGCAGGGTCAGGGCGTACCCCTCACCGTGTCTTTGCAGAGCCTCGGCCCCCAGGCGGTTACGTGTGCGGGAGACGACTACCTGCAGCGCCTGGCGAGGTCGAGACGGCGGCGAGCAGTCCCAAAGCCCCGCGATCAGTTGATCCTCGCCGCCGCGGGCGCCGGGCAGAGCGGCGAGCACGCAGAGCAGGTCGAGAACCCGCCCGCTGAGCGGCTCGCCGTTCCAGCTCGGTGCGTCGTCCAGCAGCCGCAGCCCGGCGCCGGCGGCGTCGGACCGGGTCACAGCGCGAGGTTGTCCTTGACGACGGCGGCCAGGCCCTCGGCGACGCGGTCGGCCTCCTCCTGGCTGGCGGCCTCCACCATGACCCGCACCAGCGGCTCGGTGCCGGAGGGGCGCAGCAGCACCCGGCCGGTCTGCCCCAGCTGCTTCTCGGCGTCGGCGACGGCGTCCTGCACCGCCCGGTTGGTGCCGGCGGCGGCCTTGTCCACTCCACGGACGTTGATGAGCGTCTGCGGCAGGCGCTGCACGATGCTGGCCAGCTCCGCCAGGGACTTGCCGGTGCGCTTCATTCGGGCGGCCACACGCAGGGAGGTGAGCACGCCGTCCCCAGTGGTGGCGTGGAGGGTGTCGATGACGTGACCGGACTGCTCACCGCCGAGGGTGTAGCCGCCCTGCAGCATCTTCTCCAGCACGTAGCGGTCGCCCACGCCGGTCTGGACGATGCGGATGCCGTGCTCACGCATCGCCAGGATCAGGCCCAGGTTGCTCATGACGGTGACCACCAGCGTGTCGGAGCCGAGCGTGCCGTCGGCCTTCATACCCACCGCCAACAGACCCATGATCTGGTCGCCGTCCACGAGGTTGCCCTCGGCGTCCACGGCCAGGCAGCGGTCGGCGTCGCCGTCGTAGGCGACTCCCATGTCCGCGCCCACGCTGCGCACGTAGGCCTGCAGCTGCTCGGGGTGGGTGGAGCCGCAGTCGGCGTTGATGTTGAGCCCGTCCGGGGAGGCGTTGATGGCGATGACCTCGGCGCCGGCATTGCGCAGGGCGGCCGGGCCGACACTGCTGGCGGCACCGTTGGAGGCGTCCACCACGATGCGCAGGCCGGACAGGTCGGTGGCGACGGAGTCCACCAGGTGGTTGATGTAGGTCTGGTCGGCGACGGTCTCACCCTTGATGACACGGCCCACGTCGGCGCCGGTGGGGCGGGGCAGGTCCTCCGCCAGTGCCGCCTCGATGCGGTCCTCGACGGCGTCCTCCAGCTTGTAGCCGCCGCGGGCGAAGAACTTGATGCCGTTGTCCGGGAAGGGGTTGTGGGATGCGGAGATCACCACGCCGAGGCTGACGTCCTGGCTGGCGGTGAGGTGTGCGATGGCCGGGGTGGGCAGCACCCCGACGCGGGTGACATCCATGCCGGAGGCGGCCAGGCCGGCGCTGATCGCGTGGTCGAGGAACTCGCCGCTGGCTCGCGTGTCTCGGCCGACGACGGCGCGGGGCCGACGGCCGAGCCGGTGGGGGGAGTCATCCGAGCCGACCAGTACGCTCGCCGCTGCGCGGCCGAGGCTGACTGCGAGATCAGGGGTTAGCAGTTCGTTGGCGAGTCCGCGGACGCCGTCGGTGCCGAAGAGTCGTGTCATGGGATCCTCCTGTTGGTAGACAGCGACCCCATCATTTCACGCCGGAACGTAATCCGGCGGTCACCTCCGCGTGGGAGGTGACCGCCGGATCCGCATAACGCGGCCTGGCGCCGACGTGCCTGGACGGCGCCGCCGGGATCAGCGCTTGGAGTACTGCGGGGCGCGGCGGGCCTTGTGCAGACCGGCCTTCTTGCGCTCGACGATGCGGGCGTCCCGAGTGAGGAAGCCCGCCTTCTTCAGGGTCGGGCGGTTGGCCTCACGGTCGATCTCGTTCAGGGCGCGGGCGATGCCCAGGCGCAGGGCACCGGCCTGGCCGGAGATGCCGCCGCCGTTGATGCGGGCGATCACGTCGAAGCGGCCCTCGAGCTCGAGAATGGTGAAGGGGGCGCGCACGAGCTGCTGGTGCAGCTTGTTGGGGAAGTAGTCCTCCAGGGTGCGGCCGTTGATCTTCCACTGACCGGTGCCGGGAACCAGGCGGACGCGGGCGACGGCCTCCTTGCGGCGGCCCAGACCCATGCCGGGAGCGGTGACGGACTGGCCGCGTCCCTCGGTGGGGGTGGATTCGGTGGTGTAGCTGGCGGGGGCGTTCTCCTCGTCCAGCGCGTCGATGTCGACGGTGGTCTCAGCCACGATGTGTCCTTTGCTTGTCGGGTGCCGAGCGCTGGAGCGCTTACTGGGCGACCTGGGTGATCTCGAAGGTCTGCGGGTTCTGGGAGGCGTGCGGGTGCTCGGCGCCCGCGTACACCCTGAGCTTCTTCAGCTGGACGCGGCCCAGCTTGTTGTGGGGCAGCATGCCCTTAACAGCCTTCATGACTGCACGCTCGGGGTTCTTGGCCAGCAGCTCCCGGTAGGAGACGGCGGTGAGGCCGCCCGGGTAGCCGGAGTGGCGGTAAGCGAACTTCTTGTCGGCCTTACCGCGGGTGAGGACGACCTTGTCGGCGTTGATGATGACGACGTAGTCTCCGCAGTCCTCGTTGGGGGCGAACTGCGGCTTGTGCTTCCCACGGAGCAGGGTCGCAGCCTGAGCTGCGAGACGGCCGAGAACGACGTCGCTGGCGTCGATGACGTACCAGTTCTTCTCGACGTCGCCGGGCTTCGGTGTGTACGTGCGCACGGGCGTTGCCTTCGTTTCTCTTGGCGGGCGGGCACGCGGACGCAGCTAAGACGCTGGCATCGGCGGGACCGCCATGGTCAGATGAGGTGGTCGGAGCACCGGCCGCACGTGGCGAGTGGGATGGCACCACGAGCGTGATCGCGTGCTGCACGACGGTCCCCTACCCTACCGGCGGCTTCAGGGACGGTCAAAGCCGGTTGCGCCCCTGCAGCCGTGAAACCCGACACGCCGCGGTGCCGTGCGCCGGCGGTGCAGCCGCACCGGGTACGCATGCCGGCGGGACGGCACCCGGGAGTGAACGCGCCGCCCGCTGCGCGGTCAGTCGCAGCAGTTCGGTGCCCGACGCAGGGTCCGGGCCCGCTCGGCCTGTGCGGCCAGCTCGGCGTCGGCCGGGTAGGTGACGGCTTCGAGGGTGAGCCCATGAGCAGGCGCAACCGGCGCGGCCTGGCCTCGACTGCGGGCTGCCAGCAGCCGGGCGGGCCAGTCGACGTCGCGGCGTCCGGTCCCTACGGCGAGGGCGGCGCCCACCAGGGAACGCACCATGGAGTGGCAGAAGGCGTCGGCGACGACGGTGAGGGTGACCAGGCCACCGTCGGGGCCGGGGGCGTCGGCGGGCAGGCGCCGCCAGCTGAGTTCCTTGAGGGTGCGAATGGTGGTGGCGCCCTCGCGGGGGCGGCAGTAGGACAGGAAGTCGTGCTCGCCCAGCAGGGGGCGGGCGGCGGCCTGCATGGCGGCGACGTCGAGCCGCTCGTTCGCCCAGAGGACCTGGCCGCGGCGGGCGGGGTCGCGCGGGGCACCGGTGGGGCCGCCGTCGGCGATGCGGTAGCGGTAGCGGCGGGTCAGGGCGGAGAAGCGGGCGTCGAAGGCGGCGGGGACCACGCGCACACCGTGGACCACGAGGTCGCCGGCACCGCGTGGGGCGGGGGCTGGGCCGCCCTGGGCCTCGCGGGCGAGCACGCCGGCGAGCCGGTCCAGCAGGGCCTGCTCGGGGCTGCGGGTGGAGCGGCCGGGCAGGGCGCGCCAGGCTGCGGCGGGCACGTCGAGGTGGGCGACCTGCCCGCGCGCGTGCACGCCGGCGTCGGTGCGCCCGGCCACCGTCAGCCGCACCGGAGCGCGCAGCACGGTGGCCAGGGCGTCGGTCAGCACACCCTCGACGGTGCGCTGTCCGGGCTGGGCCGCCCAGCCGTGGAAGCCGGCGCCGTCGTAGGCGAGGTCCAGGCGCACGCGCACCGTGTCGGGGCGGGCAGGGTCGGCGTCGTAGGCGGGGTCAGCATCGCGCGTGGGCTCGGCGTCGCTCATGGGCACCATGAGACCACAGCCCGGGTGCTGCCTTCACCCGTCCGCCTCGGTGCTAGACGTCGGGCCGCGTCTCACTTGCACGAACTTGGTGGCGTTGCACGACCTTGGTGTGCGTTCCACGACCACCCCGGGGTCGTGCAAAACACCCCGGGGTCGTGCAAAACACCCCGGGGTCGTGCAACGCGGCCCGGGGTCGTGCAACAGCAAACAGGGACGCAGCCCGCCACCTGCAAGAGCACAGCCCCGCTCCCCCGCGCGCACGCGAGGGACGATGACGGCGGCGGCGGCGGCTGAGGCGATCATGAGGGCGCTCCCCCGCGCGCACGCCAGGGACGAAGGCTCTAGCCGCGCAGCTCGGCGGCGGTGGCACCCGGCCGCCAGGCACGCACATAGCGCCGCGCCAGTTTGCCGGCCAGCACCGCGGCGACGAGCGCCGCCACCACCTTCAGCATCAACGCTGCCGCGGTGAATGCGGAACTGGGGTGCCACAGGGCAGCGAACTCGTCCGTTGTGCCGGTGATCTTGTCCATGCCCGTGGGCAGGATCTGGTAGGCGAGCACGCCGAAGCCGCCCGAAACCAGCAGGGGCACGCCCGGTCCCAGCACAAGCGACAGCAGCGTGGACTTGCCGCTGCTGGAGGGGCCCACAATGGCCACTGACCGTCCCACCGGGGCGGTCAGCGACACATCGTGGAGCACCTGTTGCTTGCCATAGGAGAAGCTGACCCCCTACATGACGAGGGCCGGCGCTTCTGGTCCGGGAGGCACGACTTTCTCGGCGTTCATGGTGGGGGACCTTCTAACTGAGCGAGTCTTGCAAGGCGCGGCCCGCGCGAAAACGGCCCATGTGTCGCCCCCCGCAAGCCTCAGCGGAACCTAACACCGGCATGAACCAGTTCATACAACACTCCGAGGGGACACCCTCGTGTGCGCCTCGATCTTCGCGATACACCGACGCCGACGGGAAACTGCGTCAGCCGCGGCCGAGGCGGTAGCGTCGGGGCGTGAGCACTACGACCACCCTCAGCGTCGACTGCGGCGGCGGCGGCATCAAGGCCTCCGTGCTCGACGCCGACGGCGCCATCATCTCCCGCGCCCTGCGCACCCCCAACCCCTACCCGCTGCCGCCCGAGCTGCTGGTGGACACCATTAAGGACCTGGCCGATCAGCTGCCGCCCGCCGACCGGGTCACCGTCGGCATGCCCGGCATGATCCGCCACGGGGTCGTCATCGCCACCCCCCACTACATCACCAAGGACGGCCCCCGCTCCCGCGTCCTGCCCGAACTGGCGGAGGCCTGGGCACGCTTCGACATGGGCGGGCGCCTGCAGGCGACCCTCGGCCGCCCGGTGCTGGTGCTCAACGACGCCGAGGTCGCCGGCGCCGGCGTCGTCACCGGCCACGGCCTGGAGATGATCGTGACCCTGGGAACGGGCCTGGGCAACGCCGTCTTCGACAACGGCGTGCTCGCCCCCCACGTGGAGGTCTCCCAGGGGCCGGTCCGCTGGGGGCTCACCTATGACGACTACATCGGCGAGCACGAGCGCCTGCGCCTGGGGGACGCCCACTGGTCGCGGCGGGTGCGGCGCGTCGTCGAGGCGCTGCGCCCCATGTACATGTGGGACCGGCTCTACCTGGGCGGCGGCAACTCCCGCCGCATCACGGCCTTCCAGCTCGACAAGATCGGCGACGACGTCGTCGTCGTGCCCAACGAGGCCGGCATGACCGGCGGGGCCCGCTGCTGGGAGATGGCCCAGCCCTGACGGCCCCGTCCCCGCTACCGCGTCCGGCTCCGTACGCCCGGACCTGAGACGCTGAGAGGGCCGGTCACCTCGCGGTGACCGGCCCTCCCTCGTATATGTGAGCCTTGCGGCCCACCAGCGCTCAGCCCCTACCGGGACCGGCTCACTTCTTGACCTTCTGCGCGGCGGCACCGCCGGCCGGGGCGAAGCCCGCGGCCTCGGCGTCCTCGGCGGAGGCGAACCAGACCTCGGCCACCGTGTTGTCGTACCAGCGGGAGCCGGGCACGTGGTACTTCATGGAGTCCTCGTTGCCCTTGACCTCGTGGTCGGCGTCGGGCGCTTCGGTGGAGCCCTTCTCCAGGCGCACCGAGCCGGCGTAGACGGGCTTGCCGGAAGCCTCCTCGGCGGTCTCGTCAGCGGCCTCGGCCTCGGCGACGTCGTCGGCCGGCGCCTCCTCGACCTCGACCTCGGCGGCGGCCTCCTCAACCTCGGCCACGGCCTGCTCGGCCGCGCGCTTGGCGGTGCGGACGGCGTCGTCGACGATCTCCTTCTTGGCGACCGGCTCCAGCACCAGGGAGATCACGGCCATGGGGGCGTTGTCGCCCCGGCGCGGCGCGGTCTTGATGATGCGGGTGTAGCCGCCGTCGCGGTCGGCCATCTGCGGGGCGATCTCGTCGAAGAGGCGGTAGACGGCGTACTTGTCCGTCACCTTCTTCATCACCGTGCGGCGGGCGTGAAGGTCGCCGCGCTTGCCCTTGGTGATGAGCTTCTCGACGTACGGCCGCAGGCGCCGAGCGCGGGCCTCCGTGGTCGTGATCGACTCGTGGACGATGAGCTGCGTGGCCAGGTTGGCCAGCATGTGGCGCTCGTGCTGGGGGGATCCGCCCAGCCGGGGACCCTTGGTGGGGCGAGGCATGTTGTCTCCTAGTGGAATGGCGAGCCGGCCTCAGGCCTGCTGCTCGTCGCTGAAAGTGGGGTTGGTGTAGTCGCCCTCCGGGGCGTAGTCGACCGGGGACCCCTTGAGGGACAGCCCGAGCTCGGCCAGCTTGTCCTTGATCTCGGAGATCGACTTGGCACCGAAGTTGCGGATGTCGAGGAGGTCGGCCTCGCTGCGCGCGACGAGCTCACCGACGGTGTGAATGCCCTCGCGCTTGAGGGCGTTGGAGGAGCGGGCCTGCAGGTCCAGCTCGTCGATCATCATCGCCAGGTCCTGCTGCAGGGCCTGGTCCAACGGCGAGGGGCCGACCTCAATGCCCTCAGCCTCCACGTTGAGCTCCCGGGCCAGCCCGAACAGCTCAACCAGCGTCTTGCCGGCAGAGGCGAGCGCGTCCCGCGGAGTCATGGAGGCCTTGGTCTCCACGTCCACCACCAGGCGGTCGAAGTCCGTGCGCTGCTCCACACGGGTGGCCTCCACGGCGTAGGAGACCTTCTTGACCGGCGAGTAGATCGAGTCCACCGGGATCCGGGAGATCTCGGCGTTCGGGTCCTTGTTCTGGTTGGCGGACACGTAGCCCCGGCCGCGCTCGACCGTGAGCTCGATCTCCAGCTTGCCCTTCTCGTTGAGGGTGGCGATGACCAGCTCGGGGTTGTGGATCTCCACGCCCGCCGGCGGGGTGATGTCACCGGCGGCGACGACGCCCGGACCGGACTTGCGCAGGTACATGACCACCGGCTCGTCGTTCTCAGACGACAGCACGATCTCCTTGATGTTCAGGATGATCTGGGCGACGTCCTCCTTGACCCCGGCAATGGTGCGGAACTCGTGGGGCACGCCCTCGATGCGCACGGAGGTCACGGCCGCACCCGGGATGGATGACAGCAGCGTACGGCGCAGGGAGTTACCGAGCGTGTAGCCGAAGCCGGGCTCCAGGGGCTCCAGGATGAACCGCGAGCGGCGGTCCTCCTCGATGACCTCCTCGGAGAGTGTGGGTCGCTGTGCAATGAGCACTAGGGGTTTCCTTTCGTCGCGGCGCCCGCTATATGACGCCGTTACTCATGGTGTTCGCCTTCGGCAAGTACCGACGGCCGGCCCGCCGCGTCGGGGCGGAACCGTGGAGTCGCCCCTCCCCCACTGCCGTGGGGCGGGTGGCGACCAGTGGATTCAGACGCGGCGCCGCTTCGGGGGGCGGCAGCCGTTGTGCGCCTGCGGGGTGACGTCGGTGATGGAGCCGACCTCCAGGCCGGCGGCCTGCAGGGAGCGGATCGCGGTCTCGCGGCCGGAGCCCGGGCCCTTGACGAAGACGTCGACCTTCTTCATGCCGTGGTCCTGGGCGCGCCGGGCGGCGGCCTCGGCGGCGAGCTGGGCGGCGTACGGCGTCGACTTGCGCGAGCCCTTGAAACCGACCTGGCCGGAGGAGGCCCAGGCAATGACGGAGCCGGCGGGGTCCGTCAGGGAGACGATGGTGTTGTTGAAGGTGGACTTGATGTAGGCGTGACCGTGGGTGACGTTCTTACGGTCCTTGCGGCGCGGCTTGCGCGCGCTCGTACGAGTCTTAGGGGGCATGCTTCCTTCTTCAGATGAGATCTATGGCCCGGGCATGCGGCGCCCGGATGAACTGGCTGTTACTTGGCCTTCTTCTTACCGGCCACGGTGCGCTTGGGCCCCTTGCGGGTGCGGGCGTTCGTCTTGGTGCGCTGGCCGCGGACCGGCAGGTGCCGACGGTGACGCAGGCCCTGGTAGCAGCCGATCTCAATCTTGCGGCGGATGTCCGCCTGGACCTCACGCCGCAGGTCGCCCTCAACCTGATAGCTGGAGTCGATGTGGTTGCGCAGCGCGACCAGCTCGGCCTCGCTGAGGTCCTTGACGCGGGTGTCCGGGTTGACGCCGGTGGCCTCAAGAGTCTTGACGGCGCGGGTGCGTCCGATCCCGTAGATGTAGGTGAGCGCGACCTCTACCCGCTTCTCGCGAGGCAGGTCGACGCCGGAAATGCGTGCCACTGTGTGGTTCTCCTATGTGTTCCCGGAGGTCGTCACCCATCCCCTCCACCGCCTACCGGTGGCCCCGGCCTCCAGGAACCGGGGGTGGTGGCGCGCCGCGCCACTGGGGTGGGTGCTGGTGATGTTGCCGTCGCCGCATGGTCGACGGCGCGCGGGTGTCAGCCCTGACGCTGCTTGTGCCGCGGGTTGTCGCAGATGACCATGACACGGCCGTGGCGACGAATCACCTTGCAGTTGTCACAGATCTTCTTGACGCTCGGCTTGACCTTCATGATGTTCCTCCGTCCTCCCTCCGGGGAGGACTGTCACTTGTACCGGTAGACGATGCGGCCCCGGGACAGGTCGTAGGGGCTGAGCTCAACAACCACGCGGTCCTCAGGCAGGATGCGGATGTAGTGCTGCCGCATCTTCCCCGAGATGTGCGCGAGCACGACGTGCCCGTTGCTCAGCTCAACCCGGAACATCGCGTTCGGAAGGGCCTCGACGACCGATCCCTCGACCTCGATGACGCCGTCCTTCTTAGCCATGTTCCTCCGTCGGTGCTTTCTCGCTGGATACTTCCGCCGACGACGACGCCGCCGACGTGACGCGCTCCGCCGAACGCCCGCGCCTCACCCGACGCCGTTGACTCGGCGGGCAAAACAGCCGGGCGCCGGTTCTTGGGCGCGCCGCCCGCCAACGATACGGCAAACCTGCTATGGCTGACCACCGCCGAGGGGCATTATCCGGCGGTGTTTCCTGACACACTGCACATCCCGCCCCCGGCGCGCCGCGAGCGTCAGACACCAAGACCGGCCCTGACCGACCTCAGCACGTAACAACTACCGACCTCAGCACGTAAGATCTACCGACCTCAGCACGTAAGATCTACCGACCTCAGCACGTAAGATCTACCGACCTCGGCGATCGCGGGCACGGGGCACGGGATACGGGAGAGCAGAGGCGTCAGGCGAGGGGCTTGGGTTCCAAGCCGTAGGGGGCCAGTCCCTCCACTCCCCCATCGGGGGCGGTCAGCACCCACACCCCGCCGGGCACAAGCGCCACCGTGTGCTCCCACTGGGCGGCACGGGAGCCGTCCCGGGTGACCATGGTCCAGCCGTCGTCGAGCTCGTCGACCTCCGGGCCGCCGGCGGTGAGCATTGGCTCGATGGCCAGCACCATGCCGGGGCGCAGCCGCGGCCCCTTGCGCTTGACCGAGTAGTTGAGCACGTCGGGAGCCATGTGCATGGCAGTGCCGATGCCGTGGCCCACGTAGTCCTGCAGGATGCCCAGGTGCACGCCCTCACGCTCGGCCGCGTCGGCGACCGCCGCCTGAACCGCGTCGCCGACGGCATTGAGCCTGGCCGCCCGGCCGTCGGCCTGCCCGGCGGCGGCACGGGCGACGGCGGCGATGGCGTCCCACAGGGCCTGCCGGGTGGTGGCGTCCAGGACCCGGTCGGAGTCGGAGCCGTAGTGGCCGCCGACCACCGTGGTGAAGGCGGCGTCCCCGTGCCACTGGGTCCCGTCGTCGTCCAGGATGTAGGCGCCACAGTCGAAGGTGACCAGGTCGCCGGCCTCAAGCACCCGCTCACCGGGGATGCCGTGGACCACCTCGTCATTGACGGATACGCACACGGTGGCCGGGTAGTCGTAGTAGCCCAGGAAGTTGGAGTGGGCACCGGCGCGGGCGATGGCGTCGGCGGAGACCGCGTCGAGCTCGGCGGTGGTGACGCCCGGCCGCACCGCCTCGCGCAGGGCGGCGTGGATGTCGGCGACGACGAGCCCGGCACGGCGCATCCGGCGCACCTGGTCGGGAGTCTTGAGCTCGATGCGTTCCCGCGTCAGCATGGTGAACCGCCGGGCACTGTTCAGGCGGTCACGCCGCGCGTGGCCAGCGCCGCCATGATGCGGTCGGTGACCTCGTCCAGCGCGCCGACGCCGTCCACGCGCACCAGCAGCCCGCGCGCCTCATACAGTGCCGCCAGGGGCTCGGTCTGCTCCGCGTAGACCTCCAGGCGCCGGCGGATTACCGGCTCGGTGTCATCGGTGCGGCCCTGCTCGGCGGCACGGCCGAGCAGGCGCTGCACCACGACCTCGGCGTCGGCGGTGATCTCCAGGACCACATCCAGGGAGAGCTCCCGCGCCGCGAGCATCGAGTCGAGCTCGTGAACCTGTGCCTCGGTGCGGGGGTAGCCGTCGAGCAGGAAGCCGTCGGCGGCGTCGTCGGCGGTGAGCCGGTCGGCAACCATGGCGTTGGTGACCGAGTCGGGCACGTACTCGCCGGCGTCCATGTACTGCTTGGCCTGGCGCCCCAGCTCGGTGCCGCCGGCGACGTTGGCGCGGAAGATGTCTCCGGTGGAAATCGCCGGGATTGCCAGCCGCTCGCAAATGCGGGCGGCCTGAGTGCCCTTGCCCGCTCCGGGGGGACCGAGGATGACCATGCGTGCGCTCATGAGAGGAACCCTTCGTAGTGCCGCTGCTGCAGCTGAGAGTTGATTTCCTTAACCGTCTGCAGGCCGACCCCCACCATGATCAGGATGGTCGTGCCTCCGAACGGCAGATTCTGGGACAGCCCCAGCCACATGACGGCGAGCGTCGGCAGCAGGGCCAGAATCACCAGGTAGACGGCGCCCGCCGCAGTGACCCGGTTGATCACGTAACTGAGGTAGCGCACGGTCGGCTCACCGGCCCTGATGCCGGGAATGAAGCCGCCGTAGCGCTTCATGTTGTCGGCGATCTCCTCGGAGTTGAAGGTGATCGCCGTGTAGAAGAAGGTGAAGGCGAACACCAGCAGCGCATAGGCCACCAGGTAGACCGTGTCGGTCTGCCCCAGGTTGGTGGCGATCCACTGCACCCAGGAACTGGTGGGGCTGCCGAACTGCGCCACCAGCTGCGGCATGGCCAGCAGGGAGGAGGCGAAGATGACCGGGATGACGCCGGCGGTGTTGATCTTGATGGGGATGTAGGTGGTGGAGCCGCCGTACTGGCGCCGTCCCACCATGCGCTTGGCGTACTGCACGGGAATGCGGCGGGTGGCCTGCTCCACGAATACCACCGCCAAGGTGGCGGCGAGGATGACGGCGACCACCGCCAGGAAGCGGCTGAAGCCGCCGGAGCCGCCCAGGATGGACAGCAGGTTCTGCGGCATGCGGGCCACGATCGAGGTGAAGATCAGCAGCGACATGCCGTTGCCGATGCCGTGCTCGGTGATCAGCTCACCCAGCCACATGATCAGGCCGGTACCGGCGGTCATGGTCACGATCATGAGTGCCAGGTTCGCCGGGGAGTCATTCGGGATGACGTCCACCGAGCAGCCGGTGAACAGGTTGCCGTTCGCGGCGGTGGCCACAATGGTGGCGGACTGGAGCACGCCCAGGCCGATGGTCAGGTAGCGGGTGTACTCGGTGAGCTTGGCGGTTCCCGCCTGCCCCTCCTTGTACAGCTCCTCGAATCGGGGGATCACCACGCGCAGCAGCTGAATGATGATGGAGGCGGTGATGTAGGGCATGATGCCCAGCGCGAATACGCTCAGCTGGAGCAGTGCGCCGCCGGAGAACACGTTGATCAGGCCCAGCAGGCCCTCGTCCTGGCTCTCACCCACGCAGATCTGCACATTGCCCAGGTCGACGCCGGGGGTGGGCAGCACCGAGCCGAAGCGGAACAAGGCCATGATGCCCAGGGTGAACAGGAGCTTTCTCCTCAGGTCCGGCGTCTTAAACGCCTGGATGAACGCACTGAACACTCGGTCTCCTGTGGGCGGCTGATTACGGATCTGGGAAACGGCGGGCGCACGCGCGTCACGCGGACCGACCGCCGAGGTGCCCCGGACACACGTCGCGCCTGTCCGGGGGCATACCCTGGGACACCCTACCCCCGCCACACCTGTCCGGCTTGCCACACAGGCACAAAGCCGACGGGGTATCGGTCACGCCGATGCACCCGGCAGGCCGAGCAAGCGCCCGCACCTGTTACGCGTGCACGGAAGGAGCACATGCGAACGGCTCCGGCCGGGCAGGGTCGCTTCCCTGCCCGGCCGGAGCCGTGGTGCTCGCCGTCGGCGATCAGAATCGGGGCGGCGCTAGCCGGGGCTCACCGCCCCGACCGCTGCGCGCCACCGGTCAGCGGTTGGTCAGCGTACCGCCTGCGGCCTCGACCTTCTCCTTGGCGGAGTTGGACCAGGCGTCGACCGTGAGGTCGAGCTTGACCGCGACGTCGCCTCCACCCAGAACCTTGACCAGGTGGCCGCGGCGAACCGCGCCCTTGGCGACCAGGTCCTCAACCGTGACCGCGCCGCCGGCCGGGAACAGCTCGGCGATGCGGCCGACGTTCACGGGCTGGTACTCGACCCGGTTCGGGTTGCGGAAGCCGCGCAGCTTGGGCAGCCGCATGTGCAGCGGCATCTGGCCACCCTCGAAGCCGGGGCGCACCTGGTAGCGCGCCTTGGTGCCCTTCGTACCGCGGCCGGCGGTCTTGCCCTTGGAGGCCTCACCGCGGCCGACGCGCGTCTTGGCCTTCTTGGAGCCCGGCGCGGGCCGGAGGTCGTGCAGGCGAATAATCTGCCCGGCCTCCTCGTGCTTCTTCGTGTCAGCCATCTCAGGCCTCCTCAACGGTGACGAGGTGCGCCACCTTGGCGATCATGCCGCGCACGGACTGATTGTCCTCGCGGACCACGGACTGGCGGATCCGGCGCAGGCCGAGCGACCTCAGGGTCTCGCGCTGACGACGCGTACCCCCGATGCCGGAACGGACCTGGGTCACCTTGATCTGCCGCACGTCCTGCTGTGTCTTGTCGGTAGCGGCGTCAGCCATCACGCACCCACTCCTTCAGCGGCCTTCTCGGCCTCCTTCTTCTCGGCCTCGGCGCGCTTGGCGGCCTCGCCCTCGGCGCGGGCGCGCAGCATCGACTGCGGCGCGACCTCCTCCAGGGGCAGGCCACGGCGGACCGCAACCGACTCGGGCTGCTCGAGCTGCTTGAGCGCGGCCACCGTCGCGTGGACGATGTTGATCGCGTTCGATGAGCCGAGCGACTTGGACAGGATGTCGTGGACACCCGCGCACTCCAGCACGGCGCGCACCGGGCCGCCGGCGATAACACCGGTACCGGGCGACGCCGGGCGCAGCAGCACGACGCCGGCGGCGTCCTCGCCCTGCACCAGGTGCGGAATGGTGCGGCGGATCATCGGGACGTGGAAGAACTCCTTCTTCGCCGCCTCGACGGCCTTGGCAATGGCTGCGGGAACTTCCTTCGCCTTGCCGTAGCCGACACCCACCGTGCCCTCGCCGTCACCGACCACGACCAGCGCGGTGAAGGTGAAGCGGCGGCCGCCCTTGACGACCTTGGACACGCGGTTGATGGTGACGACGCGCTCGATGTACTTGTCGTCGTTGCCCCGACCGGTGCCCCGGTCGCGGCGGTCAGTGTTGCGGTCACGACGGCCGCGGCCCTCGCCGCGGTCGTTCTCACGCCGGGCCGAGCCGTCGGACGACGCGGACCTGTCTCGCTGCTGTGCAGCCATCAGTAACTCCTTAGCTTTCTCGTCGTCTGGCTCAGAACTCCAGGCCGCCCTCGCGGGCGCCCTCGGCTACGGCCGCAACGCGACCGTGGTACTTGTAGCCGCCACGGTCGAACACGACCTTGTCGATGCCCAGGGCCTTGGCACGCTCGGCGACCAGCTCGCCGACGCGGCGGGCGGCACCGACCTTGTGGCCCTCAACGCCCTGGAGCGCGGCCTCGTGGGTGGAGGCGGAGCAGAGCGTGTGCCCGATGGTGTCGTCGATAACCTGCGCAACCATGTGGCGGTTGGAGCGGCTGACGACGAGCCGGGGGCGCGCGGCCGTGCCGGACACGTGCTTGCGCACGCGCTGGTGGCGGATCTTGCGGGCGACGGTCTTGGTCTTGTCCCTCTTGATCGCGTAAGCCATGGTCACTTACCAGCCTTTCCGACCTTGCGGCGCACGTTCTCGCCGGCGTAGCGCACGCCCTTGCCCTTGTAGGGCTCCGGCGGACGGATCTTGCGAATGTTCGCGGCGACCTCACCGACCTGCTCCTTGGAGATGCCGGAGACGATCACCTTGGAGGTCCCATCGACCTTCAGCTCGATGCCCTCGGGGGCGTCGACGACGACGGTGTGGGAGAAGCCGAGCGACAGCTCGATGCTGCTGCCCTTCTGGACGGCGCGGTAACCGGTGCCGACGATCTCCAGCTGCTTGGAGTAGCCGTCGGTGACACCGATGACCATGTTGTTGATCAGCGTGCGGGACAGGCCGTGCAGCGAGCGCGAGCGGCGCTCGTCGTCGGGCCGGGTGACCAGGATGGAGCCGTCCTCCTGGCGCTCTACCGTCAGCGGCTGGGCGATGGTCCGGGTCAGGGTGCCCTTGGGGCCCTTGACCGTGACGTCATTTCCTTCGATGGTCACGTCCACTCCGGCGGGGACCGGAACGGGAAGGCGTCCAATTCGAGACATGGTTCTCCTCCGCTCCTTATCTCACCAGACGTAGGCGAGCACTTCGCCGCCTACGCCCCGGGACTCGGCCTGCCGGTCGGTCAGGAGACCGGAGGAGGTGGACAGGATGGCCACCCCCAGGCCGCCGAGGACCTTGGGCAGGTTCGTGGACTTCGCGTACACGCGCAGACCGGGCTTGGAGACGCGCTTGAGGCCCTGGATGGCACGCTGCCGGTTGGCACCGTACTTCAGGTTCAGAGTGAGCGTCTTACCGACCTGGGCGTCGGTCACCTCGTAGCCGTCGATGTAGCCCTCGGCCTGCAGCATCTTGGCGATGTTCACCTTCAGCTTGCTGGAGGGCATGGAGACGGTCTCGTGGTATGCGTTGTTGGCATTGCGCAGACGAGTCAACATGTCTGCGATCGGGTCTGTCATTGTCATTAGTGGGCCTGCGCCCTTCCTCGTCGCGGTTTCCTCCTCGGACCTGCGACGTAAGTTCTTACCAGCTGGACTTGCTCACGCCGGGGAGCTGGCCGCTGAGGGCCATCTCGCGCAGGCAGATGCGGCACAGGCCGAACTTGCGGTACACCGAGCGGGGCCGGCCGCAGCGCTGGCAGCGCGTGTAGGCACGGACGCCGAACTTCGGCTTGCGGTTCGCCTTCGCGATCAGAGAGGTCTTTGCCATGTCACTTCTCCTTGAAGGGGAAGCCGAGCTGCTTCAGCAGCGAGCGGGCCTCCTCATCGGTCTTGGCCGTGGTGACCACGGTGATGTCCATGCCGCGCACGCGGTCAATGGCGTCGGGGTCGATCTCGTGGAACACCGCCTGCTCGGTGAGACCGAAGGTGTAGTTGCCGTTGCCGTCGAACTGCTTGGGGCTGAGCCCGCGGAAGTCGCGGATACGCGGCAGCGAGATCGAGATGAGGCGGTCCAGGAACTCCCACATGCGGTCGCCGCGCAGCGTGACGTGGGCGCCGATGGGCTGGCCCGCACGCAGCTTGAACTGGGCGATCGACTTGCGGGCCCGGGTGATCTGGGGCTTCTGGCCGGTGATGGCGGCGAGGTCGCGAACCGCGCCCTCAATCAGCTTGGAGTCGTGGGCGGCCTCCCCCACACCCATGTTCACGACGACCTTGACGACGCGCCCGACCTGCATGACGTTGGAGTGGTCGAACTCCTTCTGCAGAGCGGGGCGCACCTGCTCGTTGTACTTGCCCTTGAGCCGGGGAGCGGCCGGGGCCTCGGTGGTGACAACCGTGTTCTCAGCCATGGTCACAGGTCCTCTCCGGACTTCTTGGCGTAGCGCACGCGCACGGTGCGCTTACGGCCGTTGGGACGCACGCCCTCCTCGAGCCGGAAGCCCACGCGGGTGCGCTGCTTGGTCTTGGGGTCGATGGGCATGACGTTGGAGATGTGGATGGGGGCCTCGACGGTCTCGATACCGCCGGCGGTGGCGCCCTGGGCGGTCTGCCGCGGCCGCGTGTGCTTGGTGACACGCTGCACGCCCTCGACGACGACGCGGTCCTCCTTCGGGATCACCCGAAGCACACGGCCGGTCTTGCCCTTGTCCTTACCGGCGATGACGATGACCTGGTCACCCTTCTTGATACGTGCCATGGGTCAGATCACCTCCGGTGCCAGTGAGACGATGCGCATGAACTTCTTGTCCCGAAGCTCACGGCCGACGGGTCCGAAGATGCGCGTGCCGCGCGGCTCACCGTCGTTGTTCTTGATGATGACGGCCGCATTCTCGTCAAAGCGGATGTACGAGCCGTCCGGGCGGCGACGTTCCTTGGCGGCGCGCACAACGACCGCCCTGACGACCTCGCCCTTCTTGACGCTGCCGCCGGGGATGGCGTCCTTCACGGTGGCGACGATCTGGTCGCCGATGCCCGCATAGCGCCGACCCGAGCCGCCGAGCACACGGATGCAAAGGATCTCCTTGGCACCGGTGTTGTCGGCGACCTTCAGTCGCGACTCCTGCTGGATCATTGAGTGTTCTCCTGTCGTCGAGCCGGTTCTCACCCCGCACGGGGCGGGCCGAGCCTGGCCGAACGTTCTTTCTTCATGTGCGCGCCCCGCGCACGGCGGGAGGTTCTCGACACACGGGTCCCGGCAGACACAGGCGCACGGGCGCGAGGTCTCTGCCGGGCGCGCCGAGAGCGCGCAGCTCCACAACCCTAGTGCAATGCGGGGATTCGCCGGTAGTCGAGCCGGAAGCGCGCGCCTGTGCCGTTGCTCACCGAGCGCGCCGCCCCGGCGTCCGCCGCCCGCCGACGCCGACACACACGCGGGCGTGATTGTGACCTGCCGCTCATTCCGTTAGCCTTGCCGAGTCCTGTTAGCCCCTGATCAAGGAGACCTGAGATGACTGCTCAACTGTCACGGCGCCGCATGCTTTCCGCGGCCGCACTGACCGCGCTCGCAGCTGCTGGAGCGCCCCTGCTGGCGGACCCGGTCGCCCTCGCCGCCGAGGGCTCGGACCTGTACTTCATCAAGAGCAACGACACCGGCCAGGGCAAGATCGAGGTCCACGCCCTCACCGCCGCCTCCAACTACACCTCCTTCAGCCGCCACAACATCACCACCCTGACCAACGGCGAACGCAACAACGGCACCTTCCACATGGTCGGCGAAGACCTCTACTTCATCAAGACCAACAACACCGGCCAGGGCAAGATCGAGGTCCACGCCCTCACCGCCGCCTCCAACTACACCTCCTTCAGCCGCCACAACATCACCACCCTGACCAACGGCGAACGCAACAACGGCACCTTCCACATGGTCGGCGAAGACCTCTACTTCATCAAGACCAACAACACCGGCCAGGGCAAGATCGAGGTCCACGCCCTCACCGCCGCCTCCAACTACACCTCCTTCAGCCGCCACAACATCACCACCCTGACCAACGGCGAACGCAACAACGGCACCTTCCACATGGTCGGCGAAGACCTCTACTTCATCAAGACCAACAACACCGGCCAGGGCAAGATCGAGGTCCACGCCCTCACCGCCGCCTCCAACTACACCTCCTTCAGCCGCCACAACATCACCACCCTGACCAACGGCGAACGCAACAACGGCACCTTCCACATGGTCGGCGAAGACCTCTACTTCATCAAGACCAACAACACCGGCCAGGGCAAGATCGAGGTCCACGCCCTCACCGCCGCCTCCAACTACACCTCCTTCAGCCGCCACAACATCACCACCCTGACCAACGGCGAACGCAACAACGGCACCTTCTGGGTGTCCTCTTCGGCCCGCAGCGCCGCGGCCTCCGCCCCCGCCGGCCGCCTGAACGCCAGGATCATTGCCGCCGCGCAGGCCTACCCCAACGGTGCGGTCGGCGGCCAGTGCGCCGCATGGGTACAAACCGTCATCCGAGCCGCCGGCGGCACACCCGTCTACCTGGAGAACTTCCCGTGGGGATACAACGCCTCCTGGGCGAAGATCTGCACCGAGGTGGTCGGATGGCACAACGTCCAGCCCGGTGACATCTGCCAGTGGGTGTACCCGGACATCGCCGGCGGCCACACCGCAATCATCACGGCCGGCGGCTCTGAGGCGACTGCGCAGGTGATCGACTCGAACTACGGCTACGGCGAGCGCGTCAACCGCGGCAGCTTCGCGTCCCGTAATACGGGCGGCTATTACAAGATCTGGCGCCTGAAGTAGTACCGGTGCGCGGCCCACGCCGGCCCGTGGACCACCGACGTCCTCAAGCAGGAAATGCGCCGAACACGCCGACGCCGCAGCCTTGGGCATAGCCCGTGGCTGCGGCGTCGGCGTTGTGTGTGATGGCGGCGGCGAGCCGCCGCCGATCAGTGAGAGGTCACTTGGCCTTCTCGATGATCTCAACCAGCCGCCAGCGCTTGGTGGCGCTCAGCGGGCGGGTCTCCATGATGAGCACGAGATC
Organism: Actinomyces procaprae; assembly: GCF_004798665.1. Lineage (NCBI taxonomy): Bacteria > Bacillati > Actinomycetota > Actinomycetes > Actinomycetales > Actinomycetaceae > Actinomyces > Actinomyces procaprae. The sequence goes on from NZ_CP039292.1 coordinate 2,768,629, forward strand.
GCCGGGGTGGGCGTCGTTGTGCTCGTCGTGGACCTTGTACTTCTTCGAGCGACGCAGAACCTTGCCGTACAGGGAGTGCTTGTAGCGCTCCTCCACCTCGACGACGATGGTCTTCTGCATCTTGTCCGAGACGACGTAGCCACGACGCACCTTACGGTGGTTGCGCTCCGGCGCACCGGACTCGTTCTGGACGTCCTCGTTCTGAGTGGTCTGCTCGCTCACTTGGCCTCCTCCTGAGTACTCGGAGCGGTGCGAATACCGAGCTCACGCTCGCGCACGATGGTGTAGATGCGGGCAATGTCGCGACGCACGGCCTTCAGACGGCCGTGGTCCTCGAGCTGGCCGGTCGCGGAGGCGAACCGAAGGTTGAACAGCTCGGCCTTGGCCTTGGAGAGCTCCTCAGCGAGTCGCTCATTGTCCATGGCGTCGAGGTCGGCGGGGGTCAGCCCCTTGGAACCGATAGCCATCAGACGTCACCACCCTCACGAGTCACGAAACGGGTTTTCATCGGAAGCTTGGCCTGGGCGCGGCGCATGGCCTCCCGGGCGAGGTCGACGTCAACGCCGCCCAGCTCGAACATGATGCGGCCGGGCTTGACGTTGGCGATCCACCACTCCGGGGCGCCCTTACCGGAACCCATGCGGGTCTCCGCGGGCTTCTTGGTCAGCGGGCGGTCCGGGAAGATGTTGATCCACACCTTGCCGCCACGCTTGATGTGCCGGGTCATGGCGATACGCGCGGCCTCGATCTGCCGGTTGGTGACGTAGGCGGGCTCGAGAGCCTGAATGCCGTAGTCACCGAAGGCGATCTGGTTGCCGCCCTTGGACATGCCCGAACGGTGCGGGCGGTGCTGCTTGCGGTACTTGGTCCGGCGGGGGATGAGCACGGCTCAGGCCTCCGTTCCCTGGTCGGGGGCAGCGTTGTCGGTGGCCGGCGCCTGCTCGGCCTGCTGCTCGCTCTGGCGCGGGGCGCGCTCACCGCGACGTCCGCGGCGCTCACCACGACCGCGGCCGCGCGGGGCGGACTCGGCCTGCTGGCGGGCGAACTCGCGCTCGGTCATGTCGCCCTTGTAGATCCACACCTTCACGCCGATACGGCCGAAGGTGGTCCTGGCCTCGTAGAAGCCGTAGTCGATGTTCGCCCGCAGGGTGTGCAGCGGCACCCGACCCTCGCGGTAGAACTCGCTGCGGCTCATCTCGGCACCGCCGAGGCGGCCGGAGCACTGCACCCGCACGCCCTTGGCGCCGGCGCGCATCGCCGACTGCAGGCCGCGGCGCATCGCGCGCCGGAAGGACACGCGGCTGGCAAGCTGCTCGGCGATACCCTGGGCGACCAGCTGGGCGTCCATGTCGGGGTTGCGCACCTCGAGGATGTTCAGCTGCACCTGCTTGCCGGTCAGCTTCTCGAGCTGGCCCCGCAGACGCTCGGCCTCGACGCCGCGCCGACCGATGACGATGCCGGGGCGGGCCGTGTGCAGGTCGACGCGGACCCGGTCACGGGTGCGCTCAATGTCGACCTTCGAAATGCCGGCGCGCTCCATGCCGTCCTCCATGAGACGGCGGATCTTGACGTCCTCGTCCACGAAGTCGCGGTAACGCTGACCGGGCTTGGTGGAGTCGGCGAACCAGCGCGAGCGGTGGTCCGTGGTGATGCCCAGGCGGAACCCGGTCGGGTTGACCTTCTGCCCCATTACCGGGCTCCTTCCTGCTTGGCGGTGTCGGCCTTGTCGCCGACGACAACGGTGATGTGGCTGGTGCGCTTCAGGATCCGGCCGGCGCGCCCCTGGGCGCGCGGGCGGAACCGCTTGAGGGTCGGGCCCTCGTCGGCGTACACCTCAGTGATGAACAGGTCGTTCTCGTCGAAGCGCTCGCCGTCCCGCTCGGCCAGATACCGGGCGTTGGCGATGGCGGACTCGATGACCTTGCGGACGGGCACCGCAGCGGCCTGCGGTGCGAAACGCAGTACGCCCACGGCGTCGACGGCGCGCTTGCCGCGGACGACGTCCACGACCCGGCGTGCCTTCATCGGCGTGCAGCGCACGTACTTGGCCTGCGCCTTGGCTTCCATGTTCTTCAGCCTCTCAAACTCTCCGGCGCCCGTCAGCGACGCGCCTTGCGGTCGTCCTTGACGTGCCCACGGAAGGTCCGCGTGGGGGCGAACTCGCCGAGCTTGTGCCCCACCATCGACTCGGTGACGAACACCGGGACGTGCTTGCGGCCGTCGTGGACAGCAAAGGTGTGGCCGATGAAGTCCGGTGTGATGACCGAACGACGTGACCAGGTCTTGATGACGTTCTTGGTGCCCTTCTCGTTCTGGACGTCCACCTTCTTCTGCAGGTGGTCGTCTACGAAGGGGCCCTTCTTCAGGCTTCGCGACATGATGGCTCCTATCAGCGCTTCTTGCCGGTCCGACGACGACGCACGATAAGCCGGTCGCTGGACTTGTTGGGACGGCGGGTACGGCCCTCAGGCTTGCCCCAGGGCGATACGGGGTGGCGACCACCGGACGTGCGGCCCTCACCACCACCGTGCGGGTGGTCCACCGGGTTCATGACCACACCGCGGACGGTCGGGCGCACACCCTTCCAGCGCATGCGGCCGGCCTTGCCCCAGTTGATGTTGGACTGCTCGGCGTTGCCGACCTCGCCCACGGTCGCCCGGCAGGCGGCCTCAACATTGCGGATCTCACCGGAGGGCATGCGCAGCTGCGCGTACTTGCCCTCCTTGGCGACCAGCTGCACCGAGGTGCCGGCGCTGCGGGCGATCTTGGCGCCACCGCCGGGGCGCAGCTCGACGGCGTGCACCACGGTGCCGGTGGGGATGTTACGCAGCGGCAGGCAGTTGCCGGGCTTGATGTCGGCCCCGGGGCCGGCCTCGACCCGGTCGCCCTGGCGCAGTCCGTTGGGGGCGAGGATGTAGCGCTTCTCGCCGTCCAGGTAGTGCAGCAGCGCGATGCGAGCCGTGCGGTTGGGGTCGTACTCGATGTGCGCGACCTTCGCGGGCACGCCGTCCTTGTCGTGACGGCGGAAGTCGATCAGCCGGTAGGCGCGCTTGTGACCGCCGCCCTTGTGGCGGGTGGTGATGCGGCCGGAGGAGTTGCGGCCTCCGGACTTGCTCAGCGGCCGCACCAGCGACTTCTCGGGCCGACTGCGGGTCAGCTCGCTGAAGTCCGCGACGGAGGAGCCGCGGCGACCGGGGGTCGTCGGCTTGTACTTACGGATTCCCATCTCGATCTTCTACCTTCCGTGTCAGTCCGTCACGTCGCCGAAGATGTCGATGGTGCCCTCGCGCAGCGTCACGATCGCGCGCTTGGTGTCCTTCGACTTGCCGATGCCCGTGCGGGTGCGGCGGGTCTTGCCGCGGCGGTTAATCGTGTTCACCGACTCGACCTTCACGCCGAAGATGGCCTCAACGGCGATCTTGATCTCGGTCTTGTTGGCGGCGGGGTCGACCAGGAAGGTGTACTGCCCGCGATCCATGCAGGTGTACGACTTCTCGGAGACGACCGGCGCGAGGATGACGTCGCGGGGGTTCTTGCTCTTCTCGAGGCTCACTTGGACTCCTCCTCACCCTTGCCGAGGAAGGCATCCAGGGCTGCGGCGGTGAAGACGACGTCGTCGGAGTTGAGGACGTCGTAGGTGTTCAGCTGGTCCGCCTGAAGCACGTGCGCCTCGGGGGCGTTGCGCAGGCTGAGGCGGGTGAGCTCGTCCGCGGAGGTGGCAACCACCAGGGACTTCGGACGGTCCGTGAGGTTGCGCAGCGCGGCGAGGGCCGACTTGGTGGACGGCTTCTCGGAGGTGACGAACTCGGTGATGACGTGAATACGTCCGTTGCGCGCGCGGTCCGACAGGGCCTGGCGCAGCGCCGCGGCCTTCATCTTCTTCGGGGTGCGCTGGGAGTAGTCGCGCGGCTGCGGGCCGTGCACCGTGCCACCGCCGGTGAACTGCGGGGCGCGGATGGAGCCCTGGCGGGCGCGTCCGGTGCCCTTCTGGCGGTAGGGCTTGCGGCCGCCGCCGCGGACCATGCCGCGGGTCTTGGTGGCGTGCGTGCCCTGGCGGGCCGCGGCCAGCTGGGCCACGACCACCTGGTGCATCAGGGGGATGTTCGGCTCGACGTCGAAGATCTCGCCGGGGAGCTCCGCGGTGCCGGTCTTGGCGCCGGTGGAGTCGACGATGTCGACGGTGATGGTCTGTGCCATGGTGTCAGGCTCCCTTCACGGCGGTGCGGATGACGACCACCGAGCCCTTGGGGCCCGGGATGGCGCCGCCCATGAGCAGCACGCCCTTGTCGGTGTCGACGCCGCGGACCTTGAGGTTCTGGACGGTCGTGGTGGCGTGGCCCATGCGGCCGGCCATGCGCAGGCCCTTGAAGATGCGGCCCGGGGTGGCGCAGGCGCCGACGGAGCCGGGCTTACGGTGGTTGCGGTGGGCACCGTGGGAGGCGCCGACGCCGGAGAAGCCGTGACGCTTCATCGTGCCGGCGAAGCCCTTACCCTTTGAGGTGCCGGTGACGTCGACGAGCTGGCCGACCTCGAAGGTGTCGACGTTCAGCTCCTGTCCGGGGGCGTAGTCCCCGGCGAGCGAGGTGCGGACCTCGGCGACGTGGCGGCGGGGGGTCACCCCGGCCTTGGCGAAGTGCCCGGCGAGCGGCTTGGTGACCTTGCGCTCGTCGATCTCGCCGAAGGCGAGCTGGACGGCTTCGTAGCCGTCGTTCTCGACGGTGCGCACCTGGGTGACGACGTTGGTGTCCACGCGCACGACGGTGACCGGGCGCAGGACGCCGTTCTCGTCCCAGACCTGAGTCATGCCGAGCTTGGTGCCGAGCAGCGCCTTGGTGGGCGCAGCTGACCGCTGGTTGGTTGTCATGGCTTCAGTCCTCAGAGCTTGATCTCAATGTTGACGTCGGCCGGCAGGTCGAGCCGCATGAGCGAGTCGACGGCCTTCGGCGTCGGGTCGACGATGTCGATCAGCCGCTTGTGCGTACGCATCTCGAAGTGCTCGCGGCTGTCCTTGTACTTGTGGGGCGACCGAATCACGCAGAACACGTTCTTCTCGGTCGGCAGCGGCACCGGACCAACGACCGTCGCGCCCGCGCGGGTCACGACGTCGACGATCTTGCGCGCCGAGGAGTCAATGACCTCGTGGTCGTAGGACTTGAGCCGGATGCGGATCTTCTGTCCCGCCATGGCGCCTAACCTCTCTTGCTTTCGATTACCGGTCCACGCGCTCGGGCGTGTCGCCTGCGCGACGCGCACCTCGGCCCGGTCAAGGGCAGGTGAGCCGGTCTGGACACACGGAAGCCCGATGGGAATCGGGTCCGTCAGACTGGATTCCGGGGTGGGCCCCCGGTGCGGCCGGACGGGCTGGAACCCGCCGGCTGGCCTACGTTATCAGCGCCTCCCCCGCCCGTGAAAGCCGAAGCGGGCCGGATGCGCTGTGAGACCGCGCACGGGTCCACGCGCTCGGGCGTGTCGCACAGCTGGCTCGCCCGGGCCAACCCGCATGAGCATGCGGGAGGCCCGCCACCCAAGCGGGTGACGGGCCTCCGAAGCCACCGCCGCGGGCCATGAGCCCGCCGACAAGTCAGCGCAGACGCTGTTACCGGGTCACTTGATGATCTTGGTGACGCGGCCGGAGCCGACGGTGCGGCCACCCTCACGGATGGCGAAGCCGAGGCCCTCCTCCATGGCGATCGGCTGGATCAGCTCAACCGACATCTCGGTGGTGTCGCCGGGCATGACCATCTCGGTGCCCTCGGGCAGCGTGATGACGCCGGTGACGTCCGTGGTGCGGAAGTAGAACTGCGGACGGTAGTTCGAGTAGAAGGGGTTGTGGCGGCCGCCCTCGTCCTTGGTCAGGATGTAGACGTGGCCCTCGAACTCGGTGTGCGGGGTGATGGAGCCGGGCTTGCAGACAACCTGCCCGCGCTCGACGTCCTCGCGACGGGTACCGCGCAGCAGCAGACCGCAGTTCTCACCGGCCCAGGCCTCGTCCATGGACTTGTGGAACATCTCGATGCCGGTGACGGTGGTCTTCTGCGGGTCGCGGATACCGAGGATCTCGACCTCGGAGTTGATCGGCAGCTTGCCGCGCTCGACACGACCGGTGACGACGGTGCCGCGACCGGTGATGGTGAAGACGTCCTCGATGGGCATGAGGAACGGCTTGTCCATGTCACGCTCGGGGGTCGGGATGTACTCGTCGACCGCGTCCATGAGCTCCTTGATCTTGCCGGTCCACTCGGGGTCACCCTCGAGGGCCTTCAGCGCGGAGACGCGAACGACCGGGGCCTCGTCACCGTCGTAGTCCTGGGAGGACAGCAGCTCGCGGACCTCCATCTCGACCAGCTCGAGGAGCTCCTCGTCGTCGACCATGTCGGACTTGTTCAGCGCGACCAGCAGGGCGGGGACGCCGACCTGGCGGGCGAGCAGAACGTGCTCGCGGGTCTGGGCCATGGGGCCGTCGGTGGCGGCGACCACCAGGATCGCGCCGTCCATCTGGGCGGCACCGGTGATCATGTTCTTGATGTAGTCGGCGTGACCGGGGGCGTCCACGTGAGCGTAGTGACGCTTGTCGGTCTCGTACTCGACGTGCGCGATGTTGATGGTGATACCGCGCTGGCGCTCCTCGGGAGCCTTGTCGATCTCGTCGAAGGGGGTGAAGGGGTTCAGGTCCGGGTACTCGTCGTGCAGGACCTTGGAGATCGCGGCGGTCAGCGTCGTCTTACCGTGGTCGACGTGACCGATCGTTCCGATGTTGACGTGCGGCTTGGTCCGCTCGAACTTGGCCTTGGCCACTGGTGTCCTCCTGGGACTCGGGTAGTTCTCTTCGTCGGGAGTCGACTAGCACATGTTAGCCGCACCGACTGCCAGAGTGTCTACGGGTGAATTGTTGGAAATCTTACTTGGATGGGATGCCCCGGAGGTAATTCCGGGGCGGTGACCGCCGGGACGGGACATGTGATTCCCGCCCCGGCGGCGGTGCAGGCCGGGTTACTCGCCCTTGGCCCTGGCGATGACCTCGTCCGCCACGTTCTTGGGAACCTCGGCGTATGAGTCGAAGGTCATGGAGTAGACGGCACGGCCCTGCGTCTTGGAGCGCAGGTCGCCGACGTAGCCGAACATCTCCGACAGCGGGACGGCGGCCTTGATGACCTTCACGCCCTGCGCGTCCTCCATTGACTGAACCATGCCCCGGCGGGAGTTCAGGTCGCCGATGACGTCGCCCATGTACTCCTCGGGGGTGCGCACCTCGACGGCCATGACCGGCTCGAGCAGAACCGGCTGGGCCTTCTTGGCGCCCTCCTTGAAGGCCATCGAGCCGGCGATCTTGAACGCCATCTCGGAGGAGTCGACCTCGTGGTAGCCGCCGTCGACCAGGGTGGCCTTGACGTCCACCATCGGGTAGCCGGCCAGCACACCGGTCGTCATGGCCTCCTGCACGCCGGCGTCGACGCTCGGGATGAACTCGCGGGGCACGCGACCACCCGTGATGGCGTTGACGAACTCGTAGTGCTGGTTCTCGGACTCCTCGTCGGTCTCGTCGACCACGAGGGGCTCGAAGGACATGAGCACCTTCGCGAACTGACCGGAACCACCGGTCTGCTTCTTGTGCGTGTACTCGACCTTGTCGACCTTCTTGCGGATGGTCTCACGGTAGGCGACCATCGGGTTACCGACGTTCGCCTCCACCTTGAACTCGCGCCGCATGCGGTCGACGAACACATCCAGGTGCAGCTCGCCCATACCGCCGATGACGGTCTGGCCGGTCTCCTCGTCGAGCTCGACGGTGAAGGTCGGGTCCTCCTCGGAGAGCTTCTGGATGGCCACACCCAGCTTCTCCTGGTCGCCCTTGGTCTTGGGCTCGATGGCCACGTGGATCACGGGATCCGGGAAGGTCATCGACTCCAGGATGATCGGGTCGCCCTGGGCGCACAGCGTGTCACCCGTGGTGACGTCCTTCAGGCCGATGAAGGCGTAGATGTGGCCCGCGTGGGCCTCCTCCACCGGATTCTCCTTGTTGGAGTGCATCTGGAAGAGCTTGCCGACGCGCTCCTTGCGGCCCTTGGTCGCGTTGAAGACCGTGTCACCCTGGGAGACCTTGCCGGAGTAGACGCGCACGTACACCAGCTTCCCGTAGAACGGGTGCGTGGCGACCTTGAAGGCGAGCGCGGAGAAGGGCTCCTTCTCGTCCGCCTTGCGGGTGAGCGCCTTGGACTCGTCGCCGGGGGCGTGGCCCTCGACGTCCGGAACGTCCAGCGGGGAGGGCAGGTAGTCGAGCACGCCGTCGAGCACGGGCTGGATGCCCTTGTTCTTGAAGGCGGACCCGGCGAAGACCGGGAAGGCCTGGCCGGCGATGGTGAGCTTGCGGATGCCGCGCTTGAGCTCGGCGACCGTGAGCTCCTCACCCTCCAGGTACTTCTCCATCAGCTCGTCGTCGGCCTCGGCGACCGTCTCCATGAGCTCGCTCCGCAGCTGCTCGGCCTTGGCCACGAGCTCGGCGGGGATCTCCTCGTACTCGACGACGGAGCCGCGGGTCTCCTTGCCGTCGGCGTCCTTCTCGGGGAAGCGGACGGCCCGCATCTCCAGCACGTCGACGACGCCGGAGAACTCGTTCTCGGCACCGATGGGGAAGTTCACGACGATGGGAGTGGCGTGGAGCCGGTCGCGGATCGTCTGGACGGAGAAGTCGAAGTCCGCGCCCAGCTTGTCCATCTTGTTGATGTAGCAGATGCGGGGGACGTTGTACTTGTCCGCCTGGCGCCACACCGTCTCGGACTGGGGCTCGACGCCCTCCTTGCCGTCGAAGACGGCGACCGCACCGTCGAGCACGCGCAGTGAGCGCTCGACCTCGACCGTGAAGTCGACGTGGCCGGGGGTGTCGATGATGTTGATCTGGTTGTCGTTCCAGAAGCAGGTGGTGGCCGCGGAGGTAATGGTGATACCGCGCTCCTGCTCCTGCTCCATCCAGTCCATCGTGGAGGCGCCGTCGTGCGTCTCGCCGATCTTGTAGTTGATGCCCGTGTAGAACAGGATGCGCTCGGTCACGGTGGTCTTGCCGGCATCGATGTGAGCCATGATGCCGATGTTGCGGACCTTGGTGAGGTCAGTCAGCACGTCTAGTGCCACTAGTGGTGTCCTTCGTTCGTGTGGTGAGGGAGTTGGGCACCGTCCAGGCCCGGAGGGGCCCGGACGGGGTGCGGATGATTACCAGCGGTAGTGAGCGAAGGCCTTGTTGGACTCGGCCATTCGGTGCATGTCCTCGCGCCGCTTGACGGCGGCGCCGAGGCCGTTGGAGGCGTCCAGGATCTCGTTCATGAGGCGCTCGGTCATGGTGTTCTCGCGCCGCTGGCGGGAGAAGTCCACGAGCCACCGCAGAGCGAGGGTCGTGGCGCGGTTGGGGCGGACCTCGACCGGGACCTGGTAGGTCGCACCACCGACGCGGCGGGAGCGGACCTCCAGGGACGGGCGAATGTTGTCCAGGGCGCGCTTGAGGACCGAGACCGGATCCTGGTCGGTCTTGGAGCGCACCCCCTCGAGGGCGCCGTAGACGATGCGCTCGGCGGTCGCCTTCTTGCCGTCGAGCAGGACGCGGTTGACGAGCTGGGTGACGACCGGTGAGCCGTAGACCGGGTCGACGGCGAGCGGGCGCCGGGGGGCGGGACCCTTACGGGGCATTAGTTCTTCTCCTTCTTGGCGCCGTACTTGGAGCGTGCCTGCTGGCGGCCCTTGACACCCTGGGTGTCGAGGGAGCCGCGCACGATGTGGTAACGGACACCGGGAAGGTCCTTCACACGACCACCGCGGACGAGCACGATCGAGTGCTCCTGGAGGTTGTGCCCCTCACCGGGGATGTAGGCCGTGACCTCAATGCCCGTCGACAGGCGCACACGGGCGACCTTACGCAGGGCGGAGTTCGGCTTCTTCGGGGTCGTGGTGTACACGCGGGTGCACACGCCACGACGCTGCGGGCTGGACTTGAGCGCCGGCGTCTTGGAGGCCGCACGCTTGGTAGAGCGGCCCTTGCGGACCAGCTGCTGAATTGTGGGCACTACTGATTCTCCATCTTGAAGTGCTTTGCGGGCTGTCGTTGCCCGTGTGCCGACCCGCTCCCCCACGACGGCGCACTGAGCCACGGTGAGGGCCGGCCCGCCCGGCGCCGGCCCGGCCGACGACGCTGCGTCCGGAGCCCCGTGACGGGGCCCGTCGGTTCCCGCCGCGGCAGACCCGCGTCACTCGCCGACGCCTGAGCGCCGCCTCGCTGGGAACGGAATGGAGAACGGTGACCCGCACGCGGGCACCAGGGCGTGACTTTACCGGCCTGCGCCCGCAGACGCCAGGCGCTGCCATGGTGTTCCCGGCCACGTACCGAGCCGCGGACCGGCCGCAGTCGCCTGGCACCTGCGGCTCACGGGCGCGGCGGTGACGCCGCCCTCAGCCCTCGCCCCTGACGGCCCGGAGGATCTCCAGGACCTGCTCCTTGCCCGGGACATCCACGCCCAGCGACTCGACCTCACCGATGAGGGCGTCTACGCGGTCCACGTCGATTGACGTCGCGTAGGACTCCGCCTGCGCGACGGTGGCGTCCTTCAGCGCCGTCGCCCCGTAGTAGGCGCCGCCGATGACCGCCGCCGTCGGCAGGATGAAGGAGGCCAGGAGCAGGAGGAACGCGGCAGTCTTGGGGCGAGCCCGGGCGACTGCGACGCACGCGATGATGAAGCCGACGAATGCGAGCACTCCCCCGGCGGCGAAGGCCGCCAGCGCGGGCGTGCTCAGGGTCGATCCGTTCCCCTGCACGATGGCGAGCACGTCCACGGACGTCAGCAGCAGGTAGATGCCGCCTCCCAGGAGCGCGCTCGCCAGCAGCACGACGATAGTGCCCAGCGGCGTGGCCGCCGTGCGGCGGCGCCGCGGGGGCCGCGGCAGGCGCACGGGTGCGGCGGGTACGGGCTCGGCCGGGGCCACGTCCATCCGGTGCCCGCCGTATGCGTACTGCGGCGCGGCGTCCGGGGTCGCGCCGCCTACGGCCAGCGGCATCGTCCGGGTGGCCGCGGGCGCGTCATCGGCGAAGGACGTCCCGAAGACCGGGTCGGCGCCGGCCTGCGGCTCGTCTCCGTATGCCGTGCCGAACGCCTGCGTGGGCTGGGAGTCCTGCCACTGCGCGCCGTCGGCGTCGCGCTCCAAGCGCTCGTCCCAGCCATTGCGACCGAACACGCTCACCCGCCGGGCGCCGCCGTGCGGCCGGGGATCGGGCTCATACTCGGGCGCGGACGAATTGGACATGCGTGGGCTCCTTACCGACGCCGCGGACAGGTACGCCCTCAACCGTACCGACGCCGCACGCCGACACCGACGTGCGCTTCAACACGGTCGCGCCGCCGGCCCGGTGGCCGCGCCGACGCCGCCGCGCTCACAGCCACAGGCCCCGGCGGTGAAGTCCCCACAGAATCGGGTCCAGGACCCGGAACGGCGAGATCCCGCGCTCTGTCAGCTGATCGGCGTGCTGGGGGCTCTCACCCACCGCCGATACGGCGAAGTACCGCAGCTCGGCGAGCGAGCCGTCGCTCCGCGCCCCCTCCGCCGCCACCGTGACCGTGGTGTCGCCGATGCGCGCGAACAGTGAGCGGACCTCCGCGTCCAGGAACGCGGCATCGGCCTCAAAGGCGGCCATCGCGTCCTCAGTACTCTGCTGCGCGCGCAGCATCGTGTCATCACGGTTGAAGTGAGCGGCCGGATTAGCCAGCAGCGGCGTCAGGGCACTGTCCGCATTGGTCATCTTGTGCAGCGAGTCGAACTTGGAGATGGTCAGCGCCAACCGGGCCGAGCCGGAGGACAGCTGCCTGAGTACCTTGGGCAGCACCTCATCGGGCGTGTCACCCAGCCGGTTGCGATCGATCTCCGGAATGATGCCCGCGAGCACCTGGCGCACGGAGTCCAGCATGAGCGGATCGAACAGGAAGATCACCAGATCGGCCCGGTCCATGAAGCTGAAGTGAAGCGGCCTGTCCACCACCTTCTCAATGTCCTCGCCGGCCACATCGCGCATGACGATGTAGAAGCGCTCGACGCCGTTCCCCCCGAACTCCCAGATCAGGGGGTCCTGCTGATAGGCACCGCCGCCGGCGATCGGAGGAGTGCCCCCCATGACCACGTTGTCCTTGAAAAGGGGCTCGTAATAACGTGTCGAGTACACCTCGTACGTCCCCATCGTGGTCGGCGTCATGGTGCATCCCCGGGATTCCGCGTAGCGCCTGAGCAGGTCCACCGCCACACCGATGTACACCGACTTGCCGGAGCCGCGCGCCCCGACCAGCGTCATCGTGAAAACCCGGGCATCGCGCCAGCCGGGCGGCAGGTCCCGGTGGCACGAGTTGCATACCGGCTGGCGGCACAGCTGCCCGCAGCGCCGGCACGGGATCGCGTTCGGCAGCGGCTGGCCCTCGGTTTGAACGACGCGGTAGGTGGGAGTCGTCTTGAAGTCGTAGCCGGCCAGGGCGGTGGCCTGCAGGTCGGGAACGGGCACGCACGCACCCGTGCAACGTAGCGTCGTCTCCCCGGCCGGTACTGGGGAAAAGCAGTAGGGGCAGGCACTCATGCGGTTTCTCCGTTTCCGTGGGTTTCAGCGGGTTGCGTCAGCCAGGCGAGTAGCGGCTCCAGGAGCTCCAGCGTGCGGGCCCCGAAGCCGACGTCGTCACGCATCAACTCCGCCCAGGCCTCCGCGTCCAGGGCGCAGGCACCGGGGTCGGGGACGACGGCGAGCACGTCGGCCGATCCGACCAGCAGCACATCCGCGCGGGCGGGCACCGGAGGCAGGTCCGTGACCACCCCCACGCGGCCCTGCGCAGCAGCAACCACCACCTGGCCGACGCCGTGTTGCTCCACACCGGCCACGGGAGGGCGGCGCACCGACGGCGCCGGGACGCCGACAGTGGCGTACAGGTCATTGAGGAAGCCGAGCAGGGCGTCCACCCGCTCCGCGTACTGCTGCATCGACGCGGAGGTGTCGATCACCAGGGTTGAAAGCGTGGGGGCGAGCCGCCTGCCCTGCTCCTCCCAGCGCCTCGCGCACCAGCCGCCCAGGCCCAGGGTGGCCGAGCCGCCCTCACCGGGGAGGATCGCTATGCCGGTGTTGGAGCGCGACAAGGTGATCACGGCCGCGGAGGACCGGCCGGAGACGGGGATGGACCGCAGCAGGTATGACTGCCCGCCCGCGACCCCAATGGCGAGGTCGACCGTATGGTCCCCGGGGAAGGGGGCACCGGAGGACGTCGCCACGCACACCGTGGTCGGCGTATCCGTGCCGACGGACTGTGCGGGGAATGCGACCGCCGTACGCGCCGCGCCAAGATACTTGGGTGACCGCGCCGTACCCATCACCTCCAGGCGCGCGGGCACCGCGCGCGAGACGAGGCTCAGCTCGACGGCGCCCTGGCCGGGCAGGGTGAGCGCGTCCCACTCTCCGTGCGCAATGATGTCTGACACGAGGCTTCCTTTCCTGTTGGACGGGTCAGCGGCCGCCGAAGATCCTTGACCGGATGTTGAATCGGCCCGCTGAGCCGAACACTTCCTTCGCGAGCCACCGCTCGGCTCCCGGAGCGTCCTGGAGTGCGTCCCGCAACTTGTCCGGCGCCTGCGCCCGCACGCGCTCATCGAGCATTCCCACCCATACACGTACGGCGGTCAGGGCGATGTCGTCACGATCCGCGAGCACGGGCGCCGAGCGCTCCTGCACCAAGTCGAAGTTGTTGAGCACGTCATCGGACCAGTCACGCAGGTCCTCGGGCAGCCGCCCCTCCCGCTGCCTGAGGAATGCCAGCGCAACCAGCCGGCGGGTCGTGTGCCCCAGCGCGTGGGGGGCCCGGGGCGACAGCGCGGCGGGATGCTGCTCCAGCCACTGCGGCAGCGTGTCCAAAGCCCTGGACATGCTGAGGCCGTCGGGTTGGACCGGTACCTGGATGCCCGCCCACATGGCCACCACCAGCGCCACCAGCGCCTTGTTCCGGGCATCCCCCAGCGCCAGGTTCGGCACGTCCGCCCCATATTGCCTGCGCCGAACCCCCTCTATTCCTTTTAACACGTTCGCGGCGATCGTGGCCACCTCCAGTGGTTCGGCAGTCATGATCGGAACCGAGTGCAGGAGCACCGCCCCGCAGACGACCTGCTGCCACGACCTGAAGGTGATTGCCTCACCACGCAGGCGGCGCTCGGACAGGCCTTCGGATCGCAGGTACCGGCGGGCGAAGTCCAGGCCCACCGGGTCTGCCGGGTTGTGCACCAGGCAGGGGCCGACGATCCGCCACCACCCGGGCAGGGCCCGGGGAACCGCGAGCGCCTGTGCCGCGGTGAGGTGGTCGGCCAGCAGGCTGAGGACGTCGTCGGGAAGCCGGGGTGCGGCACGCACCCCCTGCAGCGCCTGCACCAGGGCGACGGCGCCGGCCGCGTTGGCCTCGGAACGCAGCCCGTTGACCGCCGCCTCCAGGGCGATCCAGGGCATGCCCACCAGTACCTGGTCCTGCACGAGCCACGCCAGCGCCGCGGGCGCCAGCAGCGGCAGGGGGCGTTTGGGGTCGTAGGCGTGCAGGTCGCGCAGCCGGTCGTCGACCAGCGCGGCGACGCGGCTGCGTGTGCCCGCGCACGGATCCAGTGCCAGGAGCTCGCGGTGGTCCGGGTCGGAGTCATTGACCAGGGCGCTCGCGGCCGAGCCGAGCAGGGCCGCGGCAAGGTCCGCGGTCAGGGGCAGGCCGTCGCGCACCAGCGCGTCCACCGCCTGCACGCCGGCGCCCACGTGCGAGCGGTCAGCCTGTTCGGCCGCTGCCCGGTAGGCAGTCGAGAAGACGGTGTCAGCCACTGCTTGATTGCCGGCAGCCGCGCTCCATGCCTGGAGCAGCTGGGTGACGTCTTCTCGCCGGGTGCGTGGTGCTGCCAGCCAGTCGGGGTGTCGCGACGCCGTCTCCAGGTACTTCCTGGCCAGGCCTCCCGCGACGCCCGCAACGGGTGACCCCGCCGGGACGGCTGCGAGCTTGGAGTACCAGGACTCGGGGTCGTCCACCGTCGAGCCCAGCACGCGGTCGTTCACAACCGCGGTCAGGTAGGCGCTGGTGGCCAGCGCCCGGGGGTGGCAGGCGACCAGCTCGCGCTCGACCATGGCGGTGAGCGCATCATCCTGGGAGGACGCGAACAGGCCCGGCTCGCAGGCCTCCGCCATCGCCAGCGGCCACGCCGGGGTCAGGTCCCGGTGATCCGGGAGGACGGACAGTACGTCGCGCATTGACTCGGTGGCCGCGACCCACGCCCCCAAGTCATCGGCGGCGGCGCGGGCGAGGCGCCCCCAGGCGCCGGCCGGAGCCGGCCAGTCCTCCGCGGCCGGGTCGATCACCAGGCACTTGGCGCGGTCGAGCCGCCCTCCCAGGGCGTCGTCGCGCGGGGCGAACGCCAATGTGATGCCCTGCCGCAGCAGGCCGTCCACATCCCCGTCACCCGCGATGCGCTCCAGCGTTGACACGCCCACCCGCCGGAATGTCGCGCCGGCGCAGGTGCGCGCCAGGGCCGCGGTCCACGCCGCCGCCTCGTCGGTCGAGTCGCAGGCGACCACCACCAGCCGCGGCTCGCCCGCGCGCCCCGCACCCAGGCCCGCTTCAAGTGCATCGGCGATGGCCCCCAGAACCGGGCCCCTGCGGCCCGCGGCGATGAAGTCGGCGACCGCGTCGTCATCCAGGGGGCCTGCGCGCAGTGCCTGCGGGTCGGGGAGGGTCGCGGCCCGAACATTCTCCGCACCGAATGGGGTGACCCACCAGTTGGAGCGCCACAGGTCCGGCCCGGTCAGCACCGGGGCGGGTTCCTGCCCGAGCCGGAGCAGGTGGGTGACGGTGTTGGGTCTTCCCGTGGTATCCAGCCCGGCGGGCGCGGTGTGCACGAAGACGGTGTCATCGCCCAGCGGCACCTGCGCCAGCCTGCGCTCCGCACCCGCGATCTCCTCCGCCGTCGGGAAGGAGGACAGTGAGCGGACCGGGGAGAGCACCGGCTGGATCAGCCGGCTGAGCCGCTGCGCCTCCTCCTCACCCAGGTCGGCGGAGGCGGCCATGATCTGCCAGCCGGACAGTGCTCGCCCGTCGGCTACGCGGTCCACATTCGTGTATAGCAACTGGGAGCAGGACGCCGGCGCGCCCTGCGGCGGGGCCGGCGAGGCGGGCGGTGAGTCGGCCCGGTACGGTCCCGAGCCGTGGTCCTGGCTTGGAAACGGCATCTGCTCACCGCTCCTTGCACAGGCTGCTCAGCTCGGGGTCGATGAGCGCGTAGTGCTCCAGGGAGCGGGGCGCGTCCTGGCCGCCCGCCCGCACCGAGGCCGCGGCCGGGGAGTCGATCATCAGCCTGAGATAGCCGGGGGCCAGGGGCCCATGGTCGAACCACAGCGACGTCGCACTGCCGTCCGGGGGAATCAGCACCGAGGTGTGGGAGACCTGCCCGCCGTCCTTGGTGGGGCGCTCCAGGAAGAACTCCACCTTGCGGCCGTCCGCGGGATCCAGTGGCAAGTGCTCCGGGTTGTGCACCAGGACGACGCCGACGGCGTCCGGTTGCGCCTGGACGCCCTGCAACGGGGTGAGCTGCAGCTCGACCAGCGTCTGCCCGAAGGCCGCCGCGGCCCGCCGCAGGAAACCGCCGGCGATCCGGGCGTCTCCCGGCCAGTGCAGGGAGTACTGGTACACCCACTGCGGGGGCACCGCGATGCTCTCCGGCGGGGAGACTATCCGCCTGCCCGACAGGTAGGTGAGCGAGTTCAGGTGGATCACGCCCCCGGAGGCGGGCAGTACTCCCCCGCTGAGCACGCATCCGCCGCTGGCGCGGTACTCGTCCCGGGTGATGTCGAGCAGCGGCGTGGAGTCCGGGTCGAATGACTCACCGGGTGCAGTGAAGCGGATCTGCACCGAGGCGGCTTCGCCCGGCCAGGTGAAGGTGACCAGGTCCCAGGTCAGGCGCCGGGTCAGGACCGCGTTGCTGATCCTGCCCGCGCGCTTGCACACGATGGGGGCGCCGATCGTGGCCATGGCGTCGGAGTGCAGCGTAACCGGCGTCAGGTTCAGCTCGTCCCACTGGCTTCCGTCGGGCCAGACCACCAGGTCGAGCCGATAGCGCCGGTGCCCGGGATCGTCGCCGTCGGTTATGGCGGCCAGGCGCGTATTGAGCTTCGCCGAATCGGGAAGACCCGCCTGCGCGAGCTGGCTCTCCGGGATTGTCCGCGCTGCCCGCGCCTGCGCCGAGACCGGCTGCTGCGTCCGGTAGATCACGGTTCTTGCCAGGGGGTTCTGCGTCCAGGTCAGCGATAGCGTCACGCCGGAGCCGTCCGTGGCGGGGACCTGGACGGCCTGCAAGTCCTCAATGGGCTCCACCACGATGTCGGGGACGATGCGGCGGGGAACCGGCCTCGAGGTGTGGGCCTGGCCGTCGATGACGACTTCAACGGCGGCGACATAGGTGTAGGGGCTGCCGCCTGTGATCCGGGCGTCCTGGAATCCGCTGCCGTTGTTGGGCAGTGCGAAGCTCATCCAGGACGAGCTGCGCAGGTGCGGTCCCGGCGGCTCGTCCTGGGGCAGGCGCGCGGTATGCACCGTCAGCGCGGCACCGGGCGGCGCGGTGGGAGGCACCCAGGTGCCGACGACGGCGCGGGCCTCGCCGTCGAACTCGACCTTCCAGTCCACCAGGTCGTGGATGACCACACCGCTGGCCACCCGCCGCGGCTGCCCCAGCTCGCCGGCCCCGCCAAGGGGCTCGTACCCCCATACGGTCACGAAGCGGACCGCGGTCGTGGCCGGGGAGTCGTCGCGGGCAGTCGTGCCGGTGGTGACGGCGACCTGCTCGAAGTCGTCGGGGTTGTAGGGCATGGCGCTGTCGGAGACGACGACGCGGAAGGTCTCCCCCTCGCCGGGGTCCGGCCAGGTGTAGCGGAGTCCGCCGTCCACACGCTGCCAGGACACCGGGATGTGCGCGTCCCCCTGATCGGCGGCGTCCAGGTCCTCACGCTCGTAGGTGTAGTCGGGGAACGCGAACTCGGCCGCGGGCACCTCCGCCTCCGCGGCCGGCGCCCGGCTGCTCGGCGGCGCCTGGTCCGGCTCCTGCGGCACCGCCGCGTCCGCGCCCACGGGCGCCGTCGTGCTCTCCCCCGCATCCGGCGGCTGCGTGGAGGGAGCCGCCGGATACGCCGGCCCGAAGCGGCCATTGAGCATCTGCGCCAGAGGCAGCGCTACGGCGTCGTACAGCTCGCCCCGACCCTCGAGCACCTCCTGCGTGATCACATCCGGGTCGAATACCGTCGCTCCGTCGACCTCCCGGCCGGTGAGCAGCAGGCGCCTCCACATCGACGGCCGCAGGATCTCCTTGGCCTGTGCCCCGGCCCCGGAACCGATCCACTGCGTCATTGCCTCAGTGAAGTCACGGAAGTTGAGCGACATTGTTCGTCCTTATCGTGGGAAGAGGTTGGAGCATGGGATCTGTTCGGCGCCCGGGCGCTCAGTACTCCAGGGGAGCGGACGGCTTATGCGGCGTCGGCTCCGGGACCGGAGCCTGCCCGGAGGCCGAGGGCCCGGGCACGTCGTATGCGGGCTCGTCCAGCCGGAAGCCGCTTCCGGTTCCGACCGCGCTCGGGAACACGAGCTCGGTCGAGGGAAGCGGGTCCGTGGACGCGGCCAGCACCATGGTCTCGCTCAGCCCGCGTGCGGACTGCGCGAACCAGTGGCGGTCCGGGCTGGTCAGCGACCGCCCGGTGGCGCGGGCCGCCGGGCCCAGTACCTGCGCGATCACCGGGTGCGCAACCGGAACCGACAGGTCCCGGCGGTAGTCCGCCAAGCCGCGGCGCTCGCCGTCGGAGGTCATCACGGCGAGCTCCAGCTGCGGACCGGAGGAGCCGGCGAGCAGGTCCAGGCAGGCCCGCCACTTGTCCTGACCGGCGGATGAGCGCACGCCGTCGCGCACCACCGCCTGCTCCCAGTTGGCCAGTGCGGAGCCGTCGTGCCCCGGCTCGTTCAGCAGGTTCAGGTGGCCGGCGTTATAGGCGCTCCGCTGCTCCGCCGTCAGATCGTCGGCCACGCCCGACTCGAAGGCGTCCCACGCCTCGGACAGCCAGCCCACGGTGAAGACCCGCCTGCGCATCTCGGCGGCCACATCGGCCGCGTGCCGCTGCTCCACCTCGACCGTCGTGTACTGCAACGGCTCCGGGGGGACGGCGACGGGACTGTGCGGCTCGGCGACGACCTGACGCTCGCCCAGGGGGTCGGCCAGGAACTCGGTGACGATCGCCGCCCACCGGTTGAACTGCGCGTAGGCCTCCCCGATGGCGGACAGGTCCTCGATCGCCATGCGGAGATTGGTTGCCAGCTCGGGCAGGTGCTCCCGCCGTGACTCGGTGAGGAACATGAGCCGGAAGACCTCCCGCTGGCGTACGGCGAAGGTCACCACAGAGGCGATCAGCCAGACGACCAGGGCGACGGCGGCCACCACCGCAAGCGCCGCCCAGTCCATGCGCCCCATCACGGTAAGTACCAGTGGCACCGCGATTGCGACCGCGAGCACCGCCAGCAGGATCCTCAGGATCCGCGCCAGGACTCGCTGCTCGCGCTCAATCGCGGGCCCGAAGTCCTGCGCCTGGAGTTCATCCAGCTTGGCCTGCAGGTCCCGGATGTCGTCCCTGGCCGAGTCCCACTGACGTGCGATGGCCCGGCCGATCAGCGGCACGAAGCGCGTTCCGTTGCGAGCGCGCCAGGCGTCGATCTGCTGCAGGTACTGCTGGGCGAGTGCGGCGCGCGGCCCCTTGGTATCGACTTCTCGACGCAGCACCCGGCCCACGCGCTGAGTCTCCAGCTCGTCCCAGGAGTGAAGCACGGTGCCGGCGGGCAGCGAGCCGACGGCCTGATCCAGCCGGAGACGGCCCTCCCCCTCGCTCCCGGTCGCAATCGCGTCGCGCTCCGGCACGTAGCCCTCGTAGGCCTCCAGGTGCAGCTCCTCACAGCCGGATCCGTCCAGCAGGGCGCGCGCACCGCTGACGAGGTCATGCCACAGCCCGCCGAAGTCACGTGCTGCGGCCTGCGGCGCACGGGGGAACTCCTCGGGCAGTGAGGCGCTGGCCCGGGCCGCGGCGCGGGACAGCTCCTGCCAGCTCGCCGGCACTCCACTGGCGTCCACCCCGCCGACGACGACGCGTACGGGCGAGTCGGGTCCGAAGACTGCCGCCGAGACGGAGCCGGCGATACCCGCCTTGATCCCGACGATCTGCTTGCGCAGCCAGTCCCCCGGAGCGCCCGCGAGCGCCTTGAGCAGGAATGCGAAGAACATCTTCACCAGCGCCCACGCCCCCATGGACCGCTGCGCCGGCGCCGCGGCCGGCTTCGCCGCCGGGCGGCGCAGGTGGCCGCGGTGACGCCGCTCCCAGGCGACGGCGGCCTGTACCACTCGCCCCCCGGGATCGGGGAAGGCCGAGACCGGCACGCCGGTGTCGGAGCGGACCGGCTGCGGGTAGCGCGCCCCGATGGAGGTGACTTGGGCCCGCAATGACTGCTCGACCGCCTGCGCATCGGTGACCCGCACGAAGGTGCGGGTGACCTTGACGTAGTCGGAGGTGGATGCGCGCTGGCCGTCTTCGGGGGCCGCGCTGACCGCGCCCGTGATCCCGCCCTGCACGGCCAGGCCCACGGCGGCGGATCCGGGAATCAGCTCCGGGGTCAGCCACCAGCCGGAGACGGTGAAGGCCGGATCGGCCGAGGCCTCGGGCGACAGCATCACGTTGTGCCAGCCCTGGTGCCCCAGCTCACCGGGAATGGGCTCGGCGGACCAGGGCACCAGCACCCGCACGCACTCGCGGCGAGCCCGCCCGGGTATGCCCAGCCCCTGGAAGTGGAGCTCCGCAATGGCGGACAGGGCGTCACGCGCCTCATGCCCGACGGGGACTACGACTACCAGCCGCACGGTCTCGACCGCGTGCCGATTCACGGCCCGGGAGAAGCGCTGGGTCGACACCCGGCCCTGGTCCACCGTGAGCATCAGCGGATCTCGTTGTGCGGGATCCGCGGCCGGGTCGGGCGGCGACTCGATCCAGTGGAAGGGTGCCAGCAGCCCGGCGGCGGACAGGTCCGTCAGGGCTCCGAGCAGCGGCCGCTGGCTCTTCGGGGCGATGTAGACGGTTACCGCGTTCCCGGGCGTCTTGTCTGCGGTAGGCACGGTGACCATGCTCAGTACTCCAGCCCGTCCGTCACTGCCCGGGTGCCGCCGACGGCGTCGACGGGCGCCACCTGCGCCAGGTCTTCTCGGACCGCGCGCAGCTCGGCGCTCATCTCCGCCGCCAGGTCGACGCTCAGCGGCGTGGTCTCCACCAGTTCACGGCGGTGGAAGTTGGTCCAGTGCCCGGGTGCGTCCGCCTTGCCCTCCCCGGGAAGGTAGTTCTGGTCGAGATCCGCCAAGATCGCGTCGCAGTAGGCCAGCAGCCTCTCCCGGCGCTCTTCGGCACTGCGCGCATCCTCCAGGTCGACTCCCGGGGTGAGGCCGTCAACGGCCCCCCGACCGAGCAGTTCGGCCAGCATGCTCTGCACGGGAGTGTCCCTGCCGAAGGCCTCCTGGTGCTGGTTGGCGCCGTCGTCGGCCCAGCGGCGCAGCACGCTCCAGGGCCGGAACACCTCCAGGCCGTCGCGGCCGATCCGCAGGTAGGCCAGCAGGGTGGACTCCAGAATCGCCGGCAGCCAGGCATTCGGGGCGATCATCCGGGACGGCGGGGTCAGCATGGGCGCGGGGAAGGCGACCCACTCGCCCTCAGCACGGTCCCACACCCGGACCGGCCGGGTATCGGTGGCGGTGCGCCAGGGGTCCCGGTCGATTCCTCCGGCCAGTGTCGCCGCCCACCATCCGCGGATGATGGCGCGGCGCTCGTCGTCGCCCATCGGCACGCCGCCGGGCAGCGGGCGCGCGCGCCGGAACTGCCAGAAGGACTCGCGCCCGCCGGCCGATCCGGAGACGGCGTCCCACCGGTCCGCCACGGACTTGAGCAGTCCCGAGTACGCGGCCGGCAGGGTGCGCGGGTAGGAGCCGAACACATCGACCCGCGCCACGTCGTCGTCCCCCAGGCGCAGCTGGGCGTTCTTGACCACCAGGTCCGTGGCGAAGGAGGTGTTGTGCCCGAGGTAGTCGAGGAAGTCGTCGGCGACTTGGTGGTTGCGGAAGGGAATCGTCGAGAAGGTGAAGGACAGGCGGGGCGGCTGGCCGTCGTGCAGCCGGGCGTAGACCTGCGGGTCGATCTCCACCAGCGGGCGCGCCATCTCCAGGGTCCGCCGCAACCCCGCCAGTACGGCGGCGGAGCGCTCGGAACGAGCGTGCTCCCCCACCGAGTCGTCGTTGAGGTAGCCGCGCAGCGACTGCGAGGTGAACTGCTCGAAGGCCTCGCCGCGGCGGGCGACGAAGGCCCGCGCCCGCTCGAGCAGCACTCCGGGCTGTAGCCGCACCGTGGCGCGCGCCGGGGTGGGCACCTCGCCCTGAGCGGCCAGCTGAAGCCCCCGCGGCACCCAGCCGGAGGTGCTCAGCAGGTCATCGGGAGCGGGATCGCCGGCCCCCTGCGCCCAGCGGCCGGTAACCACGGCCCTGACCACCGCCATGTACGGGTTGTCCGAGTCGCCCGGGGCGGCATCACGCACGTGCTCGGAGAAGTAGGCGGGATAGTCATTGACATCCAGGAGGACGACCTCGTTGTGGGCCGTCGAGAACCTGGCGGGAACCACGGCCGTCCGCTCCTGGCCCTCCGGCGCCTCCTCGGGCCAGGCGGCGTACAAGTCGGTGGCCACGTCGGCCACGCCGACGGCGTTGTGCCGGTCGCTGCGCGCGGCCTCCAGTACCCGGCGGGCGTCGTTCAGCGCCGTCTCAAGCGGCGCGACCACCGAGTCGGCCATGTCCCGCAGCGCGGGCGCCAGGTACACGGCCGTGGTGCAGCCCACCCACTGCGCGAGCCGCCTGACCAGGGAAGCACGCAGCTGGTTCATGACCTCCTGCTGCGCCTGCGACGACAAGGACCCCTTGTGGCTCATGGATGCCAGCTGCTGGGACAGCTCCCGGGGCAGGCCCAGCGGAGTGTCCGGGCGCTGCGTCACCGCGCCGGCCAGGCGCTCCGCGAGGCTGAGCAGCTCGCCGCCAGGACGCCGCAGATGGTCCAGCACCGTAAGCGCGTAGGGAAGACCGAACTCGGAGATGTTGAGGCGGACCGTGTCCGCCAGCCGGGCGGCGATCTCCTCGGCGCGTGCGCGCGCCAGGTCCCGCGCGATGGCCTCCAGCTGTGCGGAGACCGCCGGGGTCTGGCCGCGCAGCCAGTCGCTGAGCGCATCGGCCAGTGCGGCGGCGGTCACGCCGTCGCCGAGCGCGATCCGCCGGGCGAACAGGCCGTCCACCACGTCCCGCATCCGGGACACGATCGTGTCATTGTTGACCACCCGGCTGGCCTGCGCGGACGCAAGCCACATCAGCGCCTCCTGGTCCGCGGCTCCCGACACCCCGACGATGTTCGTCCCGGAGGCCGTCGGCAGTCCGATCCGCTCCAGCTCCAGCGCGCGGTTGGTGCTCCACAGGTCGCTGAGTGCCTGCGTGTCGCCGACGTTCACGCCCGGGCGGCGGAAGCCGTCCAGCACGTGGTCCACGCAGCGCCGGGCGATCCGCTGGGCGGCGTACTCCGCGTAGCGGTCCCGCCCCGTGCTCAGAGAGGCGTACCCGAAGGAGCTCCAGGCCGTGTCGGTCGCGTCCACTCCCCAGCTGACGTACTCCTTGCTGGAGACGTTCACGCCGTTGGCGATGTCGTAGGACACGTAGTCGTTGAAGGCCGGGGAGGCGATGTAGCGCGCCAGCCCGCGCCCCATGCCGCGGAACACGTCCTCCGCCGAGCCGTCCCCGAAGACGGCCCCGGTCCCGCCGGCCTTGATCCCGATGGGGGTCACCCGCTTGAAGGCGCGGCCCGCGCGGCCGGTGATGCCGAAGCAGGCGTACAGCTCCTCGTCGAGGCCCGCGGCCCGGCCCTCCGCCCCCGCCTGGGCGGCGACGATCTCCCCCAGCATGGCCAGGGTGTTGCCGGGCATGCCGGTACGCATATCGTCCTGAACCGAGCCGAAGGCCTCGGCGGTGTACAGGAAGACCGAGATCAGCTGCGGATCGATCGCGGGCGTCGTCTGGACGCCGGCCACCAGGCGGCACACGTCCAGTGTCATTGAGGCACCGGATCCTCCGGCCATTGAGGAGATGACGAGCACCATGGGCGGCGCGTCGGGCTTCGGGGGCTCCCCCGCACCCGGCACCTTGGCGCAGACGCGCGCGGCCTCATCCTGCGCCTTCGGATCGGCCATGCGTGCCAGGCAGGACTGCACCGCACGCGAAACCTCGTCCAGCTTGGTGAGCACGAGCAGGCGGCCGATGCCACGGAACTGCCCCGCGCCGACCGTGACGGGGAAGGCGACGTCCCGGGGGCGGCGCGGCATCCACGTAGCCAGGTGCCGCAGCCCCGCCGGGGAGTTCTGCTGCACCCGGCCCGTCAGCGCCTGGTCGACCACGGAGTAGGCGCCGGAGGCGACGCCGCAGGCGACGTATGCGCCTCCCTGCTGGCTCACGGTTCCGACGTTCTCGCCGGCCTCCTCCTGGAGCGGGGTGTCGACGTTCAGGAACTGCCAGCACTCGGGTATCTCCCCGATGCCGTGCACCGCGAGGTCGGCGCGCAGCTGATCCATCATGTACGCCAGTGTCTTGGCGCCCGAGCCACCGCATCCGATGACCAGAACCTTGTACATAATCCGTAGTCCTTTCCACCCGCGGTCTCGTCGGGAGGTCGGCGCGGTCCTTCACCGCCCAAGCTAGCCTGTGCGACCACTCGGTGCGCGGTATGTCACTATCCGAACGGGGAGGAGTCATCGAAGGGTGAGGAGTCCCCGAATGGGGATGAGCCCCCGAATGGGGAGGAGTCGCCGAAGGGCGCTGCCCCCGCCGGCTTCGTCCCCTCGGTGCCGGACGCGTCGGCGGGCCGGCCGTCCTCATCCTGGCGCACCGGCGGACTAACCGAGGCGACCGCCGTCCCCAGGTGCTCTCTGGCGTCGGCCACCACCTTCTCAATCGCCTCCGGGGCCGCCGAGGCGAGCAGTACCAGCAGCGTCACGTGCTGGGGCGAGTCGGGCTGATCGAGGACGGCGATCCAGTTTCCGCGCACCGCCAGCGGCAGGACCGCCCGGTTGTTGCGCGCGCCGCCGGCCGCGCCGGATACGGACGGGGCCGCGGCATCGGCCAGGATCACGTAGGGCGGCGCGGTGGGGGACGCCCCCGCCACCGCCCGCAGGCGGTAGCCCGCAAGCGAGTACTCGCGCTGCCGCCGGGGCAGGGAGTGCATCGTCAGGTCCTCGGGGCCGAAGTCGATGGAGCCGACGCCGCCGGCCTGCGGAACCTCGACCACCTTCGTCCCGGCGATCAGTGTTCCCGCGGGGATTCGTGCCGACAGCGACTTGAACAGGTAGAGCAGCGCCAGGGGAATGCCGATGCCCGCGACCAGGGCGATGGCGAAGGTGCTCCACGTGGTGGCGACGTTGAGCGGCCGGCGCATCTCCGCGGTCATGGGGACCTCGATGACCTGCACCCGGTCGGGTTCGTCCAGCGGCGAGACCGAGACCTTGACGGTACCCGTCACGGCACCGTTGGCCTGACCGCCGACGCTCAGCGTGAGCGGGAGCGATGCCTTGACGCCGTCAGCCGCGCTTACGCACTGCTCGGGCGTGGAGGCCGCGGCGCTCACCGTGATGTCGCCGGCCCCCTGGGGGGCGCCCGTGACCTTGAGCGAATCCGCCCCCACCCAGACGCATCCGGGACCGGTGATGCCCAGCTCGGCCGTCGCGGTCGTCTCCTTCTCGAGTCTTCCGAAGTCGATCCTGGCACCCAGCTCGGGGTAGTTCGACGGCGGGTTCACGGTCACCGGGACCGAGCTGATGGTCGGGTCCAGCTGCGTGCCCGGAATCGTCCTCCCGCCGTCGGTCGCAGCCGCCGTCGTCACCGTCACGGAGGTCGTTACGGTTCCGGCGCCCACGGCGACGTCCTCGCCGATTGCGAGCTCCACCGGCTGCTCGATGTCGCTCAGGTCGTCCGAGTGCAGCAGCGCGTGGTCCTCCCCCGCGGCGTCGGTGAGGGTCACCGAGTAGGAGACCGAGCCGGTGAACTTGTCCGCCTGCACCACATCGCCGTCGACACGGGACAGCAGCGCAATGGTGGCGTCCACGCTCTCTCCCTGGCGCAGCGTGGTGGTCTCCAGGTCCTTCCAGCTCAGCGTGAGCGGTGACGTCAGGTGCAGGTTCACATGCACCTGCTTGTCCTGGGACTGGGCCCTGGTGTCGACGAAGGCTATCCGCCACTGCCCGTCCCATGCCTTGGAGGTGGCCGCGTCAAGGTCGACCTCCAGTGTGCGCCGCGTGCGCCACTGATAGCTGATGCCGTCGGCGGGCTGAGCATCGCCCTGCTGCGCCGAAAGGATCGTCGGCGCAGACGCCCCCGGCGGGTACAGGTAGGCGTCCAGGTCATCCACGTCCGTTGTGGCCAGCACGTGCACCGTGTCAACCGACTTGTCCAGGACGAAGGACAGCTCGCCGTCGGCGCAGACCTGTCCCTGGCAGATCTCCACCGAGGACGAGCGGACCGTGTCCCCGGGGGTCCCGATCGCGTCGAATGCGAGCAGGAGCTGGTCGATGCCGTCCGCGGTGTAGAAGGCGCCCGGCGGGGAGGACAGGGCTCCGCATGCCTCAAGCCCGGCGGATGCGCCGTTATCGCCTCCGGCGAGCGTCACCCTGCGCATCAGCGTCAGGTCGGTGTCGCCCGACTCCAGGCCTATGCCCACAAGCACCACGCCCGAGCCGCGGAGCTGATCGGCGAGCCCGGTGTCGCGGCACAGGTCCGCGACACCTGCGGCCTCCGCCCGCGCCACGCCGGCCTCATCGTCCAGCGATACGCCCGGCGCGTAGGGCTTCTCGCTGCCGATGGCGTCACGGACCGCACGCGAGTCCCGCACGTCCAGGTCGAAGGCGCCGTCGGAGAACCAGGCGATCGCCCGGCAGCCCGACTGGTCATGATCCACGAGGTCCTGCCTGGCCCCCTCCAGCGCGGTCCAGTAGTCGGTGTCGTAGTCCCGGATGTCCGCGCCGATCGCCTCGATCGACTGCTTGACGGCCGCGACGCTGTCCGGGGCGATCCCGGTCCACTCGCCGACGGGCGCATAGGCGTCGGAGAAGCCGGCGACGCGCACGTTCACCGCCGCCCCGCTGCGCTCGGAGAAGTCGGCGAGGCGCTCGGCCAGATAGCTCGCGGCCTGCACGCGGGTACCCTCCGGGTCGGTTTCGCGCAGCGATCCCGACTGGTCCAGGAGCAGCAGCAGGGACCCGCTTCCCCGCCCGACCAGGCAGGCTCCGAAGTCATCCATCCCCGACCTCGGCGCAGCGGCCGGCTCCTCGTCGGCCACCGCTCGCGGCGGGGTCGACAGCAGCGTCATGCCGAGGCAGACGGCTCCCACCAGTGCGATCAGGCAGCGCAGGATCCCCCTGCGGCGGAACACGTGTCGTAGCACGCTCACAGCCTCCCCACGTACAGGGCGATCCGCACGGCCGCGACGGCGACGGCGAGGACGGCCGCCACCACGCTGATCCGGTGGAGCAGGGCGGGGGTCTTCTTGTAGAGGTACCACGGGTTCGCCTGCCTCTGAGTGTCCTTCACCACGAAGAACGTCGCCAGCCCCATGCCGAACAGCGCGGCGAGTACCCACGCGACTGCGGCGACGACGATCTGCTCGAACAGGCCCGCGAGCACCAGGGACAGGGCCGACGCGGCCAGGGAGCCGACGAGCAGGCCCACCGGGGCGCTCGTCGTCGAGTACCCGGCGGCAGGCCCCCCGCCGTCCCCGAAGGCGGCGGACGACGCCCTGCCCTCCTGCGGCGCGTCGGTCCCGAAAGCAGCTGCGGACTGCGGGGGCGGGGCAGCGGCCGACGGCGACGCCTCCGTCCCTGATTGGCTCTGCCACGCCCCGAGAGCTGGAGAGCTAGATTCTGGCCGCATCATCGTAGACGAGTTCCTTCCAGGCTCAGGGCGGCCCAAGGCACACCCGCAAGGTGCATCATCCGAGCGACGACCGAGCGGCCGACAACCCAAGACCTAAGCGTAGTACTTTCAGCGTCCCCACAGCCGACGATCAGCACCGGTCAGGGCACGGCAGTCCTCAGAACACGGAATAGCCGTTTCGAGAGACGGTGAACCCGGAACCGGTGACCTGATTCCAGCAGGTCATCCCGCTCTCCTCGGAGGTGCAGGCGAAGGTGTCGTTAGCCGCGGTTGACCCGTACTCCAGCGTAATCAGCTCACCCCCGGCACTGCCGATGAAATCATTCCCGCAGCTGAGCGAGGCCTCGCCGTCGGCAACACCGATGGAGAACAGGGACTGGCTGCAGTCCTCCTGGCCGGCCTCGACGTAGTACCGCTCCGCCACCGAGCACCCCACGATGTCGTCGTGGAGTTCGCAGGAGATGTTCTGTGAGGGGCTCTGGAGCCAGAAGGCGTCGACGGCACCCTCAGGGGCCGGCCGGACCAGATCCCCGACCGACGGATCGGGTGTGTCGACGGCGGTGCCCGAGTGCCGGTTGTCGCTGAGCGTGGTAAGCACCCCGTAGGCGCACTGGTAAAGCATGTAGAGCGCGACCAGGACCAGCACGAGCACCAGGATCGCTCGCGGGCCCCGGTTGCGCTTCTGCTGCGCCATGGGCCGGGGCGGTACCTCGGGCTGCGGCGGCACCGGCCCCGCCGCCGGGGGCATGGGACCACCGGTCGGCTGCTGGGGCTGTTGCGCGCTGCGGTGCTGCTCCCACGCACGCCGCACCTCGGACGAACCGAGCGACAGGATCCACTGGCGCAGGCCCTCCGGGCATGCCGGATTCACCACGATTCGCGCATGCAGCTCCGGGTAGTTGTCGGCAAGCTCCTCGAGCCGTTCCGGGCTGGTTTCAGGGGAGGAGGCGGCATTCGCCCCATCACCGGGAATAATGTCCATCGCGTCCTCCTGCTCAGGGCTCTCGTCGCAGTGTCGGCTCGGGTACAACTCTGCACGGCCATCCGCGCTCGCTCGTGACAGTACAGCATGTCACCGGCACGCGAGTGCCCGTCTCGAATAGCCTCACCAACTGGCCGGCCCCGGCGAGCACTCCGACTTGCCGGGGCCGGCCGCTTCAGGCACGTGCGCCGTGGCCTCACATGCCGTAGTACGGGGCGGAGCCGGTCACGGTGATCGTGGGTTCACCCCCGTCCTGTTCCCGGGCGGGGTGACGCATGCGGTTGCCGGGGCATTGACCGCGTCCAGCACCAGATTGTTCAGCGTTTCGGTGGCCTCTGCCTCCACCTCTACAGTGGTGCCAGACGAGCCGCCCACCGTCACCGAATCGGTGTCCGGTTCCAGGTAGTCCGGCTTGGTCTCATCGACGCCCAGCGCGTAAACGCCGAAGTAGACGTACTGCGTCGCCGATGCGCCCATGTAGTCGGCGTCCTCCAGGGTCACTTCGGTGCCACCGCAGGTGACGGTATCGAGCGAGTCGGACTGCAGCGTGATCGCGCGGATGAGCGGGGTGCCGCTCTCCCAGTTGTTCAGCAGGCCGAAGTCCTTGTCCCCGGCCCTCACCGCGAGGGGCACCTCGAACCGTTCGCCGTCCAGCGACAGCTCGGCGGTGACGGGCAGGTCCTCGTCACCGGTCATGCTGACTCCGGCCAGTAACAGGACCGCAGACAGCAGCGCGGTGCCGAATACCACCAGCGCCGTCAGTCCCACGGTTGCGAGCGCGGGCCCACGGGTCAGCGGCATCAGGGCGGCGTTGAGGACGCCAGGGGCCGTCGGCTGCTGCGGTGCTGCCGTCGCCCCGGGTGCGGCTCCGGCATCGGGCGCGGAGTCGGGGGGAATCGGGGTTTTGGTCGTCGATTACCTTTAGGGTTCGGGCACAGTTGACGATGCGGTATCGAGACATATGTTGTCGGTCGTCGCAATTGCTGTGCGTACGGTGAGACCGGCACCGTTTACCGGCGCTTCCGCTTTGGGGGTGTGGGGTGGTTTTGGTGGGCCGATCCTGGGCGTAGGCCGCAGTGGATGTTCCAGGTTCGGCGGGAGTGGTGCTGGCCGTGCTGGTGCCGGTGGCTCGTTCGCAACCGTGGGTGCACCGCCTGTGCGGCCTCGGGCTGTTCCCGCTGCCGTGTTCCCAAGTGCCGGGAGCCGGACCTGTGCGCGGGTGGGCCCGGCGACGAGCGCGCCGCACGCTCAGTTGTGGCGCTGTTTTAGGGATTTGGCGGAATCATGCGGAAAACACCTCAGCCGGTGAACGGTGCAGTCGGCTCCTACGTGCGCCGACCCCTGCGGCGCACGTAGGAGCCGACCGGCCTCCTTCGACCCAAAACCAAGAATGTTGAAATATCGGGCAAAACTCGCTGTCCGGTCAGGGCGGTGAGATGGCTGAGCGTGCGCCGCCCCCGGGGGCGTCCACCCGACCGGACCCTAACCACCCGCCAACCATCCACCGCCCAACGCCAACGCCACCCGCGCCTGCCCACCCGCACTCCCCGAGCCCCACTCTCAAACCGGAAGAGCCCCTAAAGCCACGCACTCGCGCCGATAACACGGAAAAACCGGCTCTTCCGGTTTAAGGGTGTAGTAGCTGGTTGCGGAAGCCGCCGGCATGGATGAGGCTGCGGATGGTGTAGTTGGTCAGGTTTCGGAAGCCCAGGGCGATGCCCCGTAGGTGCTCCAGGCGGCCGTTGGTGTTCTCGGTGGGGCCGTTGGAGGTACCGGGATGGTCGAAGTAGGCGATGATGTCACCACGCCTGTTGGTGAGGGTCTTGCCCAGCGACTTCAGCTCTTCCAGGGCGTCAGGCACACCGGCCTTGAGCGAGTCGATGACCTTGCTCATCAGCTGCTTGCCTTCGGCGGGGGTCTTGGCGCGGTAGGCGGCCATGATCTTCTGGTGCACGCCCCACATCACCTCTACCGGCGTGTTCTGGGGGTCGGCAAACAGTTGTTCGAGCCGGTCCCAGCCGCTGTCGGTTACCAGGCCCGCCCCGGTGCGCAGCAGCCTGCGGGCCTTGTACAGGGGATCATCCTTACGGCCCCTACGGCCGGTGGTCTCGCGCTGGGTGCGGCGGCGGCACTCATCGAGCTTGTCACCGGCCAGCGCTACTACGCGGGAAGGGGTCCATGACCTCGGTCGCCTGAGGTAGGGCCTCGGCAGCGGCGGTCTTGAAACCTGTGAAGCCGTCCATGGCAACCACCTGCACGCCCCTGCGGAACGTCTCGGACTGGTCCTGGAGCCATTGCTTGAAGACCTGCTCGGGTGCGGCCTTCGACCATGTCCAGACGTCCAGGATCATTGATCAAGCGGTCCTTGGCCCGCTCCAGGATGGCGTCGCCCTCGGTGTGCCATGACACCCCCAGCGCTGCCGCCACACGAGCCACAGACATGAACTCCACCCCCACGGCCCGGATCGCCCAGTCCACCGCCGCCCGGGTCAACACAGCCCGCTTGGCCGCGGCCCGAGACGCGTCCTGACGCCACACGCGTTCGCAGCCCTGGCAGCGCCACCGCCGCAACCGGACCAGCAGGTGCGTGGGCCGCCACCCCACCGGCACATGCGCCAGGCGCCTGGCCACGGTCCCCACCGCCACGCCCTGGGCTCCACACCGCCGGCAGAACACATCCTCCTCCAAGACCTGCAGCCGGCACTCCACCAGCGCCTCATCAGGCGTTATCCGCTGACCAGTCACGGTCAGTCCCAGGCCGTCCAGGCCCAGGAAACTAGCAAGATCAGGAACAGTGAAGGCAGTACTCAGCCATGTCGAGGTCTCCGTGATCGGTGGTGTTAAGCGACTCCCAATCATCGGGGACCTCGACCCACACCCACCACCCTCACACACGCACCCGCGACCACCCCACCACACCCTTAAACCGGAAGAGCCCGTTTACCCGGCAGACGCGTCGGCCCCGGCGAGCACTGTGGCTCGCCGGGGCCGGTCATATGCGGCGACGGCTCAGTGGCTGCCCACCGACCGTCAACGCTTATGCGTCAGAACTGGAAGTCCTCCGAGGAGGCGTTGAACCCGGTGCGGAAGTCATCGGAGAAGTCCGCGCGGAAGTCTCCGCCGAAGGAGAAGTCGTCCAGCGCCACCGAGTCACCCATGCTGAAGGCGTCCCCGCCGGCGTAGCCGGCACGGGAGAAGACCTCCGCCTTGACCTCCTCGGTCGGCTCCACCTCGATGTCCGAGTAGCGGGCCAGGCCGGTGCCGGCGGGGATCAGCTTGCCCAGGATCACGTTCTCCTTAAGGCCCAGCAGCGGGTCCGACTTGCCGCTCATCGCGGCCTCGGTGAGCACGCGCGTCGTCTCCTGGAAGGAGGCGGCGCTCAGCCACGAGTCGGTCGCGAGCGAGGCCTTGGTGATGCCCATGAGCTCGGTACGCGCGGAGGCGGTCTTGCCACCCTCCGCCATCACCCGGCGGTTCTCCTCGCGGTAGCGGGAGACGTCCACCAGGTCGCCCTGCAGGAGGTTGGTGTCGCCGGTGTCCAGCACGGTCACGCGGCGCAGCATCTGCCTCACAATGACCTCGATGTGCTTGGAGTGGATGTCCACGCCCTGGGAGCGGTAGACCTCCTGGACCTCGTCCACCAGGTGACGCTGGGTGGCGCCCACGCTGCGCAGTCGCAGGATCTTCTTGGGGTCGATCGGCCCCTCGGTGAGGGCGTCGCCCGGCTCGACGTGGTCGCCGTCGGTAACCAACAGCCGCTGGCGGCGGGAGACGGGGACCACCAGGTCCTCCTCGCCGTCGTCACGGGTGATGACCAGACGCTTGCCGTCGGCGTCGTCCTCGATCTTGAGGGTGCCTGCGGCCTCGGCCACCGCCGCCTCGCCCTTCGGGGTACGGGCCTCGAACAGCTCCTGGACGCGGGGCAGACCCTGCGTGATGTCGGCGGCACCGGCGGCACCACCGGTGTGGAAGGTGCGCATGGTCAGCTGCGTACCGGGCTCACCGATGGACTGGGCGGCGATGATGCCGACCGCCTCACCGATGTCCACGCGCTTGCCGGTGGCCAGCGAGCGGCCGTAGCAGGCGGCGCAGGTGCCGACGGCGGAGTCGCAGGTCAGCACGGAGCGGCAGACGACCTCCTCAATGCCCGCGTCAATGGCCGCGCGGATGTCGCCGCCGGTCAGGTCGGTGCCGGCCTCGATCACGACGTTGCCGTCGGCGTCCACGGCGTCGCGCGCCAGGGTGGTGCCGTACACGGTGGTCTCCAGGATGTCGGAGACCTCCTTGGTGCGCTCGCCGTCGGCCCCCATCCAGGTGAACAGCCGCTTGGTCAGGCCCTTGCGGGTGCCGCAGTCGTCCTCGCGGACGATCACGTCCTGGGAGACGTCGACCAGGCGCCGAGTCAGGTAACCGGAGTCGGCGGTACGCAGCGCCGTGTCGGCCAGGCCCTTGCGGGCGCCGTGGGTGGCGATGAAGTACTCCAGGACGGACAGGCCCTCCCGGTAGTTGGACTCGATCGGGCGCTCGATCAGCCGCTGCTTGGGGTCGGCCACCAGGCCGCGCATGCCGGCGAGCTGGCGGATCTGGTCCCAGTTACCACGACCACCGGACGCCACCATCTGGTAGACGGTATTGCGCTCGGGGAAGTTGGCGCGCATGGCCTCGGCGACCTCGTCGGTGGCCTTGGTCCAGATGTCGATCAGCGACTTGTAGCGGTCGTCCTCGGTGAGGGCACCGAGCTCGAACTGCTCCTCGATCTCAGCGGCCTGAGCCTCGTAGCGCTCCAGGATCTCGGGCTTGGACGGCGGGGAGACGACGTCGGCGAATGCCACGGTGATGCCCGACCAGGTGGACCAGTGGAAGCCGTTGGCCTTCAGCTCGTCCAGGCAGGCGGCCACCTCCACGCGCGGGTAGGACTCCGCCAGCGTGTTGATGATATTGCCGAGCTTCTTCTTGTCAACGGTGTAGTTGACGTAGGGGAAGGTCTCCGGCAGCGCCGTGTTGAACAGTGCCCGGCCGAAGGAGGTGCGCAGGGTGATCGGATCGCCCTCGGACCAGTTCTCGGGGGGCTGCCACCCCTCGGGAGCGGTGATGCCCTCCTCGAAGCGGATGTCGCAGGCCGCGTTGACGTCGAGCTTGCCGAAGTCGTAGGCCATCACGGCCTCCGCGTAGGAGGAGAAGGCCGGGACGATCGGCTCGCCGTTGTCATCCTTGGCCACCTCGACCGCGGGATCCGGCTCCTGGGTGAGGTAGTAGGTGCCGATGATCATGTCCTGGCTGGGCATGGTCACCGGGCGCCCGTCGGAGGGCTTGAGGATGTTGTTGCTCGAGAGCATCAGGATGCGGGCCTCGGCCTGCGCCTCGGCACCCAGCGGCAGGTGCACCGCCATCTGGTCGCCGTCGAAGTCCGCGTTGAAGGCGCCGCACACCAGCGGGTGCAGCTGGATGGCCTTGCCCTCGATCAGCTGCGGCTCGAAGGCCTGGATACCCAGGCGGTGCAGCGTGGGGGCGCGGTTGAGCAGCACCGGGTGCTCCCGGATGACCTCGGCCAGCACGTCCCAGACCTTCGGGTTGGCGCGCTCGACCATCCGCTTGGCGGCCTTGACGTTCTGCGCCTCCTTTAGCTCCACCAGCCGCTTCATCACGAAGGGCTTGAACAGCTCCAGGGCCATCTGGCTGGGCAGACCGCACTGGTGCAGCTTCAGCTGCGGGCCGACGACGATGACGGAACGGCCCGAGTAGTCCACGCGCTTGCCCAGCAGGTTCTGACGGAAACGGCCCTGCTTGCCCTTGAGCATGTCGGACAGCGACTTCAGCGGACGGTTGCCCACGCCGGTCACGGGACGGCCACGGCGGCCGTTGTCGAACAGGGCGTCGACGGCGTCCTGCAGCATGCGCTTCTCGTTGTTGACGATGATCGTCGGGGCACCCAGGTCCATCAGCCGCTTGAGCCGGTTGTTGCGGTTGATGACACGGCGGTACAGGTCATTCAGGTCGGAGGTCGCGAAGCGACCACCGTCCAGCTGCACCATGGGGCGCAGGTCCGGGGGGATCACCGGAATGTTGTCCAGCACCATCGCCTCGGGGGCGGTGCCGGTCACACGGAAGGCGTTGATGACCTTCAGCCGCTTAATGGCGCGCGTCTTGCGCTGACCGGTGCCGGACTCGACGATCTCGGTCAGCGCGGCGGCCTCGGCCTCCAGGTCGAAGGTGCGCAGGCGGTCCTGAATGGCCTCCGCGCCCATGGCGCCCTTGAAGTAGATGCCGTAGTCGGCGGCCATGTCGCGGTAAAGGACCTCGTCGCCCTCGAGGTCGCCGACCTTGAGGGACACGAAGCGGTCCCACACCTTGTCCATGTGCTCCAGGGTGCGGGTGTTCTTGCGGCGCAGGGAGGCCATCTCCCGCTCGGCGGTCTTACGGGCCTTGTCCCGCTGCGCCTGCTCGGCGCCCTCGGCCTCAAGCTGGGCGAGGTCCTCCTCGAGACGCCGCTGGCGGGCCTCGATATCGGCCTGTCCGGCCTCCTCCACGTGCTGCTTCTTGACCTCGAACTCGTTGCGCAGCGAGGGCAGGTCGTCGTGGCGGGCCTCCTCGTCCACCTCGGTCACCATGTGGGCGGCGAAGTAGATGACCTTCTCCAGGTCCTTGGGGGCCAGGTTGAGCAGGTAGCCCAGGCGGGAGGGCACGCCCTTGAAGTACCAGATGTGGGTCACCGGCGCGGCCAGCTTGATGTGGGCCATGCGCTCACGGCGCACCTTGGAGCGGGTGACCTCAACCCCGCAGCGCTCGCACACGATGCCCTTGTAGCGCACGCGCTTGTACTTGCCGCAGGCGCACTCCCAGTCGCGGGTGGGGCCGAAGATCTTCTCGCAGAAGAGGCCGTCCTTCTCCGGCTTGAGAGTGCGGTAGTTGATGGTCTCGGGCTTCTTGACCTCGCCATGCGACCAGGACTTGATGTCCTCGGCGGTGGCAAGGCCGAGCTGGATCCTGTCGAACACGTTGGCGTCGAGCACAGTTCCTACTTCCGAATCAGAGTGGTCAGCTCAAAGATTTAGGGGTCCCCGGTGCCGCGGTTCCACGGCGCCACCGGGTCCGGTGGTCTCCGGGAGGAGTACGGGCGGTACTCCCCCCGGAGCCATTGGGGGTCAGATCTCGTCCACCGTCACGGCGTTGCCGCCGGGGCGACGACCCAGGTCGAAGCCGAGCTCCTCGGAGGCGCGCCGGCCGTCGTCCTCGTTGTCGTCCAGGCCGATGGCATTGCCCTCGGCATCCAGGGCCTCGACGTTCAGGCACAGCGACTGCATCTCCTTCATGAGCACCTTGAAGGACTCGGGGATGCCGGGCTCGGGGATGTCCTCGCCCTTGACGATGGCCTCGTACACCTTCACGCGGCCCGCCACGTCGTCGGACTTGACGGTCAGCAGCTCCTGGAGGGCGTGGGCGGCGCCGTAGGCCTCCATGGCCCACACCTCCATCTCGCCGAAGCGCTGGCCGCCGAACTGCGCCTTACCACCCAGCGGCTGCTGGGTGATCATCGAGTACGGACCGGTGGAGCGGGCGTGGATCTTGTCATCCACGAGGTGGTGGAGCTTGAGGATGTACATGTAGCCGACCGAGATCGGGTATGGGAAGGGCTCGCCCGAACGACCGTCGAACAGCTGCGCCTTGCCGTCGGGGCGCACCAGCTGCACGCCGTCCCGGCCCGGCAGGGTGGAGTCCAGCAGGCCCATGAGCTCGTCGTCGCGCACGCCGTCGAACACCGGGGTGGCCACCGGGGTGCGGGGCTCGGCGGACACGCCGTTCTCGGGCAGGCGCCGGGCCCACTCGGCACCGGCGGCGCGAGCAGCGGAGGCGTCCCAGCCGCGGGAGGCGACCCAGCCCAGGTGCAGCTCAAGCACCTGACCGACGTTCATACGGCTGGGCACTCCCAGCGGGTTGAGGATGACGTCAACCGGGGTGCCGTCGGCGAGGAAGGGCATGTCCTCCACGGGGAGGATCTTGGAGATGACGCCCTTGTTGCCGTGGCGGCCGGAGAGCTTGTCACCCACGGTGATCTTGCGGCGCTGGGCGATGTACACGCGCACCATCCGGTTCACGCCGGCGGGCAGCTCGGCGTCCTCGGAGGAGGCGTCGAACTCGCGCACGCCGGTGACGATGCCGTACTCGCCGTGGGGAACGCGCAGGGAGGTGTCGCGCACCTCGCGGGCCTTCTCCCCGAAGATCGCACGCAGCAGCCGCTCCTCGCTGGTCAGCTCGGTCTCACCCTTGGGGGTGACCTTCCCGACCAGGATGTCGCCGCTGCGGACCTCGGCGCCGATGCGGATGATGCCGCGCTCGTCCAGGTTGGCCAGCGCCTCCTCGGAGACGTTGGGGATGTCGCGGGTGATCTCCTCGGCACCGAGCTTGGTGTCGCGGGCGTCGACCTCGTGCTCCTCGATGTGGATCGAGGTCAGAACGTCCTCGGCGACCACGCGCTGGGACACGATGATCGCGTCCTCGTAGTTCAGGCCCTCCCAGGTCATGAAGGCGACCAGGAGGTTCTGGCCCAGGGCCAGGTCGCCGTCGGCGGTGGCCGGGCCGTCCGCCAGCACGGAGCCGACCTCCACGCGCTCACCCTCGGAGGCGACCACGCGCTGGTTGTAGCAGTTGCCCTGGTTGGAGCGGCGGAACTTGGCCACCTTGTAGACGGTCTCGGTGCCGTCGTCGTTGGCCACCCGCACGAAGTCGGCGCACACCTCGGTGACCACGCCGGCATTGGAGGCGACCAGCACGTCACCGGCGTCCACGGCCGTGCGCCGCTCCATGCCCGTGCCCACGAGCGGAGCGTCGGGGCGGATCAGCGGCACGGCCTGGCGCTGCATGTTGGCGCCCATGAGCGCGCGGTTGGCGTCGTCGTGCTCGAGGAAGGGGATCAGTGAGGTACCCACGGAGACCATCTGCCGCGGGGAGACGTCCATGAGGTCCACCTGCGAGGCCGGCACCAGGGCGGGCTCGCCGCCGGTGACGCGGCACAGCACGTGGTCCTCGGCGAAGTGCCCGTCCGCGGTGAGCTCCACGTTCGCCTGGGCGATGACGTGGCGGTCCTCGTCGTCGGCGGTGAGGTAGTGGGTCTCATCGGTGACCTGGCCGTCGCGCACCACCCGGTAGGGGGTCTCGATGAAGCCGAAGGGGTTGATGCGCCCGAAGGTGGCCAGCGAGCCGATCAGGCCGATGTTCGGGCCCTCCGGGGACTCGATGGGGCACATGCGCCCGTAGTGGGAGGTGTGCACGTCGCGGACCTCCATGGAGGCGCGCTCACGCGACAGACCACCGGGACCGAGGGCGGACAGGCGCCGCTTGTGGGTCAGGCCGGCCAGCGGGTTGTTCTGGTCCATGAACTGGGACAGCTGGCTGGTGCCGAAGAACTCCTTGATCGCGGCCGTGACGGGCCGGATGTTGATCAGGGTGTTCGGGGTGATCGCCTCGACGTCCTGGGTGGTCATGCGCTCGCGCACCTGCCGCTCCATGCGGCTCATGCCGGTACGCACCTGTGCCTGGATGAGCTCGCCGACGGCGCGGATGCGGCGGTTGCCGAGGTGGTCGATGTCGTCGTACTCGACGGCGACGTCGACGATCTCACCGTCGCGCACACCCTCAATGGTCTCCGCGCCGGCGTGCAGGGCGAGCAGGTACTTGATGGCGGCGACGATGTCCTCGATGCGCAGCACGGACTCGTTCAGGTCCGCGGTCAGGCCGAGCTTCTTGTTGATCTTGTAGCGGCCGACCTTGGCCAGGTCGTAGCGCTTGGCGTTGAAGTAGAAGTTCTCCAGCAGGGTGCGGCCGGCCTCGACGCTCGGCGGCTCACCGGGGCGGATCTTCTTGTAGATGTCCAGCAGCGCCTCGTCCTGGGTGGTGACCTTGCGGTCCTCGTCCAGGGCCGTGGTCAGCGCCGGGTAGTCCTTGAACTCCTCGCGGATCTCGGCCTCGTCCAGGCCCAGGGCGAGCAGGAAGACGGCGACGTCCTGCTTGCGCTTGCGGTCGATACGCACGGCCACGCGGTCGTTCTTGTCCACCTCGAACTCCAGCCAGGCGCCGCGCGAGGGGATGAACTTGACGTTGTAGACGTACTTGTCCGAGGCCTTCTCGGTGGTGCGCTCGAAGTAGACGCCCGGGGAGCGGACCAGCTGGGAGACGACGACGCGCTCGGAGCCGTTGACGATGAACGTGCCCTTGTCCGTCATGAGCGGGAAGTCACCCATGAAGACCGTCTGGGACTTGATCTCACCGGTGGTGAAGTTCTCGAAGTCCGCCACCACGTACAGCGGCGCGGAGTAGGTCAGGTCCTTCTCCTGGCACTCCTCGGCGGTGTACTTCGGCTCTTCGAAGCGGTGGTCATGGAAGGACAGCGCCATCGTCTGGCCGAAGTCCTCAATCGGTGAGATCTCGTCGAAGATCTCCTCCAGCCCGGAGGTCTCCGGCAGCGAGCCCGGCTGGGCGGCGTTGGCGGCGTCCACCCGGGCGCGCCACTTCTCGTTGCCCACGAGCCAGTCGAAGCTCTCGGTCTGCAGGCCGAGAAGGTTCGGAGCCTGCATCGGCTCGGCGATCTTGGCGAAGTTGATTCGGCGCGACGCGGTGCGCGCGGCGATGTCAGCAGCAGTTGGTGCAGAGGTGCGCGAGGCAGCCAAAGGGGATCCTTCCCTCATCTCGGGGATCACTCTGCGTACACTCACGGCACATGCCCCTGCGGCAACTCCCCTATCCCCTCACGGAGGGCCGGCTGGTCGGGCCGGCCGTCGGGCAGCACCATTGGAGCCAGTACACACAAGGTACGCGAAGAGCTAGCCTACACGGTCACCAAGCCCCGATCCACGCCGCGGCGGCGTTCCTCCTTGCGATTCCCGCCACAATCCCCCATACTGCCCTGTCCCCGCCACCCCCCTTTCGCCGAGATCGGTAGATGTTACGTGCCGAGATCGGTAGAAGTGGCGCCCGTTGGACCCCTGAGCCCCCGTTGGACCCCTGAGCCCCCGTTGGACCGCCGTAGCCACGGGTTACAGCGGTCCAACCGCGCGTGAGCGGTCCAACCGCGCGTGAGCGGTCCAACCAGGGCGGGCGTTGCCGACCCGCAGCACGCCCCGTCCCGGCAACGCATTCTCGGAGCAGCTCCCCGGCGCACCCACCCGCGTGCTGAAAGACCTACCCGCGCCTTCAGTGACCGCCCCGCGCCCTAACAACGGCGTCGCCCCGACCACGCATGGCGGTCGGGGCGACGTCGGTGCTTATGCGATCCCCCGGCGTCGGCTCGGGGCCGACGGCGTCGGGGAAGGCCTCACTTGAGGGTGACGGTGGCGCCGGCGCCCTCGAGCTGGGCCTTGGCCTTCTCGGCGGCGTCCTTGGCGGCGCCCTCGAGGATGGCCTTGGGGGCGGCCTCGACGAGGTCCTTGGCCTCCTTCAGGCCGAGGGAGGTCAGGGCGCGCACCTCCTTGATGACCTGGATCTTCTTGTCGCCGGCGGACTCGAGGATGACGTCGAACTCGGTCTTCTCCTCCTCGGCGGCCGGGGCGGCGGCACCGGGAGCGGCGGCGACGACGGCGGCGGCCGGGGCGGCGGCGGTCACGTCGAAGGTCTCCTCGAAGGCCTTGACGAACTCGGACAGCTCGATGAGGGAGAGCTCCTTGAAGGCCTCAATGAGCTCGTCGGTGGTCAGCTTCGCCATGATGGGCGTTCCTTCCTGGAAAAGAGATCCTGCGCTGCCTTTAGAGTCACAGAGCGCAGGGCGGTTTCGGGTTGGTGGCGCGCGCGGCTCAGGCCGCGTTCTCCTGCTTCTCGCGCAGGGCGTCGACGGTGCGCACCGCCTTGGAGGCGGGCGCGGCGAACAGGTATGCGGCCTTGGACAGGGACGCCTTCACAGCGCCCGCGGCCTTGGCCAGCAGGACCTCGCGGGACTCGAGCGAGGCGAGCTTGTCGACCTCGTCGGCGCTCAGGGCGTTGCCGTCCATGACGCCGCCCTTGACGATGAGGTTCTTGTTGTCCTTGGCGAAGTCACGCAGTGCCTTGGCGGCCTCGACCGGCTCACCGGTGACGAAGGTCAGGGCGGTGGGGCCCTTCAGGTCGTCCACGATCGCGTCGAGTCCGACGCGACGGGCGGCGATGGCGGCTAGCGTGTTCTTCGCCACGGTGTACTCGGCGTTGCCGGCGAGCGAGCGGCGCAGTTCCTTGAGGTCGGCGACGCTCAGCCCACGGTACTCGGTGAGCAGAACGGCGTTGGCCTCACGGAATTTGTCCGCCAGCTGTGCAACAGCCGCGTCCTTCTCAGGCCTTGCCATGGGCCCTCCTTCCGTGGTCTGCCACAGGCTCCGCACTGAAAAAGCCCCGCGCCGGTGGGCACGGGGCTCATGACCGCACTCGGGTATCCGAGGGCTCGGTCGGGCTCGTTCTCACCTGCGCCGGCTCCGCTTCATGCGGACTTGGCCCCGCTTGCGCGGGAGACCTGCGGTCTTTGGCAGGCGCCACGATACACGCATTCCTCCCTCGCGGCGCAAGCCGCCCGGCAGGCAAGCCGCGGTGCTCTCGGTCACCCCGCCCTCCCGCCGCGGCCGCATGCGCTCAGTCGGCTACTACCGGCACGCCGGTGAGCCTCCACGGGTAGGCGACGACGCCGTCGTCCGCATTACCCCCCGGGTGGTCGACGACGACGGTGTCCTCACCGGTGTCCGGCCACACCACGCATGCGGTGAGTTCCTCCCCCTCGGCGAGCTCATCGGTCAGGTCGAGCTCGGTCAGGGCGCGGTGCGCACTGGCGCCCTTGAGCAGATAGTCGACCGGATACACACGGTCGGAGCCGGCCAGGAGGGTCAACCCGCCGGCCGAGAACACGCTGGTCAGGCCGCCGAGCTCACCGCGTGCGTTCGCCAGCGCCTCACCCGGGTCATTGAGCCAGCCGAGGTTCAAGGCGGCCACGGAGCCGCCCTTCCCGCCCCGCAGCCTCAGCTCCCCGAGCAGCAGCCCGTCCCGCCGCGTGACCCGCTCCAGGGAC
This sequence comes from Actinomyces procaprae, assembly GCF_004798665.1. NCBI lineage: Bacteria > Bacillati > Actinomycetota > Actinomycetes > Actinomycetales > Actinomycetaceae > Actinomyces > Actinomyces procaprae. The sequence goes on from NZ_CP039292.1 coordinate 2,810,694, forward strand.
ACCACGAGCTGGCCCGTGTCCGGAGCCACCGCGTCGACGGTGATGCCTTCGGGTCCGCTCCCCTCCGGGCCGGCCGCCGGGGGCAGGGCGGTGTCGACGTCGGACCGGGACAGGGAGCCGTCGGTGCCGCCGGTGGGGGTGATGATGATCTCGACGCGCCGGTTGGCCTGCCGGTGCGCATCGGAGTCGTTGCTCACCTTGGGGTCGCCCTCCCCCTTCCCGGAGACGGCGACCTGCCAGGCGCCGAGGTCGGTCAGCTCACCCAGCCGGTCGGATACGGCCTGCGCGCGCTGCTCGGAGAGGGTCTGGTTGTGCGCGTCGTCGCCGACGTCATCGGTGTGCCCGACGATCTCCAGCTGACCGCCGTCGTACTCGGCGATCGTCTGGGCGACCCCGGTAAGGACGGCGTCCGCATCGGCGGACAGCTCGGCGGAGTCGGAGCCGAAGGTGACGTCACTGGAGACGTCGACGGTGGTCTCCTCGTCGGTGGTCAGGCCGCTGGAGGAGCCGTCCAGCGCCTCCGCATAGCGCTCCAGGGGGACGGGGTCGCGCAATGCGGCATTCGGGGTGGCGGCCTCGACAATGGCGGCCACGTCGAGCCTGGGGGCGCCGTCGGCGTCCGCATCCACCACCGGCACCTCGGCGAAGCCGAAGCCCGAGAGGAACACGGTGACGGCGTCGACGTCGACGGGCCCGAAGGTCGCCCGCAGATCCTGGCTCCGTCCGGGCCGGAGCTCGGTGAACAGGACCTGCCGGCTGGTGGTGGACCACAGGCGCGATCCCGCGGTGTCGATCAGTCGCAGCGGCTTGTAGTCGGCCAGGGAGGACAGCAGCGAGCCGATCAGGCGCTCACCCAGGCGCACCGGCGCGGTGTTGGCGTCAGCCGAATCGGCATGAATCGGCAGGATCGCCAGCTCCTCGCCCTCGTGCTCCGTACGCACCACGGGGCCGACGGCGAGCGTGACCTCCTGCCCGAGCAGGGTCGCCCGGACCGGCACCGCGCCGCCCGTGCCCGCCGACGCCGAGGCTCCGGCCGACGTGGCCCCGGTCGCCTTCACAACCGGTGTGGGCCGTTCCTTCGCGCAGGAGGCCAGGGCGCCCACACCGAGCAGTGCGGGCAGCGCCAGCGCCGCACGGCGGGGCAGGCGGATGCCGACGCCGCGCCGAGATCGGTTGTGCATGGGCTCCTTCCCTTCGCTTCACCCGTGCTGCGCCGCCAATCACCAGGGCCCGACGGCGGCACTGATCCGGCCGGGTAACAACTTGGGTTGACCATACCGTGAGCCGCCCGCCCGGGCCACCGGCGGCGCAGCCTCAGTCCTTGACGATGCCGTAGATCACCAGTTCATCGTCGGCCGACACGAGCACCCGGGGCGCGCCCGCGGCGCTGCCGGCGGCGTTGTCCGACGGCGGGACCACCGCCACCAGGGTGCCCGGCACCTGCCAGAGCTGCTCACCGCCGCCGAGGTCGTAGGCGATCACGTTGTCGCCGGTGGCCTCCGTGCGCGAGGAGGGCTGCCCCATGGTGAACAGCACGCCGTCGTCCCCGCCTACCAGCCCCTCCGGGCTGATGACGCAGGCCTCCCCCGCGGTGCGTTCGGGCACGGCGTAAGCCACCGCGCCGGGGCCGGTGGCCGTGCAGGCGAGCGTGTCCACCGTGATGGCCGCGGTCTCACCGCCGCCACGCACCTGCACCCCGCCGTCCTGGGCGGTGGCGCGCAGCAGCTCCAGAAGCTGCTCCGCCGTCACCTCGGAGGAGACGGCCCAGGCCGCCCGCTCCCCCGCCCCGGTGACGGTGCCGACCTCGGCGCCCTCGGCGTCGTAGACGGTCACCGAGTCGCCGTCCACCACGTAGAAGGCCTGCGCGCCCACGTCCGTGCCGACGCCGCCGGGAAGGGCGGAGTCGAAGCTGGGGGCGTCCTCGACCGGCTTGGACAGGAGCACCTGCCCCGTATCTGCTGAGAGCACGAGTATCCGTTCCGAGCCGGTCTCATAGGTCACCACGAAGCCGGCGCTCACCCGGGCGCCGGGGAAGCCGCCGTCGGTCCGCCACATCTGCTCGCCGTTGGAGTGCAGGGCCACCAACGAGCCCGAGTAGTCGCCTTCCCGGACGATGGCGGCCCGGCCGGTGGTTCCCAGCAGGGTGCGGCCGTCCAGCGACAGCGCATCGCCGGTGTCGATTCCGTCCAGGCCGATCAGCTGCACCTTCTCATCCCGCAGGCACAGGAAGGTGGCGGAGGTCCAGAACCCGGCCGAGTCGCAGTCCCCGGCCCACACCGGGGCCTGGTTCGCCGCCCCGAGGTCATACAGCGACCAGTAGTTGGCACTGGTCTGCGCCGCCACGGCCGCGTGGTCCGGCGAGACACGATACTCACTGACACCCGTCATGCGCTGCAGCTCGACCGCACTCGCCCGGGCGGGCAGGGCCGTGACGTCCGTCGGGGCGGGCGCGCCCGCGGCACGGAGCCGCCAGATGAGCAGCCCCCCAGCGGCGACGGCGACCACCACGACGGCTGCCAGCGCGCCGAGCAGCGCGCGCCGGCCCCGACGCCGCCCCGGCGCGCGGCTGGCCGACCCGCCTGCCGTGTCCGGCGGGGCCCAGTCGGCCGAGGCGGCCACCCTCGGTGAAGATGCCGCGGACTGTGGCGAGGACTGCGGGGAGGACGCGGTTCGCGTGCGAATCTGGGCCTCGGGGAGGGGCGGGACTCCGCCGTCGCCGGCCACTACGGTCGGCTCGGTCCACAACGGGGCCGTGGGCGCCGTCGCCGGGCCCGGCGCGCCGCCGTCGACCGGTGCCGCGGCAGCGGGAAGGAAGTCGTCGGACCATACATAGGGGGCGGGAGCCGACGCCGACGGCGGGGGTGCGGACAGGCGCGCCGCCGGGGGCAGCCCCGCCAGCGCGGGGGCGGCCGCCTCCAGCAGGGCGGCGACCTCCAGGGCTCCGGGACGCTTCTCCGGCTGCTTGGTGAGCATGCGTTCCAGGACGGACCAGAGTGCGTCGGGGACGCCTCCGGGCCGGCCGGGGGCGCGGCGCGCATGCTGGGCCAGCACCTGCGTGGGCGCGCCGACGAACGGCGTGATCCCGCAGGCCGCCTCATACAGCAGCACGCCGAGGGAGTACACGTCCGCCGCGGGCGTCGGGGCGGCGGGGTCAAGGATCTCGGGCGCCATGTACAGCGGCGTGCCGATAGCCCCGGTGGCGTGCGAGGACGCCACCGTGTCGCAGATGCGCGCAACCCCGAAGTCGGCCAGTCGGGGAGTCCACTCCCCGGCATCGGCCCCCGCGGCCGCGGCGTCCATGAGCACGTTGGCGGGCTTGATATCGCGGTGGACGATGCCGGCCTCGTGGACGGCGGCCAGTCCATGCGCCAGCTTGGCGCCGACACGCGCCACCTCCGCCGGCGGCAACGCGCCCCGCTCGCTCAGCAGGCGCCGCAGGTTGCCCCCGCCCACATAGTCCATGACAATCGCGAAGCGGCTGCCCTCCACCACCATGTCGCGCACCCCGACGACGTACGGGGACGACACCCGCATCAAGGTGGCGCGTTCCCGGATGAAGCGCTCGATCACGCCCTCGTCCTCCAACAGGTCCGCGCGCAGCAGCTTGACCGCCAGGGGAGCGTCGGGAGCCTCGGTGCGGTGGGCCAGCCAGACCTCTCCCTGCGCACCGGCCCCGATGCGCGTATCCAGCACGTAGGCGCTGCCGAGGCGTTGTGCGGGATCGTTCGGGGCCATCTGGGCATCTCCTCGGGGTGGTACCAAGCGGCAGGGGACGTCATTCCTGCCTCATACAACAGCATCCTAGACAGAACATATCTATCAGATGTCAATCCGCTCAGCGCCGCTAACCCACACGCGCGGCGGGCCGACCCCGCATGGGGTCGACCCGCCGACTCAGAATGCCTCAAACCGCCTCAATAGGCTCGGTGCACTTCGATGCGCGCGCTCGCATTCGGCGCGCCCGCAGCCTCAGAGCTTGGCGACATCCATGGGGATGGCGGGGCCCATGGTCGTGGCCATGGTCGCCTTGAGGATGTAGCGGCCCTTGGATGCGGACGGCTTGAGCCGCAGCACCTCCTCCAGCGCCGCCTGGAAGTTCTCGGCCAGCTGCTCCTCGGTGAAGGAGGTCTTGCCGATGATGAAGTTCAGGTTGCCGGCGCGGTCTACGCGGAACTCGATGCGCCCGCCCTTGATGTCGGTGACCGCCTTGGCCACATCCATGGTGACGGTGCCGGTCTTGGGGTTGGGCATCAGGCCGCGGGGGCCGAGCACGCGGCCGAGGCGGCCGACCTTCCCCATGAGGTCGGGGGTGGCGACGGCGGCGTCGAAGTCGGTGTAGCCGCCGGCGACCTTCGCGATGAGCTCATCCGCACCGACCTCGTCGGCGCCCGCGGCGAGGGCCTGCTCGGCCCGCTCGCCCTGGGCGAAGACGACCACTCGGGCGGTCTTGCCGGTACCGTGCGGCAGGGACACGGTGCCGCGCACCATCTGGTCGGCCTTGCGGGGGTCCACACCCAGGCGGAAGACGACATCGACGGTCGAGTCGAACTTCGTGACGGAGGTCTCTTTGGCCAGCTTAACGGCCTCCGCCGAGGTGTAGAGGATCCCGGACTGGATCTTCTCCGCGGCGGCGCGGTAAGCCTTGCTGCGCTTGGTCATCTGCTTCTCCTTGGCAGTCGTGGTGAACGGGCCGCGCAGACCCTTCCACGCATGGTTTGTTCTTGGTGGCCGGGGCCTGAGGGTCAGGCCTCGACGGAGATGCCCATGGAGCGGGCGGTGCCGGCAATGATCTTGGCGGCGGAGTCCACGTCGTTGGCGTTCAGGTCGCGCATCTTGGTCTCGGCGATCTCACGCACCTGGGCCTGGCTCAGCGAGCCGACCTTGTCCGAGTGAGGAGTGGCGGAGCCCTTGGAGACGCCCGCGGCCTTCTTGATCAGCTCGGCGGCCGGCGGGGTCTTCGTCACGAAGGTGAAGGAGCGGTCCTCGTAAACCGTGATCTCCACCGGGACGACATTGCCGCGCTGGGACTCGGTCGCAGCGTTGTAGGCCTTGCAGAACTCCATGATGTTCACGCCGTGCTGACCGAGCGCGGGGCCGATCGGCGGGGCGGGGTTGGCCTGGCCGGCCTGGATCTGGAGCTTGATCAGCCCGGCGACCTTCTTCTTAGGAGCCATGGGTAACTTGGTCTTTCTTGTCCGGATTGCTGCACACCTGCCGTGCAGCGAGTGATTGCGTTGGTACGCGGAGGCGTACCGGCACGCGAGCGCCCATCTTAGACCCGCGTGCGCGCCCGTGAGAGGCCCGGTGGGCGGTCTCACAGGCGCCAGCCCGCAGTCCCCGTCCCCGGCCTCGCGGCGGGGGGCGGGAGCGGCGGTCAGATCTTGGCCACCTGGTTGAAGGCGAGCTCGGCCGGGGTGTCACGGCCGAACAGGGAGATGAGCACCTGCAGCTTCTGGGTGTCCGGGTGGATCTCCGAGATCGTGGCGGGCAGCGACTCGAAGGGACCGTCGGTGACGATGACGGACTCGCCCACGGAGAAGGCGACCTCGTAGACCTGGCCGTCGGCGACGACCTGGGTGCCGGCGCCCTCCTCGGGGGCGGCGGTGGCCGCGGCCGCGCGCTTGGCGGCGACCTCCTCCGGGGTGGGGCCGAGCTGGGAGACGACCTCCTCGAAGGTCAGCGGGACGGGGTCGTAACGGTCGCCGACGAAGCCGGTTACGGCGGGCGTGTCCTTGATGGTGCGCCACACCTGCTCGGAGGTCTCCGGGTCGTCCAGGTCCATCCGCACGAACACGTAGCCGGGGATGCGGACCCGCGAGACCTCCTTCTTCTTGTTGCCGTTCTTGACCTCGATGACCGTCTCCATCGGGGCGACGGCGTCGAAGACGTAGTCCTCCAGCTCGAAGTTCTCCGCCCGGGCCATGATGTCCGCGGCAACACGGCGCTCATAGCCGGAGTAGGTGTGCAGCACGTACCACTCGCCGGGCAACGAGGACATCTGCTTGCGGAACTCCTCGACCGGGTCGGCCGGGGCGTTGCTGGGCTCGGCGTCGTCGACGACGACGTCGGTCTCCTCGGGGATGATCTCCTCAGACACGATGTTTCTCTCTCCTCGGGCTGAATGTGGCTGCGACGGCTACGTTTGCGGCGAATGCTTGGTGGACCGGGCGTTCAGGCGAAGACCCACATGACGAGCCGGTCGAAGACGGCGTCGAGCGCTCCGGTGAAGAGCATGATCGCCAGGATGAAGACGACCACCACCGCGAAGTAGGTCCACAACTCGTTGCGGGTGGGCCAGACCACCTTGCGGAGCTCGTCGATCACCTGCCGGAAGTACAGGGAAATACGGGAGAAGGGGCCACGCCTCTGCTTCCGCGCGCCCTTGGCGACGGTCGTATCGCTCATGCTCTCGTAATCCTCGGGGTCGACGGCTCGATCATGCCCTGACGGGCGAGAAGACGGAACCGACGGGATCTCCCGACAGATCCGCCGTTCTCAGCAGGGCAGGCGGGACTCGAACCCACAACCGCCGGTTTTGGAGACCGGTGCGCTACCAATTGCGCCACTGCCCTTCAGCGGCCACCCATCTTGCCACATCCAACGGCAAATGCCGAACTCGAACTCCGTGGGCTGCGCCACGTCGGCCCGGCCGCCGGGCCCCGACCGCCCGAGAGGCTCACCACCCCGCCCATGCGACGGGGCCGGATAGCGGGACGGCACTGCGGCGCCCGGCCGCGCGCATGAGACTATCTAGCCGTGAGTACTGCACCCAGGAGCCGTGTATCCGCCCGTCTGGCCGCCATCTCCCCCTCGGCCACCCTCGCCGTCGACGCCAAGGCCAAGGCGCTGCGCGCCGCCGGGCGCCCCGTCATCGGTTTCGGCGCAGGCGAGCCGGACTTCGCCACCCCGGACTACATCGTGGCCGCCGCCGTCGCCGCCGCCCAGGACCCCGTCAACCACAAGTACTCCCCCGCCAAGGGCCTGCCCGAGCTGCGCGAGGCGATCTCCGCCAAGACGCTGCGCGACTCCGGCTACCTGGTCTCACCGGAGGACATCCTGGTCACCAACGGCGGCAAGCAGGCCGTCTTCCAGGCCTTCGCCGCGCTCGTCGACCCCGGCGACGAAGTCCTGATGCCCACCCCGATCTGGACCACCTACCCCGAGGTCGTGGCCCTGGCCGGGGGAACCACCGTGGAGGTGTTCGCCGGCGCGGACCAGGACTACAAGGTCACGCTGGAGCAGCTCGAGGCCGCCCGCACCGAGCGCACCAAGGTGCTGCTCCTGTGCTCGCCGTCCAACCCCACCGGCGCCGTCTACACCGCCGCGGAGCTCACCCACATCGGCCAGTGGGCCCTGGAGCACGGCATCTGGGTCGTCACCGACGAGATCTACGAGCACCTCCTGTACGACGACGCCCAGCCGGCCCACATCGTGGCGCTCGTGCCCGAGCTGGCCGAGCAGACGGTGGTGCTCAACGGCGTCGCCAAGACCTACGCGATGACCGGCTGGCGCGTGGGCTGGATGATGGGCCCCTCCGACGTCATCCGTGCGGCCGCCAACTTCCAGTCGCACCTGTCCAGCAACGTGGCCAACGTCTCCCAGCGCGCGGCCCTCGCCGCCGTGGGCGGTGACCTGTCCGCGGTGGAGCACATGCGCACCGCCTTCGACCGCCGCCGCCAGCTGATCGTGTCCATGCTCGCCGAGATCGACGGCGTCAAGGTCCCCACCCCCAAGGGCGCCTTCTACGCCTACCCGAGCGTGGAGGCGCTCATCGGCAAGTCCCTGCGCGGGCACGTGATCGACTCCTCGGCGACGCTGGCCGACCTGCTGCTGGAGTACGCGGAGGTGGCCGTGGTGCCCGGGGAGGCCTTCGGCCCCTCCGGCTTCCTGCGCCTGTCCTACGCCATGAGCGACGACGCCATCACCGAGGGCGTCACCCGCATGCAGCAGCTGCTGGCCGAGGTCGACTGAGCCCGAAGCGGATACACAGGGCCCGGAGCCGCCGGGCGCGGCCCCCTCAGGAGTGCAAGTCCCGCAGCACGGAGTAGAACTCCGCCTTGCCCTCCAGGCCGATGCCCGGCAGCTCGCCGGGAGCCACACGGGAGTCCACGACCTGGGCGTCGTCGGTGAAGCCTCCGGTGGGCTGGAACTCGCCCGGGTAGGACTCGTTGCCGCCCAGGTGCAGGCCGGCGGCGATGTGGAGTGAGAACTGGTGCCCGCCGTGCGGGATGCAGCGGCGCGAGGACCAGCCGTGGCGGTCGAGCACGTCCAGGACGCGGCGGTACTCGGTCAGCCCGTAGGACAGCGCCGGATCCACCTGGATGTAGTCGCGGTCCGGACGCAGGCCGCCGTAGCGCAGCAGGTTGCGGGTGTCCTGCATGGAGAACAGGTTCTCTCCCGTGGCGATGGGGCGTCGGTAGTTCTCGGCGACGACGGCGTTCAGGGCGTAGTCGAGCGGGTCGCCGATCTCCTCGTACCAGAACAGGCCCAGGGGCTCCAGCGCGCGGGCGTACTCCAGCGCGGTGTCCAGGTCGAAGCGCCCGTTGACGTCGACCGCCAGGCGCGAGCCGTCGCCGTCGAGGACGCCGTCGATGACCGCCTCGATGCGGCGCAGGTCCTCATCCAGTGGGGCGCCGCCGATCTTCATCTTGACCACCCGGTATCCGGCGTCGAGGAAGCGGCGCATCTCGTCGCACAGGTCGGTCAGGGTCTTGCCCGGCGCGTAGTAGCCGCCGGCGGCGTAGACGAAGACATCGGCGTCGGGGCTGCCGTCGCCGTAGTGGTCGGAGATCCAGCGGTACAGGGGCACGCCGGCGAGCTTCGCGGCCAGGTCGTGCAGGGCCATGTCGGCCACTCCGACGGCGACGGAGCGCTCCCCGTGGCCACCGGGCTTCTCATTGCGCAGCATGACCCGCCAGGCGCGTTCGGGGGCGAGTGCGCCGTAGTCGTCGAGCAGCTCGGCCTCGGGGGCGGCCAGCAGGCGGGGCAGCAGCCGCTGCTCGAGGATGGCGGAGGCGTTGTAGCGGCCATTGGAGTTGAAGCCGTAGCCGACCACCGGCCGACCGTCGACGATCACGTCGCTGACCAGGGCCAGGATCGAGCAGTCCATCGAGCTGAAGTCGATGTAGGCGTTGCGGATGGGGGAACTGATCGGGATGGTGCCGACGTGAGCGGAGACGATCCTCATTGAACATCCTTCACATGCCTGGGGGACACAAATCAGTGTAGCCGCGCGGATCAGGTCGCCTGTGCCCTGCGGGGGGAACCCGCGACCGCCTCCGCCTTGGAAAGGTGTCCATTCGTCGCAACTTTGAGCGGATGGCGCCCCGAGAGGTCACGAGCCGCTGAGCATTTACGCAGGTCAGCGCCGGTATCCAAAAGAAACCGGCGCTGACCTCGGTTGAAAACTCCGACAGATGGACACTTTTGCGCCGCTTAGGCCTTCACCGGGATGGAGGTGAACTCGTCCCCGGGGCGGCGCAGGCGCGGGTCCTGAGCCAGGTAGGCCTTCGTCTCACTGGCGATCAGGCCGGACAGCAGCACCATGCCGAGCAGGTTGGGGATGGCCATCAGGCCGTTGGCGATATCCGCGAAGGTCCACACGTCCTCCAGGCTGGTGACGGTGCCCAGGAAGATCAGGACGGTGAAGAACAGGCGGAACGGCAGCACCCCGTGGACGCCGACCAGGCGCACCGCGCAGCGCTCGCCGTAGTACGCCCAGCCCAGAATCGTCGAGGATCCCAGGAAGATGAGCGCCACCGAGACGATGTAGTGGCCCCACTGCCCGGGCAGGCCGGTGGTGAAGGCGGCCGCGGTCATGGTGGCCGGGTCGTCACCCGTCCAAGCGCCCGTCGAGAGCACCACCAGGCCCGTGCAGGTGACCACCACGAAGGTGTCGATGAAGGTCTGCGTCATGGACACCAGCCCCTGCCGCACCGGGTGGTTGGTCTTGGCCGCGGCGGCCGCAATGGCCGCGGAACCCATGCCCGACTCATTGGAGAAGATGCCGCGCGCCACCCCGAACTGCAGCGCCGCGAGCATCGTGGAGCCGGCGAATCCCCCCACCATGCCGTGCCCGGTGAAGGCACTGGAGATCACCAGCGCCAGCGCCGCCGGGATCGCCGTGATGTTCACTGCGAGGATGTACAGGCAGCCGCCCACGTAGAAGACGATCATCATGGGCACGAATGCGGCCGTGACCCTGCCGATGGACTCAATACCGCCCAGGAGCACGCCGCCGATGGCGATCGCCATGATGATGCCGACCAGCGCCGGATCCGCCCCGAAGGAGTGCTCCAGCTGGGCGGCCACGGAGTTGGACTGGGTCATGGAGCCGATGCCGAAGCAGGCCAAAAGCGTGGACACGGCGAAGAACACCGACAGCACCGTGCCCAGGCGGCCCTTGATCGCGTGCTGCAGGTAGTACTGGGGACCTCCGGACTTCTGCCCATTGGCGTCGGTGGTGCGGAAGCGCACCGCCAGGAAGGCCTCGGAGTACTTCGAGGCCATGCCGAAGAAGGCGGTCACCCACATCCAGAACAGCGCACCGGGGCCACCCAGGTGGATGGCGGTGGCCACACCGATGATGTTGCCCACGCCGACGGTGGCGGCCAGCGCGGTGGTCAGCGCCTGGTAGTGGGAGATGTCGCCCTCGGCCGTGTCCGCCTCACCGTCGCTGCGGTCCACCAAGGCGAAGCGCAGCGCGGGCAGGAGCTTGCGCAGCTGCACGGCGCGCAGCCGAATGGTCAGCCAGATCCCGGTGCCCAGCAGCAGCGGGATGAGCAGCCAGGGGCCCCATAGGAAGTCGTCGGCCGCGGTCAGGGCCTCACTGAGATCGGTCGGGCGCATGGCCGCCGGCAGCGCTGCCGACCCGGCCGACGCGGGCGGCGGGCCTACGGAGGCCGTGGAGACTACGGAGCTGGCCAAGGACGTGGGGAACACGGTTTCTGCCTTTCAGCCGGCGGGCACCGGCGCGGCCGCAGATTACGCAGGTGTGCGGTTTCGCGCATGTGAGTGTCCACAACGTGACCGTCCCGCAGGGCGGGGACGGCGCCGCGCCGCGTCCCCGGGCCCTCCCCCGGGCCCCGGCGCGTGCCGGGATCCGGCCGCCTCAGTGGGCGCCGCGGCGCGCCTGGATCTCCCGGGCCTGCGCCAGCCACGACTCGGCACGGGCCAGACGCCCCTCGGCATCGGCGCGCCACGGCCCGCCGTCCTCCCGGCGCGCGCCCGCAACGAGGGAGAGTACGACGCCGGCGCAGCGGGCGCGCAGCGCCACCGGATCCACCTGCTGCTCGGCCAGGCGCGTCCAGGTCTCCAGGACGGGACGCAGATGAGGGTAGGAGGCGGGCGCGAGGTGGTCCAGGACGCTGACGTGCCCGAGCAGGCAGGCCAAGTCGTCCACGCGCCGCCCGGGTCCCAGGGAGTCGACGTCCAGCAGGCTGGCGACCTGCTCCCCTTCCATCAGCACGTTCGCCTCGTAGAAGTCGCCGTGCACGGGGACGACCGGCCCCGGGTCGGAGCCCGCCATCAGCTGCTCAACCCCCTCCGCGATGGCGCGGGCACGGCCCACATGCTCGGGCAGGACGGTGGCGGCTGCGTGCGCGTAGTGGCGGGCCCGCTCGGACCAGGCGGGGTGGGCGGCCAGTTGCAGGGCGGCGGCGGGCAGGGAGTCGAGCAGCACGGTCAGGCCGTTGAACACGCGCGTCGCCTGCGCCTCATCCATTCCCCGCGAGAGCAGCCCGGACAGGGCCACGCCCCGACCGGTTGACAGCAGCACCAGGCCGTCCCGGTCGTCGCGCAGCACGTCCGGCGCCGGCACGCCGGCCGCGCGCAGCATGCGGTGCCGCTCGGCGAAGGCCGCCGACTGGCTGGGGCGAAGCACCTTGGCGTAGGCCGTGGTGGAGTCCGGATAGGTCACCCTCACGACTGCACGGCGCGTGGGCCGGTAGGCGACCATGGTCGCCTTGACGGGGGCGCCCAGCCGCTGGGAGAGCAGGGAGGGGGTGCAGGCGACCGCGAGCGCGGGCAGTTCCGGGTCCGCCGGGTGCCGCCAGACGTGCACGACCGGCCCATCCCCGCCGGTGGGGGCCACGCGGGTCAGGCCCGCGACCTGCGGGTTGGACAGCCGCGCAGTGGTGGCGCACAGGTACTCGGTGGCGCGGCTGCCGTCAGGCCGGGCGACGACGGCGGTGTACCCGACCGAGACACCGGCTCCGGGCCGGTGGTGCACCGAGTGGACCTCCCAGCTCATGAGCTGCTGGCCCGCCGGGGCGAGCGCCGCAGCCAGCACGGAGGCGGCACGCGCACCGGTGAGCAGGGCGACCTCCTCGGGCTCGTGTCCGGCCATGACGGTGCTCATGGGACAAGTCTGCCTCACCGCGGGCCCGACTCCACCCGAACGCGCGGCCCGATCCGCTCGGCGCTCGTGGGCATCCGCCGCCGCCTCCGCACGGCCCGGGTCTGCGGGTCACGCAGGAGGTGGCACAATCCCGCCATGCGCGACCTCTCCACCCTGCCCAAGGCGCACCTGCACCTGCACTTCACGGGCTCCATGCGCCTGGAGACGCTGGTCGAACTGGCGTCCTCCGCCCACGCCCGGCTGCCGTCGTCATTCCTGGAGGGGGACCCGCTGCACGTGCCCGCAGACCACCGCGGCTGGTTCCGCTTCCAGCGGGCCTACGACACGGCCCGCCACCTGGTGGTCACCGAGGAGGTCATGCGCCGCATCGTGCTGGAGGCGGCGCTGGACGACGCCGCCGAGGGGTCGCGGCGCCTGGAGATCCAGGTGGACCCGACCTCCTACGCCCCCTTCGTGGGCGGTATCACCCCGGCACTGGAGATCATTCTCGACGCCGCCCGGCAGGCCAGCATCCTGTCCGGGGTCGAGGTCGCCGTGATCGTGGCCGCCTCCCGGATGCGCCACCCGTTGGAGGCGCGCACACTGGCCCGGCTGGCCGCGCACTATGCGGGGGACGAGCCGGGCACCGTCGTCGGCTTCGGGCTGTCCAACGATGAGCGGGCCGGCGAGACCGCTTCCTGGGGGCCGGCCTTCGCCATCGCCCGCCGCGCCGGGCTGGCCTCGCTCCCCCACGGTGGGGAGCTGCTGGGCCCCGAGCACGTGCGCGACGTCGTCTCCGCATTGGGTCCGACCCGGCTGGGGCACGGGATCCGCACGAGCGAGGACCCGGCCCTGCTGGACGCGGTGGCGGCGGCGGGCATCAGCCTGGAGGTGTGCCCGGCGTCGAATGTGTGCCTGGGCGTGTACCGGGAGCCGGGCGACGTGCCGCTGCCGACGCTCCTGGAGCACGGCGCCCAGGTGGCATTGGGTGCGGATGATCCGCTGCTGTTCCAGTCGCGCCTGGTGGACCAGTACCAGATCGCCCGGGACCAGGGCCTGGACGACGCCGCGCTGGCGGAGCTGGCGCGCGGCTCCATCCGGGCCTCGCTGGCGTCGCCGTCCTCCAAGCGGGAGTGGCTGGCGCAGGTGGACGCCTGGTTGGCGGCGGACGACTGACCCCCGGGCCGCCTGCCCGTGCCGGCGGGCCGGGCGGTGCGCGGGCGGTCGGGGCCCGGGAGCCGCCCGGGTCTAGAAGCCGACGTGCACGGGCTCGGGCACGAGCGTGACGCCGAAGCGCTCACGCACGCCGGCGACAACGGCGTCGCGCAGCCCGGCCAGGTCGGCGGCGCGGGCATGGCCCCGGTTGGTCAGGGCCAGTACGTGCTTGGTGGACAGGGTGGCGGCAGGATCGGCCCCGGCGGTCGCGGGGGCGAAGCCCTTGCCGAAGCCGGCGTGGTCGATGAGCCAGGCGGCGGAGGTCTTCACCAGTCCCTCGACGACGGGCGCCTGCCGGGTGCCGGCCACCATCTGGGAGTGGTCGGCCACCGGGAAGCGGGGGGCGTCGTCGGGGAGGGCATCGGCCTGGGCGCGGGTGAGGATCGGGTTGGTGAAGAAGGAGCCGGCGGACCAGGTGTCGTGGTCGGCGTCGTCCAGGACCATTCCCTTGGAGCGGCGCAGTTCCAGCACGGCCTCGCGCACCGCCCGGGCGTCCACCCGGTCGCCCACCTCGACCCCCAGGGTGCGGGCCAGCTGGTCGTAGGCGATGGGGGCGGACAGGGAGGCCGCCCGCACGGAGAAGGTCACCGACAGCACCACCCAGCGGCCCGTGGGGCCCCAGGTGCGGCCGCCGCCGATCTCCGCGTCGGTCAGGGAGCGCTTGAGTTCGGAGTCGCGGTAGCTCAGGTGCAGACGGGCCAGCGGGAGCTGGACGGGCCGGCCCGTTGCCCGGTCCCAGGCGCGCACGGAGGCGAGCAGCTCGGCGACCTCGGCGCCGTAGGCGCCGATGTTCTGCACCGGGGCTGCACCGACGGTGCCGGGAATCCCGGACAGGGGCGCGAAGCCTCCCCAGTGGCTGGCGATGGCCTCGCGCACCAGGTCGTCCCAGGTGGTGCCGGCGGTGGCGGTGAACTCCACGCCTCCGCAGCGGTCATCCGCGGACAGGCTGACCTCCTGGCGGGCGTCGCGCACGACCACTCCGGCGAATCCCGCATCGGCGGCCAGGATGTTGGAACCGCCGCCGATCACCAGCAGGGGGGTTCCGGCGGCGTCGGCCTGGCGGACCGCGTCGATCAGCTCGGCCTCGGTGCGGGCCTCGACGTAGCTGTCGACCGGGCCACCCACCCGCAGGGTGGTCAGCTCGGCCAGGCACGGGGTCGAACCGGCGGCGGATCCCAGTGGGCGGGCGAGGGCGGGGACGGGTGCGGGCCAGTCGGCGGGATCGGCGTGCACGGAGATCGGCGTGGTGCACGCCTCGGTGCCGGACAACGGATCGGGCGCGCTCAGGCCGAAGCGGCCGGCGTCTGGGGGTAGTGACATGGAGGCTCCGCTCGGGTCGTGTTTGCAGGAGCAGGATAGGCGACCCGCCTCCACTCAGGCTGTCGCCTGCGCACGTGCGCTCAACTCCTCACTGCTGAGCAGAACCGGCCAGTCGTCGTCCCAGGCGAGTCTGCGCAGGGCCAGCGTGGGGGTGCCGCCGTTGTCGGCGTCGTAGTAGTGGTGGACCAGCCAGTCCCCGGCCACGGCCCCGCCTCCGGGGCCGATCATGTTCCCCTGGCTGCTAAGTAGTACCGTACCGCCGCCGTCGAGGAGCGACGCACCCGAACGGTCCAGATAGGGGCCGGTGATCGCCTCGGAACGCCCGACCGCGATCTCGTAGGTGGAATCGATTCCCTGACAACAGCTGCCGAAGGAGACGAACAGGTAGTACCACCCGTGGTGCCGGGCAAGGGCGGCCCCCTCCACGTCGTTCAGCGCGGTGCCGCGGTCGGCGAGCCGAATGGGGTCTGCGGTGGGGTCTGCGCGCAGTCCGTCCCGCCCCAGCTCCACGGCGAAGATCCCACCCCAGAAAGAGCCGAAGGCCATCCAGGTGCGCCCGTCGGCGTCGGTCAGGACGGAGGGGTCGATCGCGTTGTAGGCCTCGCCGTCGCCGGAGGTAATCACCACGCCCCGGTCCTCCCAGCCGGTCTGAGGATCGGTCGGGTCGAAGGCGGAGCTGGCCATCAGGCCGATTGCCGAGCGGGAGGAGCCGAAGGTAGAAGCCGCGTAGTACAGACGGATCTCGTCACCCACACGGACGACGTCGGGCGCCCAGTAGTTCGTCAGCCCGGGTACCGCCTCGTGCGTCCAGGCGGGCTCGTCGGCCAGGCGCCACGCACCGGTTCGCTTCCCCCAGGTGGTACCGCCGTCCTCGCTGATGCGCACCAGGATGGCACCGCCCCCGATGCTCGCATCCCCGGTGGAGAAGACCGCCAGCGGTGCGCCTTGCTCGTCCAGCAACAGCGCCGGGTCGTGCGCGGCCAGGTCACCGGCGAGGGTGGGTACTTCCGCGGCCGGACCGCGGTCGGCATCGCCCGCGTTCGACCTCGCGGCGCATCCGCCAGCAAGTCCAAGCACTGCCTGTGACGACAACAAGCTTCCTAGAACCAGTAGCGAACGTCGATTCATGTTTGCTCCCGAAGTTGTGCGGGGAACGGCTGCAGGGGCCCCGCCCCTGGGCAAGCCCCACCGAGCCGGTCGGGCCCGCAGCGGCACGCACCCTCCTTGGTACATCGTTATAGACGATGCTGCACGCACTCGCCCAGCCTGTCAATACCCGGCGTTTCCCGCATGATTCCAGCACAAATTGCGGTATTGACGTGCGGCCGGTCACATGCCATACTTTCTAACGTTGTAAATCAAGCGGGCCGATGATGCCCCACTTCTTCCGAACGGAGTCCTTCAATGATGAAGCACCAGATGCTCAGCCGTCGCTCCTTCAACTCACTCGCCCTGGCAGCGGGTGCTCTGGCTGGAGCCTCCGCCCTGGCGAGCTGCTCCTCCTCTGATTCCTCCGCCTCCGGCACCCCGGAGCTGACCTACATGTTCCGCGGAGGCACGGACGAGAAGGCCGCCTACCAGACGGCCATCGACAACTTCTCCAAGGCCAACAACTGCACCGTCAAGGTCATCACCACCGACGCCGACCAGTACTCCACCAAGCTGCAGGCCGCCATCACCGGCAACCAGGTCCCCGACGTCTTCTACCTGGAGCAGGGCTCGGTCATGTCCTTCGCCTCCAACGGCATCGTCATGGACATCACCGACATGCTCGGCGACGTCGACCTGGACAACATCTGGGCCTACGGCGTGGACTCCTACCGCTACGACGGCACCCAGGTCGGCAAGGGCCAGATCTACGGCCTGCCCAAGGACGTCGGCCCGTTCGCCTTCGGCTACAACAAGACCATGTTCGAGGCGGCCGGGCTCGAGCTGCCCGACAAGGACGTGCCCTACACCTGGGACGAGTTCGTCGACGTGTGCCAGCAGCTCACCCAGGACACCGACGGCGACGGCGAGCTCGACCAGTGGGGCACGGGCCTGAACGTCAACTGGTGCCTGCAGGCCTTCGTGTGGTCCAACGGCGCCGACTGGTGCAACGAGGAGCACACCACCGTCACCGTCGACACCCCGGAGTTCGCCGAGGCACTGCAGTTCTTCGCGGACATGCAGAACGTGTACGGCATCACCCCCTCCATTGCCCAGGCCCAGACCATGGACACCTACCAGCGCTGGATGCGCGGCCAGATCGGCTTCTTCCCCGTCGGCCCCTGGGACGTGTCCACCTACCAGGAGTTGGACTTCGAGTGGGACCTGATTCCGTTCCCCGCCGGCAAGACCGGCAAGCCGTCCACCTACATCGGCTCGCTGGGCATCGCCGTCTCCTCGGGCACGAAGTACCCCGAACTCGCCGCCAAGCTGGTCGCCTACCTTTCGGCCGACCGCGACTGCCAGAAGCAACTGGTTGAGGCGGGCATCCAGATTCCCAACCTGATCGACTACGCCAAGGACGAGTACGCCACCGACACCGAGACGGCGCCGGCCAACAAGGAGGAGTTCCTCCAGATCGTCGAGACCGACGGCCACGCCCTTCCCGGTGCGGTCACCTGGAGCCCCGAGTGGTATGACGAGTTCTTCACCAACATCCAGCCGGTGCTGGACGGGGACAAGACCGCCAGCGAGTACTGCGCGGAGGTGCAGCCCGTCATGCAGGCAAAGCTCGACGCCGCCGTCGAGGCCGCCAAGCAGGCTCAGGCCGGCGCCTGATTCCCATTCGCTGAGGCAGGTGGAGACGCCTGCCTCAGCGCCAACCCGGAGTTTGCACCATGTCCCTTACCAAAACCGCGCCCCCACGGCCGGTCGCGGCGGCCGTAGCGCCGCAGCGCAAGTCCACACTGCACCGCAGTGAGCACCGCTGGGCGGCGGTCTTCGTCGCCGCCCCCGTGATCGGCTTCCTGCTGTTCACTCTCTTTCCACTGGGCTATTCCATCTATGCCTCGTTCACTTCATGGAACGGCCTGTCCGCCCCTCGCTTCATCGGGCTGAACAACTTCATCGCCATCGCCTCCGACCCCTACTTCCGCAAGACGCTGTTCAACACGTTCTTCTACATGTTGGGCATCCCGATCGGCCTGGTCCTGTCGCTGCTGCTGGCCATGGCTCTGAGCCGGAGACTGCCGGGGCGGACCTTCTTCCGCACGGTCTACTACATTCCGGTGATCTCCTCGCTCGCGGCCATCGCCATTCTGTGGCAGTGGGCCTACAACGGTGACTATGGCCTGGTCAACCAGGTGCTGCACATCTTCGGAATCCAGGGCCCCAACTGGCTCCAAGACACCGCAACGGTTAAACCGGCGATCATCATCATGTCCGTCTGGAAGGGCCTGGGCTACTCCATGCTGCTGTACCTGGCCGCCATCCAGTCGGTACCGAAG
Organism: Actinomyces procaprae; assembly: GCF_004798665.1. Taxonomy (NCBI): domain Bacteria; kingdom Bacillati; phylum Actinomycetota; class Actinomycetes; order Actinomycetales; family Actinomycetaceae; genus Actinomyces; species Actinomyces procaprae. Next base: position 2,829,000 of record NZ_CP039292.1, read on the forward strand.
TCGCTGTACGAGGCGGCCGAACTCGACGGCGCCGGGTCGCTACGCAAGTTCATCTCGATCACGCTGCCGATGGTGCGTCCCGTGACCTTCTTCTTGATCGTCACCAACATCATCAACGGCTCCCAGATGTTCACCGAAATCAACATCATGACCCCCACTGGCGGCCCCGAGTACTCCGCCGCAACCATCGTCTGGTATATCTGGCAGAAGGCCTTCAAGAACCTGCAGATGGGCTACGCGACCTCGATGGCGCTCGTGCTAGGGGTGCTCATCTTCATCATCACGGCGATCCAGATGCGCATGAACGCGCGCAACGCGTTCAGCGTCGAGTGAGGCGACCATGCAGATCCTCAAGCAGACCCGTAGCCGGACCCCCCTGAAGGCCAAGACCCGCTACACCATCACCAATATCTGGATCACCATCCTGCTGGCGATCGGAGCGGTCATCATGGTCGCTCCGCTGCTGTGGATGTTCACCACCTCGCTGAAGGACAAGGAGGGCGTCTTCGCGCTCCCGCCGGAGTGGATCCCCAGCCCGGCGCACTGGGACACCTACCTGCGCATTTGGACCGAGGGACCACTGGCCAGCGGCATCAAGAACAGCCTTGTCGTCTCCCTGTCGGTGACGATCGTCGGCTCCTTCGTCTCAGCACTGGCCGCATTCGCTTTCGCCAAGATGCGGCTGCCCGGGAAGAACGGATTGTTCCTGCTGCTGCTGTCCGGAATGATGATTCCCTTCCCGACACTCATGATCCCGCAGTTCATGATGTTCTCTCGTATCGGTTGGGTGGACACCCTGCTGCCGCTGATCGTGCCCGGCATGTTCGGCAACATCATGATGATCTTCTTCCTGCGCCAGTACCTGACCTCCACCCCGGACTCGCTGATTGAGGCGGCCCGGGTTGACGGGGCCTCCTTCCCGCAGATCTTCTTCCGCATGATCCTGCCGCTGATCCGTCCCGCCATAGCCGCCCAATTCATCTTGTGGTTCATGGGCGTGTGGAACGACTACCTCGCGCCGACGATCTACCTCAACAGCCCCGAGAAGCTGACGCTGCAGCTGGTGATCGCCAATTTCAACTCCAACTACGCCATCCAGTCCGACTACCCGTTGATCATGGCGGCCTCCATCGTCGCGCTGCTGCCGATCTTCGTGATCTTCCTGGTCTTCCAGCGGCAGATCATTGAGTCCGTCGCACTGACCGGAACGAAGGCATGAGGCCCATGGGCAGTAACCCACGACCCCGCCCGGTCGCCTCGCCGAACGCGGCGCCAGAGAGCGCCAACACGCCCGGTCCCGGAGCCGACCCCGGCCCCTGGGGCGCTCACGACCCCGCGGTCATCCGCGCTCGCGACGGCCGTTACTACATGTTCTCCACGGACACCGAAGTCGCGGGATCGCCCGGGGTCGGCGTGCAGGTCCGCCGCTCCGACGACCTGATGCACTGGCAGTGGGTGGGTCATGCCTTCGACGGCGTGCCGGCCTCGGCCGAGCGGTGGTCGGGGGCGCAGGGCATCTGGGCACCCGACGTCGTCGAGCGCGACGGCGAGTACCGCATGTACTACTCCGCCTCCACCTTCGGCTCACGGCGCTCGTGCATAAACCTGGCGGTGTCCGGGAGCCTGGAAGGCCCCTGGACGGATCTGGGCCCGGTGGTGCGCACGCGCGCAGAGGATCCTGTCAACGCCATCGATGCCGCCGTCGTGCGCACCGCAGAGGGAACGGACCTGATGCTCTACGGTTCCTTCTTCGGGGGATTGCGGCTGCTCGCCCTGGATGAGCGGGGTCTGCCTCGCCGGCCGGGCGACCTGGGCGTATCGGTCGGTCGGCGCACCACTGCGCACAACGGCCCCATTGAGGGATCGCACATGTGGTACGACGCGGAGACCGGGCGCTACCTGCTGGTGTGTTCATTCGACTCGCTGTTCGACACCTACAACATCAGGGTCGCGCGTTCCGAGCACCCCGAGGGCCCGTTCCTCGATGCCGCCGGTCGCCGCCTCGGCTCCCGGGAGGGCGACGTGGTGGACGGCGGCACCAAGATCCTCGGCTCTCTGGTGACAACCGCGGGTGAGACGGAGCTGGCTCCTGGGCATTCCAATCACCTGGTTACCCCGGACGGCATGCTCCTGGTCCATCACGTCCGCACGGGCGCCGATCCCGAGCGCCACCGGGCGCAGCTGCGCCGCATGGCGCTGACATCCGCCGGCTGGCCGGTGGTGAGCCCCGTCGAATACGACGCGCTCCCCCTGCTGCCGCTGGAGGGCACCGATCTCGACGGCCCTTGGCAGGTGTGGCGGATGGACGCCGAATCCACGCTCCCCGCAAGGCCGTCCGTGGGCGCGGTGCGCCTGGGGGCCCTACTCCCGACACCCGCGGAACAGGGCGGCGTCCGGGCTACGCTGGAGGTCGATGGCACCGCCGTCGACGCCGTCGTCTGGCGTACCCGGGCCTCCACCGCCTTCGCGGGGCTGTCGGGGGACGAGGTCGTGCTGGGAGTCCGGGCGGAATGAGACAACGCCGTATGCAGCCAGTCGACGACGCCGACATCGACCTGCCGGGTTGGGGCGGCACCGTCATGGGCTGGCTGCGCGTGGCCACCCAGCTCGTGGCGCTGAACATCCTGTGGTGGCTCGGTCTTCTCGCCGGACTGGTGGTGTGCGGCGCGCTTCCCGCCGGCTGCGCCGTGCACGAGCTTGCACGGCGCAGCCGCCGCGATCCCTCCATGCATCTGTGGCGCGACTTCTGGCGAATCTACCGGGAGTCCTTCCGCCCTGCAGCGGGCGTCGGGGCGCCGCTGGTCACCGTGACACTGCTGGGCGGCGTCGACCTGGGCATCCTGTCTCACGCCCGCGGAGCGCTGGTGGCACTGTTAATTCCCGTCATCGTCATCTGCATCATGTGCGTCGTAGTGGCGTGCTACGCCATCCCACTGCTCGGCGCCACGGACGACCTCGGGGCGCGGGAGACGCTACGGCGGGCGGCGGGGGTCGCCGTAGCCTCACCGCTTACAACCATTGGCCTGGTGGTCACGGCTGCGGCCGCCGGGGCGGTGGCCTGGTGCTGGCCGCTGTTGGAGGTCCTGGTCGGCGTAAGCCTCCCGCTGACGGCGATGACGCTGCTTACCCGCGAGCGGCTGCTGCACACCGGGGTGCTTGTCGATCCGTCCGCGTAGCCGCGGCCGAATCCCGCCGCAGCGCTGAGCATGCGGTGCGCGCGGGCCGCAAGGGCGCGTCTGAGCTATAACGCCGTCGACTGTCGCTGAACGAGCCGGAAGGGAGCCACCTCGTTGCGGTAGGGAACGGGCGGGCGACCGGCCTGCTGCTCTTCGATCCGCTCAACCAACAGGGCGACGGCGCGCTGAGCGATCCAGCCCGGACCGGGATCGATAGTGCTCAGCGAAGGCTGGGTGTACTGGCCGTCCTCGACGCTGTCGAAGCCGATCACCGACACATCTTCCGGAACCCGAATGCCCGCGACCGTGAGCTCGTGCAGCACACCAATGGCCATGGCGTCATTGAGCGCGAAAATCGCATCAAACTGGACACCGTCTGAGATCAGCCTCCGCGTGGCCTCCGCCCCGCTGGCCCGATGCCACAGGCCCGCCTCGCGCACCAACCGTTCATCCACCACGAGTCCGGCCTGCGCATGCGCCTGCCGGTAGCCGGCCTCGCGCAGTCCGGCCGAGCCGACGACCTCGCCCGCATGCGCACCGATCAGCGCGACCCGCCTGCGCCCCAGGCCCAGCAGGTGTGTGGTGGCCTGGTACGCCGCCTCCGTGTTCGCCATGGTCACGTGGTCTGCGGGCGCACCAAAAACACGCTCCCCCAGCAGCACCAGCGGGTAGTCGACGTGGAACTGGGCGATGTCATCCTGCCCCAGCTCGAGCGGGCTGAACAGCAGTCCGTCAAACAGATGGCGGCGAGAGTCGTGCAGTACCCGCAGCTCACGCTCCCTATCGGAGTTCGTCTGCTCAATCAGTACCGTGCGGTCGTACTTCTCGGCGGCGGCGATTACCGCGTCGGCGAGTTCCGCGAAGTAGGCGAGTTTCAGCTCGGGGACTGCCAGGCAGACGAGCCCGGTGGAACCGCGGCGCAGGTTGCGCGCCGACTGGTTGACCTTGTAGCCGAGCTTGTCGATGGCATCGAGGACTTTGGTGCGTGTGGACTCACGCACGTGCGGGTAGTCGTTGACGACGTTTGAGACGGTCTTGACCGAGACCCCAGCCAAACGGGCGACGTCATGCATGGTCACGGCCATGTGGTGCTCCTATGCGGTACGGCTGGGTACGTGTGTGCCCGGGGAACAGGCCCCGGGCACAGGTCACTTCACTTCTTGTTGCGACGCTGGTGCCGCGTCTTGCGCAGCAGCTTGCGGTGCTTCTTCTTGGCCATGCGCTTGCGGCGCTTCTTAATGACAGATCCCATTGAGGCTCCTCGTGGTGTTGTTCGTGCCGGCCTGCTCGCGCGGCCGGCAGCGCCGGCGCGTGGTTGAACGAGCGTGGTGGCCGGGCGAGGGACAGATCAGCACTCGCGGGGTTGACCGCCAGTAGCTGGCGGTCAACCGCCGTGCTGACGGGTCTTGCCCGGCCACACGGGTGACGAGGGGATTGTAGCGGGTCTCAGGATCCGGTCGACGCCGAGTTCTCGTGTCCCCAGTCACCCAGGCCCGCAGCCAGGTACTGCTGGACCGCACGTTCGGGAACCCGGAAGGAGCGCCCCACCTGCATGGCGGGCAGATCCCCGGAGTGAACCATGCGGTAGACCGTCATCTTGGATACGCGCAGCATGGCGGCGACCTCAGCCACGGTGAGGAAACTGGGCGCGCCCGCGGCGCTTGGTGGGGTCGAGGTGCCCGATGCCATGGCGGTGATGTCCTGTCTTCCGGTCGGATTGGACGCGAAAGGGGTCGGACCGTACACGACCCCGCGCGATTGCGGAACGGACCCAATATAACCTGTGTCCCAACTGTCGCACAGGCTCTTTCCTCCCACATTTGTCACGCGCGCCGCATCTCACACATCCGACACGTCTCAACCGGATGCCGCCGGGCACCGCACCTGCCACGACGGTACCCGTCGCGCCGCCTCATGGCCCACAATGGCTCCGTGTCCTCATCCGTGAGCCCCGAGTTCAACGCACACCCCGCGCCGTCGTCCTCCGGCGCCGCCATGATGGGGACGACGGAGCCCACCGACCCGCTTGACCCCGAGGGACCCGTCGAGATCGCGCGCCAACTGACGGCGCAGGAGGACGCCACCGGCCTACGCGGTCTCCTGGCCCGCATGGGGGTGCGCAGCCGCTTCGACCGGGTGGCCCGCTTCTCCCCCGCACGCCTGGCGGTCACCGTCTTCGCCATCATCGTCGCCGGCATCGCCGCCCTGCTCAGCCTGCCGATCGCCACCGCGAGCGGCCAGCGCGCCCCCTTCGTGGACGCCCTGTTCACCGCGACATCAGCGGTATGCGTCACCGGGCTGACAACCGTGGACACCGCCACCTACTGGTCCCCCTTCGGACAGCTGGTCATCGTCCTCGGCGCGGCGATCGGCGGCCTGGGGATCATGACCATGGCGTCACTGCTGTCCTTCGCCGTGTCCCGGCACCTGGGCCTGACTCAGCGCATGCTCGCCGCCTCGGAGAACATGGCGGGGCTGGGCGACGTCATCTCCCTGCTGCGCGCGGTCGCATACACGGCGTTCGGCGTGGAGGCGGTCCTGATGCTGGTGCTCCTGCCCCGCTTCCTCACCCTGGGACTCGACTTCGGGCACGCCGCCTGGTACGCGTTCTTCATGGCGTTGTCGATCTTCAACAACGCCGGCTTCGTGGTCATGCCGGAGGGACTGACGCCCTACGCCAGCGACTGGTGGGTGGGGCTGCCGATCGTGCTGGGCACCTTCCTGGGCGCCATCGGCTTCCCGGTGATCCGCGATGTGGTGCGCAACCGGCACCGCCCCCGTCAGCTGACGCTGCACAGCAAGCTGACACTGACCACGTACACCGCGCTGAGCGCCTTCTCCGCCGTGGCCATCGGCGCCTTCGAGTGGAACAACCCCAACACCTACGGAACGCTGTCCACCAGCGGGAAGCTCCTGACCGCGCTGGTCAACAGCGTCAACGCCCGCTCCTCAGGACTGTCAACGATCGCCCCCGAGCACATGCACGAGTCGACCTGGCTGCTGCAGGACGCGCTGATGTTCATCGGCGGCGGCTCGGCGTCAACGGCGGGGGGCATCAAGGTTTCCACCTTCGCGGTGCTGGTGCTGGCGATCCTCGCCGAGGCCCGCGGCGATCAGGACATCGAGGCCTTCGGGCGGCGCATCACCCTGTCCACCGTGCGGCTGAGCGTGGCCGTGGCCTTCATCGGGGCGAGCATCGTCGGCGTGTCCTCGCTGCTGCTGCTGGAGCTGACCGACCTGACCCTGGACCGCATCCTGTTCGAGGTGATCAGCGCCTTCGCCACCGTGGGCCTGTCCACGGGCATCACCCCGATCCTGCCGCCGGGAGCCAAGTACGTGATCATCGGCCTGATGTTCATCGGCCGCGTCGGCACCATGACCGCCGCCTCCGCGCTGGCACTGCGCGAGCGCCGCCGGGTGATCCGCATGCCCGCCGAGCGTCCGCTCATCGGCTGAGGCGCGCAGTCCGCTCAGCCGCCCAGCATGCCGGCCAGTGCGCGCGCGGTGGCGACGACGTCGTCGTGCCAGCCGGACTCGCCGACGACGATTCTCCGCACCAGCAGGCCCACGGCGGCATGGTGCACGACGGCGGCCGCCGCCTCCGGATCGAGGTGCCCGGCGACGTCGCCTCGGGCCTGCCAGCGCCCGAGGATGCGGGCGGTCTCGGAACGCACCCGGGCGTAGCTCTCGGCATTGGCGGCGCGCAGATCCGGTTGGCGCACCAGCTCCGCCCAGATGGCCGCCTGCAGGGCGGCGTCGGCCACCGTGCGCCCGCCGTCCTCCGCCCCGGCGTCGGCGCGGGGGCCTCCCTCCGCGCCGGTGCCGGCCGCGGCTTTGTACCTCCATGCCTGTTCCACGGCGTCGACGAAGGCGGACTCGAACGGCGGGAGCTCCTCACCGGCAGACAGCCCCGCCATCCACTCCACCACGGGGTCGGTCGCCTGCCCGAGGACCGCCCGGATCAGGGACTCCTTGCCCTGCGGAAAGTAGCGGTAGACGGTGGCGGAGGACATGCCGGCCTCGGCGATGATCTCGTCCATGGAGGCGCCGTCGAAGCCGCGGCGGGCGAAGCAGGCCTCCGCCGCCGCCACGATTCGGGCGGTCTGGCGATCCCGGTAGGACTGAGTGACGCGAGGCATGGGGACAGGATATGGCGCGCCGATACGCGTCCCGCCCCCACGCTCAACCCCGCCACATACAACAACGATCGTTTTGACTTGGACTCCGACAGTCATTAGCATCCCACGTCAAACAACAACGTGCGGTTTCATTAGGAGGGCTGTTGAGCACTTCCCACGCATTCGACCTTGACGCCCCGCCCCTGGGCGCGCGGGCACTCCCGGCCGCGACCGACCACGCCTTCCAGGCGCTGCGCTGGGCGGAGTTGATCGGCCCCCACGCGATCGACGAGATCAGCGCGCTGACGCCGCTGCCCCGCACCAATGCCGGCTGGGTCGGGGCGTACCTGCACCTGGCGCGCGGCGCCCGGACCGCGGGCAGGGACTTCGACGCCGTCGTCTATGAGCGCGCCGCCCAGTTCTTCATGAGCGGCGACGACCCGCGTCGGTCCCCCATCCGGGAGCGCTTTGTGGACTTCATGCGCCACCGCTTCGGTCTTTATCCCGTCGGCGTCCCCTGCGACGGCGCCGTTCTGGCCGCATACGACCTGCCGGCCCGGGGACTCGGCCCGGGCGAGGAGCCCCACAGCACTTGGGTGGTGTTCGGCGGCTTCGACTCCTATATCGAGGAGTGGTTCCCACTGCTGGACGCCGTGGCCCGGCGGGGGCACCGCGTGATCGCCTTCGACGGGCCCGGTCAGGGCGGCGTGCTGGAGGAACAGGGGCTGCCCCTCGTGGCGGAGTGGGAGCGGCCGGTGTCGGCGGTTCTGGATCACTTCGACTTAAGCGATGTGACTCTGATCGGCATCTCCCTGGGCGGCGAGCTCGTGATCCGGGCAGCAGCCTTTGAACGACGGGCCGAGCGGGTGGTGGCTTGGGATGTGATGGACGACTTCCTCGACGTCCTCATGCGGCAGGTGGCCCCCGTACCGCCGCACGTGGGACGGACGCTCTCCGGGCTGCCAGGTGTTCTGGTGGACGGGCTGCTCGCGCTGGCAAGCAGGCGGCCCGTCGTCCAGTGGGGCCTGGAACAGGGGATGCGAGTCACCGGCACGAAGTCCCCGGCGCAGTTCCTGCGCTTCGCCGGGCGGCTACGAACCCGTGAGGCCTCCGCACAGGTGCGCGGGGACGTACTTCTGCTCGCAGGCCGGCGCGACCACTACGTACCCCTGTCCCAGCTGAGCCGGCAGGCGCGCGCACTCACGGGCGCCCGGTCGGTCACCACGCGCGTATTCACCGACGTCGAGGGCTGCGCCACCCATTGCCAGGTTGGAGACCTGGGGCTGGTGGTGCGCACCATCCTGGCCTGGGAGGAGCCGTTGCTGCGCCGGGACCGACGGATCGCGTAGGGGATCTTGCGGACTGAGGGTGCGATGGGGCGGGCGCCGTTTCGCCGGAGCCCGCGCCCCCGATATGCACGAAGCGTGGAAGCCGTGCCATTTCAACCGAACTCAGCACGTAACAACAACCGACCTCGGCATGTAACTTCAACCGACCTCGGTGGGAGGGGACTACCGTTGGGCGCAGTATCCGTCCGGACCCACGACTAATCTGTCCGGACCCGCACCGCTACGAGGACTCATGCCTGACCGCTCCGCCTACAACGACTCGACCCTGGTGATCGGGCTCGGCCGCTTCGGCTCCGCCATGGCCGCCACCTTGGACCGCCTGGGCCGGGAGGTCCTCGCCGTCGAACGCGATCCCGTCCTCGTGCGCCAGTGGGCCGGGCGCATCCCGCTGGTGGAGGCGGACGCCACTGATATGGAGGCCCTGGAGCAGCTGGGGGCCACCGAGTTCGGCACCGCGGTGGTGGGCGTGGCCACCTCCCTGGAGGCGAGCGTGCTGATCACCGGCAACCTGGTGGACCTGGAGACCCCGCAGATCTGGGCGAAGGCCGTCTCCCGGGCGCACGGCCGGATCCTGCGGCGTATCGGCGCCCACCACGTGGTCTATCCCGAGTTCGATGCGGGGCAGCGCGCCGCCCACCTGGTGTCCGGCCGCATGCTGGACTACATCGAGATGGAGAAGGGCGGCTTCACCATTGTCAAGATGCGCCCGCCCGCCGAGCTGCACGGCTTCACCATCGGCGAGTCCAAGATCCGCTCCCGCTACGGGGTGACCGTCTTCGGCCTGATGAGCCCGGGTGAGGCCTTCGAGTACGCCACCCCCGCCACTCTGGTCTCCCCCGACGACGTGCTCGTGGTCGGCGGGGACGCCATGCTGCTGGAGCGCTTCGCCAACCGCGGCTGAGTCGCTTGCTTACCCGTCGTCGTGCGGATCGGCCTCCGCCTTCCGATCCGCGCGACGACGGCGTCTCATCCCCGCAGCGTGACGGCCACCTGTGGCACATCGGGCGCCGAGTCGAGAACCATCTCGCCGCTGCGGTCGGCGGCGGTGACCCGGTAGGTGCCGCGGAAGCCCGCCAGGCGCAGTTTTCCGTCGGCGTCGGTGCGTACAGTCGTCGGCGGCGTCCACCACTGGCCCTTGACCAGGTCGTGCAGGGCCGCGTAGCTGGGTTTCAGGGTGCCGTCGGCGCGGGCGAAGCCGACCGGGGCGCCCAGCCAGGCGCCGTCGTCGGTGAAGCCCCAGTAGGTGATCGCCTCGACGGCGGGGTGGGAGGCGAGCGTGGTGTAGTGGCGGCGGATCTCGTCGGCCTGGCGCTCCTCGCCCTCCGGGGTGCTGGGCCACTGCGGGATCTGGTAGTCGTTCAGGTCCACGATCTCGGGCGGCATGAGGTGACCGGAGACCAGCGTGGTCTCGGTGAAGTGCAGCGGCAGGCCGAAGCGGCTGAAGCGCTCGAGCACCTCATGGGTGCGCTCCTCGCCCCAGTAGCCCTGGTGCATGTGCGACTGCAGGCCGATGGCGTCGATCTTCACCCCAGCCTCCAGGCACTCCTCGATCAGCTGGGCGTACTTCTCGCTCATGTTGAAGTCGTTGAGCAGCAGGAAGGCGTCGGGGTTGGCGGCGCGGGCGGTCTCGAAGGCGAGTCGCACGATGCCCACGCGGCCGAGCCGCCGGGCGAGCGGGGTGATGGCGTTGTCCTCGGCGGTGAAAACGGGCATGATCACCACCTCGTTGATGGCGTCCCAGGTGTCCACCAGGCCGCGGAAACCACCCGCGTCGCGGGTGATGCGGGCGCGCAGGATGCGCTCGACCTCCTCCGGGTCGCGCCCCAGCAGCCACTTCGGCGCCATGGTGTGCCAGGCCAGCGGGTGCCCCTTGACGTCGGCCCCATGGGCGCGGATCCAGCGGGCAGTGTTGGCCAGGCGCTCGGTGCGCGGGTGTCCCTCCTCCGGCTCGAATGAGCGCCAGTAGAAGGGCAGGGTGGCCACGTTGAACAGGTCGAAGAAGCGGTCCGTCAGCGCCTGCGCCAGTTCCGGCCGGGCCCCGCCGAACAGGCTGTCCGCATTGGAGTTCTCCCCGTTGGCGACGGCGACGAAGTCGAAGCCGATGTTGCCGATTCCCAGCTCGTGCCGGGTCTGCTCGACGACGACGTCGGTCTCCGCCAGCGGCGCCCCGTCGGGGCCGGTCACGGTGATGACGCTCTCGGACAGGCGGTGGCGCATGGCTTGTGGGACGGTTACGGTGCTTACGTGGTTCAAGGCTTGCTCCTGTTGTAGTTCGTTTGCGGAAATAGTGCGATTCGCAGTGGGGTCCTAGATCTGGCTCATGCCGCCGTCGATGACCAGCTCCGCGCCGGCCACGTAGGCGGAGTCCTCGGCGGCGAGGAAGACGATCGCGGCGGCGGTCTCGTCGATCGAGGCGATGTGGCCCACGGGCACCATGCTCGTGATCCGGTCGATGGCCTCCTGCCCGCCGACGAAGTCGGCGAAGCCCTCGGACATGGTTGGGCCCGGGCTGGCCGCGTTGACCCGGATGCGTCGCTCACGCAGCTCGGCGGTGAAGGTGCGCGCGAGCGAGCGCACGGCGGCCTTGGAGGCGTTGTACACCGAGTGTCCGGGGTCGCCGTTGGAGCCGGAGATGGAGGACAGCAGGACGATCCGCGCGCCGTCCCGCAGGAGGGGCAGGGCCTTGCGGACGGTGAAGTAGGCGCTCTTGACGTTCAGGTCCATGACCCGGTCGTAGGTGTCCTCGTCCATCTCGGCCAGCGGCCGGTCACCGCCGCCGCCCGCATTGGCGACGATGACGTCGAGCGGGCGCCCGAGCGCCGCGATACGCCCCATGAGGCGGTCGAGGTCCTCCATGCTCGAGGCATCGCCCTGCACGGTCAGGCAGTTCTCGCCGAGTTCCCGGCGCGCCCGAGCGAGCATGTCGCTGCGGCGTCCGGTTACGACGACGTCCGCGCCCTCCGCGATGAGGCGGCGCGCCACGCCGTAACCGATGCCGGCGGTGGCGCCGGTGACGAGCGCGAGCTGATTTTCGAATCTACGTTCCATCGTTTGTCCTTCTGTGAGATGTCGGGCTCGCCGGGGGTGCGGACGAGCATGGATTCGGAAGGGGGGACAGCAGCCGGATGTCCCGCCCCGGCAACCGGGCGTCAACCACGCTCCCCGCGCGCGCCCGGGTACCAGTCCTCAAGCTGGTTCTCGGTCACCGCGATGAAGACGTCGTCCGGCCGAGCGCCCGCGGCCTCCAGGTGCCGTGCGACCGCCTGATACATGGCGCGCTTCTGCTCGACTCCGTACATCCGCACCATGAGCACGCGCACGATGACAACGTCCTCACGCCGACCACCGAGATAGGTGGGATGGGCGATGATCTGCTCCTTCGGCAAGGCGTGGATCACTTGGAAACGGTCCTCCCGGTCCATTCCGAGGCCCTCGACGAGGCCCTCATGAATGGCGTCGGCGTACTTCCGGCGAGTCTCCTGGGACAGTGCGTCGGAGAGCTCGATAGTGACCAGTGGCATCAGGCCCACACCTCCTTGACTGCGCGAACATTGCGTCCCCTCTGGATGGACTCCTCAATGGCCAGGGCGAGGTAGTGGTCCTGGCAGGCCTCGGCAAGCGGGTAGGGCTCCGGGGCCTCACCACGCGCCCACGCGCCGACCTCGAGGAGGAAGGAGGCGACGGCGATGTCGTCCTCCGAGAAGCGGCTTCCCAGCCAGGGATTGCGGTAGACGATCTGCCCGTCGAAGGCAACGGCGGCGAGCTCGTTGCCTTCGAGGTTCATGTCGACTCCAAGCCGCCTGTAGCTCAGAGGAGACGAGACAACGCCCTCATCTGTCAGGCGCACGACATTGTCGTCGACAATCTCCCCCTTCTCGCCCCGCACCAGGATCCTCCGCGACAGCAGGGGGTTCCACCACTGGTTGTCGGTGAACAGGTACAGGCCGCAGCGTCCGTCGCCGAAGTCGAGTGTGGCGATAGTGGTGGCCATGTCCTTGGGCTGCGGATTAGCCTCCCACCCGGAGAAGGACAGCGGATCGACCAGCGGCGCCGTGAACCGGTGCGCGTTGACCACCGCCTCGTCCATGCCGGCACCGAGGAAGCTCCTGATAAGGGACATCGAGTGATACATATGGGTTGAGGCGACCTCCACGAAGGTCGGGGCCCCGATCACACCCCGGTCCACGACGGCCTTGCGGCTCGCGTGGCCGGGCATGCGCAGGTACTGCTCTGCGACCTGGACGAGGCCCGTGGACCCGACGTCGTGCCATAGCGCCCGTAGCCCCTCCAGGTCCGGTGCCGGAGGGGTCTCGGCGAGGACCTTGACGCCGCGAGCGACGAGGTCGCGGACGACCCCGGGCATCGAGGACCAGGACACGCAAGCGATCACGAACTCCGGATCGGTGGCGAGCAGATCTTCCACGGCGGGGACAACCGGCACGTCCCAGCCGTCGCGAATACGGGAGCGGGAGGGCTCAGAGCGAGCCAGTACCCCGGTGCAGTTCAAGACTTCGGGGACTGTGGCGGCAATACGGAGGAAGAACTCCGATCTCCACCCGGCCCCGATGATGGCGAAGCGGATGGGAGGCGATGATGTTGTCATACTGCTCGGCTTTCGTGTCAGTGGGCGAAGCAGCGCCCTGGGTGGTTGTGACAATGAGGAGACCGCTACTTGAGTGCGCCGGCCGCCATGCCCCGCTCGAAGTACTTCTGGGCGGACAGGTAGGCGATCACGGCCGGCACGGCCGTGATTACCGCGGCCGCGAGCACTCCGGTCTGGTCGTTGGTGTACTGGCTCGTGAAGAACGAGGGCAGGAGCGTGACTACCTGCTTGCCCGGATCATTGAGCATGAGCATCGGCAGAAGATATGAGTTCCAGGAGTTGATGAAGGTCAGTACGACGATCGTCGCGGCAATGGGCCGTGTCAGTGGAAGGATGACGTGGCGGAAGACCTGCAGGATGCTCGCTCCGTCGACTTTGCCCGCCTCCATGAGCTCGTTGGGGATACCGCCCACGTAATTGCGGGCGAGCAGCACCGTGAAGGGCGTCTGCAGCGCCGCAAGAGGCAGAATGACCGCCGCATACTCGTTGTAGAGGTCGAATCGTGAGGCCATGACGAACAGCGGCGTGAGCAGGACGGCCTCGGGCATCGTCAGCGCCGCCAGCAGCGCCCAGAACCAGATCTCCTTGCCGCGGAACCTGAGCTTGGAGAAACCGAAGGCGGCGAGCATCGTGACCACGTAGACGATCACGACCACGCTGACGGCGATGATGGCGCTGTTCCTGAAGTAAGTCGGCACGACGCCGGTTGCGAAGACCTTCTGGTAGTTGCCGATGCCGCGGCCCGCGAACGATCCCTGCACCATCGCCATCAGCGGGAGCAGGAAGGGGACGGTCAAGACCGTGGCTAGAGCCTGGATCAGAACCCTGGAGCGTCGGCTACGAGAGTCGAACATGTCAGTTCGCCCCCTTTCTGCTGCGGACGCTGGAGGCGACTCCGCCGACAATGGCGAGGACAAGCAGGATCACCGCGACGGCAGCCGCATATCCGAAGTGCTTCTCCTGCACCATGGTGTGGTAGATGTAAGTGCCGAGGAACTCGGTGCCGTGGTTCGGTCCACCCTTGGTCACGAGGTAGGGCACGTCAAAGGTCTTCAGGGCGCCGATGAGGCCGAGAATGGCCAGCGCGCCGGTGGTTCCCCTGCACATCGGCCAGATGATCGAGCGCATGGTTCGCACGCCTCCGGCACCGTCGATCCTTGCGGCCTCGAGTATCTCGGAGTCGATCTGACTCATCGCCGCGTAGTAGAGGATGAAGGTCATGCCGGTCCACTGCCAGACGGTGACCACCATGACCACCCCCATCGCGGTGGACGGGGAGGCGAGCCAGGGCTGGCTCAGCCAGCCGAGCCCGACGTGCTGCAGGAGCCAGTTGAGCTGTCCATCGGCGTCGAAGATCTGACGGAAGACCGGGGCCATGGTCGCGGGGGCCAAGACGGTCGGCACGAAGATGATCACCTTGTACACCGCACCCAGGCGGACCCTGGAATGCAGCAGCGCCGCCAGAATGAACCCCACGGCCGTCTGCACGGTGAACGTGATGATGAAGAAGTACAGGGTGTGCCACAGGGCTCCCCAGAAGACGTTGTCGCCGACGAGCTCGGCATAGTTCCCCGCACCTATGAAGTCGGGTGCGGAGAGGATGAAACCGTTCCAGTCAAGCGTGGAGACGAAGCCCGTGTACCCGATCGCGAAGTAGACGAGCCCGATGACCAGGACGGCCGCGGGCAGGATCCAGGGCAGGCCCCATGACTGCATGTCGATGCCACGCCGCGCCGCGGCCTCGGTCCCGGAAGCACGCTTTGCCCGGGCGGGGCGTACGACCGTCATAGCGGTTCTCCACTCGTCGCTGCCGCATCGTGGAGAGACCGCTGTGGAAGCAACTCAGGCATTGCGCTCACCTCTCCGAGTCCACAACCGCCTGTAGCGCGGACAGCACTTCCTCGATCGTGACCGTCCCCGCGATGAGGCCGATCAGACCGTCCCGGTAGGCGCTGTTGAGATCCGCGCTGACGTCGGCGAAACGCGTGACACTGCTGCCGCCGGCCTGCTCCGTGTACGTCTGCAGGGGCTCCCTCTGCACCTCGGGGTCGACCAGGTCGATGGCGTCCCAGTCGGGGGTGACTCCCTCAAGCGCGGGGATGTCATTGAGAGTGTCGGCGATCGCCTGCTGACCGGCACTTGAGGCGGCCAACCAGGTGGCGAATGTCGTGGCCGCGGCCTGCTGCTGAGACATGCCGCTGACGGCGACACCGTAATCCGCGTCACCGAAGTAGCCGCCGATATTGCCCGTGCCCGCAACGTCCGGGAAGTCGATCGGAAGGATCGTGAACGGCTCCGGGTTGGACACCCCGGCGGCCTCCATGGCCGCCACCATCGCGTCCTTGACCGCGTACTGCGTGTACCAGGACCCCATCATGATCATGGCGTACTTGCCGGACATGAACATGTTGTTGGCGTCAGGGTACTGCTGGAGCCCGATCGCACCCTCCTGCATGATCCCCTCATCGAAGAGGCTCTGCCAAATCTCGAGGCCCTGGGTGAAGACCGGGTCGCTGAACGGGATCTCCCCCTTCGCAGCCGCCACATATGAGCCCGGCCTGATGTTCTCCATGATCGCCTCGAAGGTGTCCATGTCGAAGGCGTGCTGGCCGGCGCCCTGAACGAAGCCGCCGACGCCCGCCGCTCGGAAGGCCTCGCAGGCCGACTTCCACTCGGCCAAAGTGGTCGGATGCTTGACACCGTGCTCGTCAAAGAGGTCCTGGTTGACCCACAGGCCGCCGGAGTACACGGCGCCGGCGGACAGGCCGACCAGCTTGTCGCCGACCGTGAGTCCGTCGACCCCGATCGAGGCGAGCCTGCTCCTCCAGTCGTCGCCCAGCGCCGCGGTGACCGCCTCCGTAAGGTCGATGGCGCCGGCTTCGAAGGTCTGGACTCCGCCGTTGGCAGAGCCAGGAGCGACGTTGAAGACGTCCGGTCCGTCCTTGGAGGTGATTGCGGGGCTGAGCACGGAGTCGTAGGAGTCGATCGGCTTGGAGACGAACTCGACGTGAATATCGGGGAACTCCTGGTTGAAGGCCTCGATGATCTTAGCCGCGTTGGCGGCGTCCGGCGTCCAGCCCCACCAGGTGATGTCACCGGTCGTGGCCGAGCCCTGCTGCTCCTGCCCGCCGCCGCACGCGCCGATGCCGGCAGCGATGGCGATAGATGCGGCTAGACCGCCGAAGGATCGACGAGTCATGGGAAAGTTTCGCGAGTAGTGCATCATTGCACCTTCCTCCTAGCAAGCTCATTGTCCCCAAGAAGGGTTGCACACACCTTCGAGTGCCACGAAAGTTTCTTTTATCTTTCGTGGCTCGCTAATCTAGTTCCATCGGCTGGTCCTGTCAAGAGAGGAGCCCCGACGATGAGCCAGCGGGTCACAATCGCCTCCATCGCCCGGCAGGCCGGGGTCTCGGTCCCGACGGTCTCGAAAGTGCTCAACGGCCGCCCCGGCGTTTCAGAGACGACGCGCCGCGAGGTCGAGGCGCTCGCGTCGGCGCTCGGCTACAAGCCCCGCCACACCACCCGCCCGGCTCCGAGCCATCTGGTCGACTTCGTGATCTCCGGGCTCGACACGCAGTGGGCATCCGCGCTGCTCACCGGCGCCCAGGCCGAGGCCGCCCGCAGAGGAAAGGACCTCGTGGTCACCGCGACCCACGGATCTCCCGTCGGGGGAGCCCACTGGGTGGATCATCTGGTCACCCGCGGCTCCGCAGGAGTGGTCGTCGTCGTCTCGGAACTGCTCGAGGTGACCGAGCGCAAGATGCGCCAGCTGAAGATGCCGGTGGTCCTTCTCAACCCGTCAGGACACCAGCACCGTGACATCCCCACCGTCGCGGCCACGGACTGGGCGGGCTCACGGGACGCCACAGAGCACCTGGTCTCCCTCGGTCACCGCCGGATCGCCTACATCACCGGCCCGATGGACCTCGTCTCTCACCAGGACCGTCTTGACGCCTACCGCTCCGTCCTCAGCCGCCACCAAATCCCCTACGACCCCGAGCTCGTCGTCACCGGCAACTCCCTGTTCGAGGGCGGCTACCGGCTCACGCCGCGGCTCCTCGCCCTGGACAACCCGCCGACGGCAATCCTCAACGGCTCCGACGAGCAGGCCTACGGCAGCTACCGGGCGATCAAGGACGCCGGCTTGGCCATCCCCGAAGACATCTCCGTCATCGGCTTCGACGACGTGGACCTGTGCCAGTGGGTCTCGCCCCCCATGACCACCGTCCACCAGCCCCTGATCGAGATGGCGCAGGAGGCCACGCGCATGGTCATCGATCTCTCCGAGGATCCGCACGCGCCGGCGCAGAACATCGAACTCGCCACGACCCTGGTCGTGCGTTCATCGACAGGGCCCGCGCCCCGCCACTGAGCGGAGCGGCATCAGACCGGACGGGAGCCGCCGCGCACTCGCCCGCGCCCGGCCTCGTCACTCCTTGGCGGCGGCCGCGGTCATGGCGTCGACGATGCCCTGGGCGTCGCCCTTGCCCGCCAGCATGTCGACCACCGCGACGTTGAGCGCGTTGCCGATGTTCTGCCCCAGGGAGGTGTCCAGCCACACCTGCGAGTAGGCGGCGTCGTTGCCCGCCTGCATGGCGTCGGCCAGGGGGCCCGCCGCGATTACCCCCTGGGCGTCCCGGTTGGCGGGCAGCATGTCGAAGGCCTCGGCGTAGGCCTCCTGGTTGTCCTTGGTCATGATGAAGTTGAGGAACTCGGCGCACAGCTCGGCCGGGGCCGTAGCCGAGCAGGAGTAGCCGTCAACGCCACCCATGATGGCGGTCGGATCGCCCTCGCCACCCTCAACGGCGGGGAAGGGGAACCAGCCCAGATCGGGAAGCGGCTGCTCATCCGGGGTCAACGAGGCGATGACACCCACGTCCCAGGTGCCCATGAGCTCCATGGCGGCCTGGTGGTTTGCCACCAGGCCCGCGGATGAACCGGCGCCCTGCTGGGCGGAGGTGGTCAGGAAGCCGCTGTTGAAGGGCTCGGTGGCGGCGAAGTCGGCCAGATCCTCCCCGGCGTCGACCCAGCACTGGTCGGAGAACTCCAGCTCCGACAGCGACGTCTCCAACCTCTCCTGACTGCACTCGCGCAGCACGAACTGGTAGTACCAGTGGGCGGCGGGCCAAGCGTCCTTGCCGCCCAAGGCGATTGGAGCAGTGCCGGACTCCTTCAGCTTGGCCACCGCGTCGGACAGCTCCGCGATCGTCGTCGGCGTCTCGGTGATGCCCGCAGCGTCGAACAGCTCCTGCGAGTAGTAGATCCCCTCGGGCTGGAAGGAGGTGGGCATCGCATACAAGGAACCGTCGATGGTGTAGGGCGCGAAGGTGCCCTCGGCCACCGATTCGCGCACCTCCGGGTCCACCAAATCCGTGATGTCGAGCAGCTGGCCCGCCTCGACCATGTCGGCCATCTTGCCGCCGCCGCGCTGGACGAACAGGTCCGGGGCCTGCCCGCCGGCCAGCGCCGTCTGCAGCTTGCCGTCGATGTCCTCGTTGGAGATCGCCACCACGTCAATGGTCACGCCCTCGTGGGCGGCCTCGAAGTCGGCCGTGACCTCCTCCCAGTACGCCGCCCAGGCAGGCGTGGTGGAGTTGTTCCAGAAGGTCAGCGTGACCTCCTCCCCACCGTCGGCCGAGTTCGCACCGCATGCAGTCAGCGCCAGCGAGGCGGCCAGCACGGCGGCGGCTCCGAGGCGGCGTCCGCGCCCCGCAGATAGCTTCATCCTTGAAACCTCCGTAGATCGTTTGTGACTGGTGGAAGCCGTGGCAGGCGCCCTCAGGCGGGCGTCACGTCCACCGGCGTGGTGAGTACGCGGCCCTCGCCGACCTCGCGACGAGCGCCGGTGATTTCGACGGCGAGCGGCGCCAGCCGGTCCTCGCTGCTGGTGCCGGCGGCGAGCAGGATCTGCCCGGGCTCGACGATGCGCCGGTGGTCTACGCCGGTGAAGGAGGTGCGGTCGGCGTGCACGGTGAAGGTGACCCGCTTGGACTCCCCCGCCTCCAGGTCCACCTTGGCGAAGCCGATGAGGGCCTTCAGCGGGCGCACCACCTCGGCCACCGGGTCGGACAGGTACAGCTGGACCACCTCGGCGCCGGCGCGGTCGGAGGTGTTGGTGACCGTGACCGCGTACTCGACCTGGCCGCCCGCGTCCATCCGGGGGGCGGCCACGGCCGGGTCGGTGAGGGTGAAAGTCGAGTAGCCGAGCCCGTAGCCGAAGGGGTACAGCGGCGTGGGGTCCAGGTTGGAGATGCCATCGGCGTGCCAGGCGAGCGGCGCCGCCAGATAGGTGCCCGGCTGGCCGCCGCGGCCATTCGGAATGGCGACGGGCAGCCGCCCGGAGGGGTTGACCGCTCCGGTGAGCACGCCGGCGATGGCGTCGGCGCCCTCCACGCCCGGCATGAAGGCCTGCACGATGGCGGCGCAGCGGTCGGCGTACTCCCCCAGCGCATAGGGGCGGCCGGTGACCAGCACCAGCACGGTGGGCGTGCCGGTCGCCAGCACGGCCTCCAGCAGCTCCCCCTGGCGTCCGGGCAGGCCCAGGTCGACGACGTCGCAGCCCTCCCCCGAGGTGCCGCCGCCGAAGAGCCCGGCGATGTCCCCGAGGGTCACTACGGCCACCTCGGCGGCCGCGGCGGCCGCGACGGCGGCCTCGAAGTCCTCGGCGCGCCCGTCGATGAAGCCGACGCCCCGGTGGAAGGTGGCCCCACCGGGGCGGGCGGCACGCAGCGCCTCGGGCAGGTCGCGGATCTCCAGCCCGGTGGTGCGGCCGCCGTCGCGGCTGAGCACGTGGTTGGGGAAGGAGTAGCAGCCCAGGAAGGAGCGCACGTCCTCCCACACCGGGCCGGACACGGCCACGCTCGCCTCGGGGGCGAGCGGCAGCACGCCGTCGTTCTTCAGCAGGACCACCGACTCCTCCGCCAGGGCGCGGGCCACCGCCCGGTTGCCGGGAGAGTCCAGGTCGCGGCCCGTATCGACGCCGGTGGTCGGCTCCCAGCCGGCGTCGAGCAGGCCCAGCTGGGCCTTCTGGGTCAGGACCCGGACGACGGCGGTGTCGAGCTCGGCCTCGGTGAGCAGGCCGGCGTCCAGCGCCGCCTCGAGGTGGGAGTAGCAGGTGGTCTCCGGCAGCTCCACGTCCAGCCCGGCGCGTACCGCCAGCGCGGCGGCGTGGGCGTAGTCCCCGGCGACGTGGTGCATGGCCTGGAGGAAGCGCACCGACCAGTAGTCGGAGACCACCGTGCCGGAAAAGCCCCAGCGCTCGCGCAGCACCTGCGTGAGCAGGTGGTGGGAGGCGGCCACCGGTTCGCCGTCGATGTCGGAGTAGGAGTTCATGACGGCGGCGACGCCGCCCTCGCGTACCGCCATCTCAAACGGCGGCAGCATGACGTCCTCCAGCTCGCGCACGCCCATGGGCACCGGGGCGTGATTGCGGCCGGCCTTTGAGGCCGGGTAGGCGACGAAGTGCTTGAGGGTGGCGTGTACTCCCTGGGCCTGCAGGCCGCGCACGTAGGCGGTGCCGAGCGTGCCCACCAGGTAGGGGTCCTCCCCGCAGGTCTCCTCCACGCGCCCCCACCGGTAGTCGCGCACGACGTCGAGCAGCGGGGCCAGGCCCTGGTGGACGCCGACGGCGTGCAGGTCGGCACCGATGCGCCCGGCCATCTGCTCCACGAGCGCGGGTCGCCAGGTGGCGCCCCAGGCGATGGCGGCCGGGTAGACGGTCGCCCCCAGCGCCGTGAACCCGGTCAGGCACTCCTCGTGGACGATCGCCGGGATGCCGAAGGCGTTGCGGGCGATGACGTCACGCTGCAGGCGCGCCAGCTTGGCCGCTCCCTCGGCGACGCTGACGGGGTCGGTGCCGTATATGCGGGTGAGGTGTCCCAGTCCGTCGTCGACGCTCTCCTCCCAGCCCTGGCGCCCGGCCTTGAACGCGTCCTCCATGGGGGCGACCGGGTGACCGGTCTCGGATGCGTCCGCGTCGCCGTCGTGCTCGCCGTCGCCGGCCGGCTCCGGTGCGGGCACGGCCTGTTCCTCGTCGCGCTCCCAGAAGGAGGCGAGCTGGTGGATCTTCTCCCGGCGGCTCATGGCGGCGAGGAGGGCTGCGGCCCGCTGGTCGGCAGGCAGGGAGGTGTCGTTCCAGGTGTTCACGGTTGGCTCCAGGTTGGTTTGGTGGCGGGCGGCGGTGGGAGGGTCAGCCCTTGACTGCGCCGGTCAGGCCGCCGACGATGCGCCGCTCGAAGAGGCTGAAGACCACGAGGGCGGGGATCATGGACAGGGAGGTGAAGGCGAGCACCTGGGCGGTGTTGACCGAGTGCTCGGAGGCGAAGGCCTGGACCCCCAGCGGGAGGGTGTACTTGGAGTGGTCGGTCAGGATGAACAGCGGCAGCATGTAGGAGTTCCAGGAGCCGACGAAGGTGAGGATGCCGGTGGTGACCACACCGGGCGCCGACAGGGGCACCACCACGCGCCAGAAGAAGCCCATGCGCCCGCAGCCGTCCAGGGAGGCGGCCTCCTCCAGCTCCTTGGGGATGGCCCGCAGGAAGGGCACCAGAATGATGACCGTCTGCGGCAGGGCGAAGGCGATGCCGGGGATGATGATGCCCGCCAGGGAGTTCATCATGCCCAGATTCTTGATCAGGATGTACAGCGGTGTGATGGCCACCGTCATGGGGAACATGAGCCCGGCCGCGAACAGCATGTACAGGGCGCTGCCGCCCTTGAAGGGGTAGCGGGCGATGACGAAGCTGACCATCAGCCCAAGCGTGACGGTGCCCAGGGTGCCGCAGGCGGCCGCAATCGTGGAGTTGCCGACCTGCTGCCAGAACCCGGAGCTGGTGAGCACCACCCGGTAGTTGTCCACCACCCAGGGGTCGGGCAGGCCCGCGGGATCGGCGGTGATCTGCGAATTGTTGCGGAAGCCGCCGAGGATGACGTAGACGACCGGGGCGAGCAGCGCGGCAATCACCAGCGCGGCCACCAGGTAGACCGCGGGGCTGGCCCATTCCGGCTTGGCCTTGGCGGCCCGCCCGGGGCGGCGCCTTCCGGCGGAGGCGGGCGCGGCGGGGTCGAGGGGCTTGATGGAGGATGCGGCGGCGGTCATCGGCTGCTCCCGGTCAGTGCGCCCTCGGTGTCGCGGCGCAGGACGAATCGTTGATAGGTCAGGGCAATCACCAGGGAGATCAGGAACAGCACCACCGCTACCGCGTTTCCGTAGCCGTAGTTGCCGCTCATGCGCCCGTTGACCACCATGTAGGTGGCCATGGTGGAGGTGCCCGCGGTGGAGGAGATGTACTGCCCCCAGATGATGTAGACCAGGTCGAACAGCTGCAGGGAGCCGATGATCGACAGGAAGCCCCACATGCGCATGGTCGGTCCCAGCAGCGGGATGGTGATCTTGCGCTGAATCTGCCAGTAGGAGGCGCCGTCGACCTTGGCGGCCTCGGTCAGTTCCTCCGGAATGCCCTGCATACCGGCCAGGAAGATGATGACGGCGAAGCCGGCGTACTTCCAGGTCAGGATGAACAACAGGATGGTCAGGGCGGTCTTGGGGTTGGAGATCCAGTCATTGGCGAGGGCACCGAGGCCTAGCTTGCGCAGCAGGCCGTTCATGGCGCCGTCGGTCTGCAGGATCAGCCCCCAGGCGGTTCCGGCGATGACCTCGGAGATGACATAGGGGATGAAGATCAGGACGCGGATGACCGACTGGCCGCGCATCTTCTTGTTCAGCAGCAGCGCCAGGAGCAGGGCGAAGGGGCCCTGCAGCGCCAGGGAGCCGACCACGACGATGGCGTTGTGCCGCAGCACGTTGTGGAACTCGGGGTCGGTCAGGATCGTGCGGTAGTTGTCGAAGCCGACGAAGTTGGTGGGAACGCCGAAGCCCTTCCACTTGAAGAAGCCGTAGTAGGCGGCCATGATCACCGGCAGGATGACGAAGGTCAGGAACATGATGACGGCGGGAGCGGACAGGGCGGTGATCTCCACCCGGTCCCGCCAGGACAGGGAGCTGGGACTCTTCCTCTTCTTACTCCGCCTGACGGCGGTGGCGCCGCCGGCAGGCGCTGAAGTTACTGCTGTCATGTGCGGATCTCGTTTCGTGGATTGGCCGCGACGCGCCCGGGGCGCGTCCTGGGCGCGCCGCGGCCTACTGGTTGAGAGTTGAGAGGGAACTATTCCTTGGCGGCGGCCGCGGTCATGGCGTCGACGATGCCCTGGGCGTCGCCCTTGCCCGCCAGCATGTCGACCACCGCGACGTTCAGCGCGTTGCCGACGTTCTGCCCCAGGGAGGTGTCCAGCCACACCTGGGAATAGGCGGCGTTGTTGTTGGCCTCCACCTGCGGAAGCAGAGCCTCCTGGGTGACTACGTCCTGCGCGTTCTCGTTGACGGGGATGGTCTCGAAGGCGTCGGCGTAGGCCTCCTGATTGGCCTCACTCATGAAGAAGTTGAGGAACTCGGCGCACAGCTCGGCCGGGGCGGTGGAGGAGCAGGCATAGCCGTCCACCCCACCCATGATTGCGGTCGGGTCGCCCTCGCCGCCCTCGACGGCCGGGAAGGGGAACCAGCGCAGGTCGGGCAGCGGCTGCTCATCCGGCGTCAGCGAGGCGATCACACCGACGTTCCAGGTGCCCATGAGCTCCATGGCGGCCTGGTGGTTGGCCACCATGCCGGCCGAGGAGCCGGCGCCCTGCTGGGCGGAGGTGGTCAGGTAGCCGCTGTTGAAGGGCTCGGTGGCGGCGAAGTCAGCCAGATCCTCCCCGGCGTCGACCCAGCACTGGTCGGAGAAATCCAACTCCGCCAGTGAGGACTCCAAGGTCTCCTGGCTGCACTCGCGCAGGGCGAAGAAGTAGTACCAGTGGGCGGCGGGCCAGGCGTCCTTGGCCCCCAGCGCAATCGGCGAGGTCCCGGACTCCTTCAGTTTGGCCACCGCGTCGGACAGCTCCTCCATGGTGGCGGGCTCCTCGGTGATGCCCGCGGCGTCGAACAGGTCCTGGGAGTAGTAGATGCCGCCGGGCTGGAGCGAGGTGGGCATGGCGTAGACGCCGTCCTCGATCGTGTAGGCGGAGAAGGCGCCCTCGGGGACCTCCGCGGCCACGGTCTCATCGATCATGTCGGAGATGTCTAGGATGAGTCCGGCGTCGACCATGTCGCGCAGCTTGCCGCCACCGCGCGCGAGGAAGACGTCAGGCCCCTCACCGGCGTTCTGAGCGGTCTGCAGCTTGCCGTCCAGGTCCTCGTTCTGAATGGCCTGGACCTCCACCGTGACACCCTCGTGGGACGCCTCGAAGTCCGCGGCAATGGTCTCCCAGTATTCCGAACCGGGACCTGTGGTCGCGTTGTGCCAGAGGGTGAGGGTGTTGTCGTCTCCGCCTCCACCGGCGCCGCCGCCGCAGGCCGCCAGGGCCAGCGATGCGGTCAGGACACCGGCCATCATTCCCGCCACGCGACGGCGGGAACGGGCAGGATGGGGGTTGTGAGCACTGAGCTTCATCATTGAAACCTCCGAGTACGGGCGCGTCCGATCAGGCTGACCGAAATATTTCGCGAATCCGTCTGACATGTTTAGTATAGCGGCGCACGTAAATCTGTCAAGTACTGTGCTACCGCACTCTCCAACGAAGGAGCCGCCATGTCCTACTTCGACCTGCCGCTGCAAGAACTCGAGGTTTACGCTCCGGATCTACACGAGCCGGAGGACTTCGACGCCTTCTGGGCACGCACGCTCGCCGAGAACCCCTTCGTTCCCTCCAGCGTGACCGCCACCCCTGTGACGACGCCGCTGCTCACCCACCGAGTCCAGGACGTCACCTTCGGCGGCTACGCCGGCGACCCCATCCGCGCCTGGCTCATTAGTCCGGCAGAGGCGGACGGGCCGCTACCGGGCGTCGTCGAGTTCCTCGGCATGGGCGGGGGCCGCGGCCTGCCGCAGGACCATCTGACCTGGGCGGCCGCGGGGTACGCGCACCTGGTGATGGACACCCGCGGGCAGGGCTCCCACTGGGGCTCCGGGGGCGACACGCCCGACCCGCACGGCACGGGCCCGGCCGCGGCCGGGTTCGCGACCCACGGCCTGCAGTCCCCCGAGGAATACCTCTACCGGCGCCTGTTCATCGACGCCCACCACGCCGTCGAGGCCGCCGCCGGCCTGCCGGAGGTCGACGCCAACCGGATCTGCGTCACCGGCGTCTCCCAGGGCGGCGGACTGACCATCGCCGCCGCCGGCCTGAACCACCGGGTGGTCGCCGCCATGCCGGACGTGCCCTTCATGTGCGCCCTCCCCCGCGCCCTCGGACTTACGAATGATCCGCCCTATGCCGATATTGCCGGCTACCTGGCGGTGCACCGCGACCAGGTCGAGCAGACGTACCGCACGCTCGCCTACTTCGACGCCGCGCTGCTGGGCGCACGGGCCACCTGCCCGGCCCTGTTCTCCACCGGGCTGATGGACACCACCTGCCCGCCCTCAACCGTCTTCGCCGCGCGCAACCGCTGGGGGCGCGCAGCCGCCGAAGCTCCGCAGCGACCGGAGATACGCGTCTACCCGTTCAATGGTCATGAAGGCGGCGAGTCCTATCAGTGGCGCGAGCAGGTCGCCTGGCTGGCGGCGCTGCGCCGAGACCTGCAGCAGTCCTGCTAGCCTCCGTCTACACGGCGGGCTCCAACGGCCCTGAGGGGAGAATGACGTGGAACCTCGGCAACGAGTAACTCTTGACGACGTCGCCGCGGCGGCCGGCGTGTCAAAGTCGGCCGCATCCAAGGCACTGAACAACCGCGCCGACGTCTCCGCCGCCACCCGGGAGCGCGTACTGGCGGCCTGTGAGGACCTGGGCTATGTGCGCCCGGAGACCTCGGCGGCGCGTTCCTACCCGCAGATCGCGATGGTCTCCGACGACCTCGCGACCGCTTACACCATCGAGGTGCTCAAGGGGGCCGCCACCGCCGCACTCCACGCCGGCGTCGCCCTGAACACCACCTACACGCCCGCGGCGGCACCGCACGAGTTCCCGGTCCCCTTCGAGCCGGAATGGTTCACGCTGCTGAAGTCGACCGACTACCTCGGACTGATCGTGCTGACCTCACCCCTGACCCGGGAGCAGCAGGCGGCCGCCAGGCGCATCGGGCTACCCGTGGTGCTGATCGACCCCTCCGGCGAGCAGGAACGCGGCGTCGCCTCAATCGGCGCCACCAACTGGAACGGCGGAGTGGACGCCACCGATTACCTCATCGGCCTGGGCCATGAGCGGATAGCCCTGGTCGGTGGCCCGAAGGACTCGGTGCCCGCCCGTGAACGCCACCAGGGGTACCTGTCGGCATTGCAGATGCACGCACTGACGGTGCGCCCCGAGCTGATCTCCTCAGGCCCCTACACCTATGACACCGGCCTGCAGCAGGGCCGTCGCCTCCTGGCGCTGCCCGCGGACCGGCGTCCGACGGCGGCATTCGCCGCTTCGGACACGACCGCGCTGGGCGTCTACGAGGCCGTCCGCGAGGCCGGAATGCGCATTCCGGACGACTTCAGCGTGGTCGGTTTTGACGACACCGAGATGGCCGGGTGGGCGGCGCCACGGCTCACAACCGTGCGCCAGCCCCTGTTCCGCATGGGGCAGGAGGCGGTCCGCATGATCGTGGACCACCACCGCGGCCGCCCCATGCTCACCACCACGCCCGTGCGCCTGAGCACCCGACTCGTGATCCGCGACTCGGCGGCACCGCCCCGATAGCGCCGCCCTGCCTGCCACCGCGGGCGGATCGCCGTGGCCCTCCGCCTAGGCGGTCACGGCACGGCGCTTGTTGAGCAGGTCGAAGGCGACGGCGCCGAGTACGACCAGTCCCTTGATGGCCTGCTGGTAGTCGATGCCGACCCCCAGCAGGGACATGCCGTTGTTCATCACGGCCATGACCAGCCCGCCGACGATGGCGCCCACCACGGTGCCCACGCCTCCGGTGACGGCCGCGCCGCCGATGAAGCAGGCGGCGATCGCGTCCAGCTCGAAGCCCTGGCCGGCCTTAGGACCTGCCATATTGAGCCGCGAGGTGAAGATGATGCCGGCCAGCGCGCACAGCACGCCGTTGTTGACGAATACCCAGAAGCGGACCCACTGGACCTTGACTCCGGACAGGGCGGCCGCCTCCTTGTTCCCGCCGATCGCGTAGATCTGGCGGCCGATGACCGTGCGCCCGGCGACGAAGGAGTAGAGCAGAATCAGTGCCGCCAAGATGAGCAGCACGTATGGGGTGCCCTTGTAGGTGGCGATCTTCCAGGCGAAGGCCATGCCGATCAGGCATACGAGCACCATGCGCGCGATCCAGGTCCCGGCGGCGGAGACGGGAACCTCATTGGCAATGGAACGCCGCCGGTTGCGGACCTCGGAGAACACATACGCGGCCAGTGCGATGGCGACCAGCAGCAGGGTGAATACGTCGTACCCGTACCCGCCGAGCAGGCCGTTGAGATAGCCCGATGAGATCTCCCGGAATCCGCTCGGGAACGGGGAGATGGACAGGTTGTGCAGCACGATCATGGTCAGCCCGCGGAAGATCAGCATGCCGGCGAGGGTGACGATGAAGGCGGGGATCCCGACGAAGGCGATCCAGAACCCCTGCCACACGCCGACGACCAGACCGGTGATCAGGGCGGCGATGACTCCGGCCCACCAGGGCAGGCCGTGGTTGACGGTCACCACCCCCGCGACGGCCCCGGTCAGAGCCACGACCGAGCCGACCGACAGGTCGATGTCGGCCATCAGGATGGCGAAGAGCATGCCGATCGCCAGGACCAGTACATAGGCGTTCTGCACGATGATGTTGGAGACGTTCTGGGAGGAGAGGATCTGACCGTTGGTGACGATCGCGAAGAAGATCACGATGACGACGAGCGCAATAGCCAGGCCCCCTTGCCGCAGGTTTGTGCGCAAGGCGCCCTTGAGCGTTGAGAATGTGTTGGACATTGGTCAGTCTTCCTTGATCTGAGTCATGTAGCGCATGAGCGTCTCCTGGTCGGCATCGCCGCGATCCAGGTCGGCGGTGACGCGCCCGGCCGAAAGGGTGTAGATGCGATCGCAGATGCCCAGAAGCTCGGGCAGCTCCGAGGAGATGACGAGGACGGCCTTGCCCGCGTCCGCCAGCTGATTGATGATCTGGTAGATCTCGTACTTGGCGCCGATGTCGATCCCGCGGGTGGGCTCATCGAGGATCAGCACGTCCGGCTCGGCGGCCACCCACTTGGCGAGCACGACCTTCTGCTGATTGCCTCCCGACAGTCCGCCGACGACGGACTCGATGGTGGGCGCCTTCACGGCCATCTGGCCGCACAGCTCGGTGACCACGGCCCGTTCCTCATGCAGATCGAGCACGCCGCGGCGGGAGAACCTGTGCGGGGATGCCGATGAGACGTTGCGCCTGATGGACTCGATGAGGTTGAGCCCGTAGCGCTTGCGGTCCTCCGACACGTAGGCGATGCCGTTGGCGATGGCCGAGGCAACGTCCTTGATGTGGATCTCGCGGCCGTCTTTGAAAACCCTGCCGGCAATGTCACTGCCCCAGGAACGGCCGAACAGGCTCATGGCCAGCTCGGTGCGCCCGGCCCCCATCAGGCCGGCGAGGCCGACGATCTCACCGTGCCTGAGCACCAGGTCGGCGGCGTCGACGACGGTGCGCGACGGGTCGGCGGGATGGTGCACGGTCCAGCCCTCGAGCCGCAGTGCCTCACCATCTACGTGGGAGACGTGAGCGGGGAAGCGCTGGTCCAGCGTGCGGCCGACCATGAGGCGGATGATCTCGTCCTCCTCGACACCGCCGTCACGGTGCATGTCGAGTGTGGCGATGGTGTGCCCGTCTCGAATGATCGTCGTGGAATCGGCGATCCGCCTGATCTCTCCGAGCTTGTGGGAGATCATGATGCAGGTGATGCCCCGCTCCTGGAGCTGACGCATGAGGTCGAGCAGGTGGGCGGAGTCGTCATCATTGAGGGCGGCGGTGGGCTCGTCCAGGATCAGCAGGCGCACGTCCTTGGACAGTGCCTTGGCGATCTCCACCAGCTGCTGCTTGCCCACGCCGATGTCCTGGACCCGGGTTGCCGGGTTCTCCGCCAGCCCCACGCGGGCCATGATCTTCTGCGCCTCGGTGTTCGTGCGGTGCCAGTCGATGACACCGCGGGATGAACGTTCATTCCCCAGGAAGATGTTCTCCGCAATGGACAGGAACGGGCTGAGCGTGAGCTCCTGGTGGATGATTGCAATGCCCGCACTCTCCGACGCCTTGATGTCGGAGAAGCTCACCTCCTGGCCGTCCAGCAGAATCTGCCCCTCGTAGGTGCCGTGCGGGTGCACGCCCGACAGCACCTTCATCAGGGTCGACTTACCGGCCCCGTTCTCGCCGCAGATCGCATGGATCTCGCCGCGCCCCACCGCGAAGTTGACGTCGTCCAACGCCACCACCCCGGGGAACCGCTTGGTGATGCCACGCATCTCAAGAATGTTGTCAGTTGCCATGTTCAGCCCCGACTCCCGTCACGGATGGGCACCGATGATGCACCCGGCGCCATGAAGCAATTCCGGTCACTTGAGCTCATCCTCGGTGATGTAGCCCGTGTCCACGAGGGAGCTTTGTACGTTGTCCTTGGTGATGATCTCGGACTTGAGCAGGTAGGAGGGGACGATCTTCACCCCGTTGTCATAGGTCTCGGTGTCGTTCACCTCCGGCTCCTCGCCGCTGAGCACCGCCACGGCCATCTGCACCGCGGCCTCAGCGAGCTCGCGAGTGTCCTTGAAGATGGTGGAGTACTGCTCGCCGGCCATGATCGACTTGATGCCTGCAATTTCCGCGTCCTGCCCGGTCACCGTCGGGTACGGCTGTGCGTCCGTGCCGTACCCGGCGCCCTTGAGTGCGCCGAGGATGCCGATGGACATGGAGTCGAGCGGCGACAGTACGCCATCCACCCGGCTGCCGTCGGAGTAGGTGGAGGTGATCAGGTTGTCCATGCGGGACTGTGCGGTGGCGGCATCCCAGCGCATGGTGGCCACGGTGTCGAAGGCGGTCTGACCGGATTTGACGGAGACGACGCCGCTGCCGAGGTACGGCTGGATCACGTCCATAGCGCCATTGAAGAAGAAGGGGGCGTTGTTGTCGTCAGGAGAACCACCGAACAGCTCGATGTTGTAGGCCTCGTCCGGCGACACACCTGCATCCTCGCCATCGGCGTTGAGAATACCCATGCCGATGAGCAGTGAGGTGCCCATCTGGGTGCCGACGTCGTAGTTGTCGAAGCTGGTGTAGTAACTGACGTTCTCGTTGTCACGGATGAGGCGGTCGTAGGAGATGACCGGGATTCCGGCCTCTCCCGCAGAGTCCAGCTGCCCGGACAGGGCCGTACCGTCAATGGGCGCTATGATCAGCAGATTCACGGCCTGCGTGATCATGTTGTCGATCTGGTTGGCCTGCGTGGGAATGTCATCCTCGGCGAACTGCAGATCGACGTTGTAGCCGAGCTCTTCGAGCTGCTTCTTGATGTTGTTACCGTCTTTGATCCAGCGTTCAGACGACTTGGTCGGCATGGCCACGCCGATCTTGAGCTCCTCGGGCGCCTTGCCGGCGGTATCGCTTCCGGCTCCACCTGTTGCACCGGGCCCACCGCAGGCAGCCAACGCCGCCGCTGCGGCGACACCACCGACGAGCGCACAGCGACGCGAAAGAGTCGGGACTTGGGGTCGGGACATGTCAAACCTCCTCATCGAGATCTTCAGGGAGCCCCGCAGCCGCCACACCTAGGCATGCCGTCCGCGGGAACCAACACCAGTGTGAACGTTCACTTTCAAAGTGTCAACATTCTCCCGCAAGATCAACACGCGCGGACCGGGCGGCTAAATTGCGGCTTTTAATAGCCATACAAGGCGCTCACCTAGAGTCAACCTAGGCGGCCGGGTTTTGAGGTGGTACTCCTCGGCGGTCGGTGCCGGGCCTGCCGCCGAGCGCCACCTCCCGTGCAGGTGTCAGCAGCTGGAGCGGCGCACGCGCAGGGTGGGTGAGATCGAGTGGGCGGTTCCGGCCTCGCCGTCGATGGCGCGCAGCAGCACCTCCATGCACAGCACCCCGAGCTCGTCGAAGGGCTGCCGCACGGAGGTCAGCGGCGGGGAGAAGAAGGCCGTGCCAGGAGTGTCGTCGAAGCCGACCACCGCGACATCCTCGGGCACGCGCACACCCTGGTCACGCAGGGCGGCCAGCAGGCCGAGGGCCATGAGGTCGTTCGCGCAGAAGACCGCATCCGTGAGGCCACGCGTCACCATCTCGGCGCCGGCCTCATAGCCGCGCTCCGCGCTCCAGTCCCCCGTCAGCATCGGCGGGATCTCGCACCCGGCATCCTCCAGCGCAGTGCGCCAGCCGCGAGCGCGGGCGAGCGCGTCGTACCAGTCCGCCGGCCCCGCGAGGTGCGTGATGCGCCTGCGGCCGGTTCCCAGCAGGTGCCCCACCGCCATGCGCGCTCCGAGCTCCTGATCCACGGAGACCACGTGAATGCGCTCGCTCGGCGCCAGGCCGTCCGCAACGACGACGAGCGGAACCGCGCGGGCGGCCCTCTCGGCACAGGTGGCGATCCAGGTCTGCGGGGCGACGGCGATGATCCCGTCCACGCCGCGCTCGATCAGGAAGTCGAAGGCCTCCCTGATCTCCCTCTCCGCATCGTCCCCCTCACGTTTGAGGGCGGTGACCAGGGTGGCGTAGCCGGCCTGCCTTGCAGCCACCTCGATGGCAGCGGTGGTGGAGGCGGGGCCCTGGAACTGAGAGCCGGTGGTGACCACGCCGATCATGCGGCTGGAGTCGGTGACCAGCGCGCGGGCCGCCATGTTGGGCCGGTAGCCCAGCCGGTCGATGGCGTCCCTGACCTTCGCCAGGGTGGCGGGCCGGACGGACTCGGGGCGGTTGATGACGCGCGAGACGGTCTGGTGGGAGACGCCGGCCAGGCGGGCGACATCCATCATTCCGGGACGGCGTCCCGGCGGCGGCGCTGGCGCGGGCGTGACGGGCACGCCCGCGTCCCCGCTCAGTCCTCCTCCCAGAGCCGCCAGGTGAAGCTGTGCGACTGCCCCACCGCGAGGGTGATCAGGTCCTGGCCGGTGTTGAAGGCGTTGGGCGGGCAGGTCATGGGCTCGACGGCGACGCCCCTGCGGCCCAGGTGCTCCCCGCTGTAGACCTGCACCCAGGGGACCGCGGCGCTCATGACCACGCTGCGCTCGCCCTCTCCCCCGGTCAGGCGCACCTGCCACTCACCCTCCGGCAGGCCGGTGTAGGCGTTGTCCGTGGCGGTGGCGCCGACCAGGCGTCCGGCGCGCCAGTCGCACTCGGTGCCGGTCACGTCCCGCTCCCCTGCGGGGGCCATCCGGGAGTCGACGTCGAGAATGCGCCGGGCCGGGACCTGCAGGCTGCATTCGTCCAGCGGGACCGAGCGGGTCAGGTAGGGGTGGCAGGAGACCCCGTAGGGTGCGGGCGCCGGGGCTCCGCCCTCAACCGGGGCGCCGACCACGCCGACGGACCGGGAGACGGCGGCCCCGGCATTGGTGGCGGTGGTGGTGACAGTGAGCCCGGTGCGGGCGTCCAGCTCGTAGCGGACCGTGACCTCCAGCGCCCAGGGATAGGCGTAGGAGGCGGGCAGGCCCAGGGTGAGCAGGACGGCGCTCGCCGAGGCACTGCCGGCCGCCGCGCCGTCGTCGGGCCCGGAACCCGAGCCGACGGCGAAGTTCGTCCAGCCGACCAGGCCGTGCAGGGCCGCCCCGGTCTCGGGCTCGTTGCACGGCACGAGGTAGTCCACACCGCGGTAGGTGTAGCAGGAGCCGGCGATGCGGTTGGGCCAGGGGGCAAGGGTCTTGCCCTGCCAGGCGCCGGGCAGGGACTCCTCGGCGTCGAAGGGGATGACCAGGTCGCGGCCCTGCCGACGCAGGTACACCAGGGTGGCGCCTGCGGTGGCGATCCGGGCCTCGTAGTCGCCGGCCCTCAGGTCTATGAGCTCTCCGTTGAGCGGGGGGTGGTTCATGCTTGCTTCCGTAACTCTCGTGGGGCCGCCGCCCCTGATTGTTGTCCGGTCGGGCGCAATCGTAGTCGACACTCTCCCGCAAGGGTGTAACGCGACCGGCCTCCCGGACATATACCGGGTGTGGGAACCACCAGTCCCGCGCGCCCGCCGACGCCGGCATGACCGGCGGCACCGGGAGTTCCGCGAGAATGGTTCCAGGTACCCACACCGCAAGTGCTGCATCAGGCCCACCGGGCCGCCGTCAAGGAGGCGACCGACAATGAACCGGTTTAAGACGAGTCGGACGACCGGAGCCGACCGCACCGCCCGGCGTATGGGCGCCGTTGGCGCAGCCCTGGTCGTGGCGCTTCTGGGCGTGGCAGTACTGGGAGGATGCGCGGCGCGGCAGGCTGACGACGCGCGCCCCGACCCGACGGCGCGGCCGTGCGTATTCACCTATGCGGTCGCCCAGGACGAGGATCGGATCTACCTGGATGCGCTGTGGCAGGGGCGGCTGGAGGTGGACGAGGACAGCGGTTGCATCCAGGGGGCAGACGTCGGCGCGGACGACGATCAGGAGCCGGGGACGGGCCCGGTGGGCATGGTCTTCCCAGAGGGCACCGAGGTCACGTCCGACGGCACCGAGATACGCCTGCCGAGTGGAGGCACCATCCCCATCGGCCCGGAGGTCTCACTGGGTGGAGGCTTCTTCCCGGACGCACCCGCCACACCCTCGCCGAGTCCCGGATACGGCGAGTACTTCATGGTCAACGATGCACCCGAGTGAGGCCCGCTCAACAGCACCGGGGAGGTCCGACCCGCCGACGAGCCGGACCTCCCCCGACGCGCCCCGCTCCAGCACCGCCTCGACACACCCGCACGCGGTCGAGGCATTCCAACGTATCTACACGGACCATCAGCCGCACATGCTGGCGATCGCCAGGCAGCGCCTCGGCAGGCAGGCCGTGGCTGAGGACATTACCGCCGAGGCATTCCGAATAGCCTGGCAGCATCATGTGTCCGGCGGGGAGGTCACCGTCCCGTGGCTGTACCGGACGCTCCGCAACCTGATCGCCAATCAATACCGCAGGCATGAGCGTGACTCGAAGTACTTCAACTCGATGAGCAACGCCCGCGAGAAACACCGGTCGATCGAGAGCGCGGTTGACGACTCCATTCTGATTCGTCAGGCCATGGGGACGCTCAGCGACGCCGACCGTGAGCTCCTACGGATGGCGTACTGGGAGGAGCTGACGCGATCCGAGATGGCATCCGTCCTCGGAATCACGACCGTCGCCGTCCGGGTGCGTCTTGCGCGGGCAAGGCAACGGCTGCGCGCCGCGCTCGGAGAGCCGGGGTGAGAAGTGCACGCAGGAGGTCGACACCGTTCCATGAACGATCTTGAGCGCAGAATCCAGGACTCGCGCCCCCGGGGACCCGGACGGGGCTCCCCGCTCTCGCGGCGCGCGCAAGCAGACTTCGAAGCAATCACCGGCCACGCCTACGAACGCCGGCGTCAGCGCCCCGAAGCGCGGAGGTCGCCGCTTGAGCGGAGCGCCCGCGCC
Organism: Actinomyces procaprae; assembly: GCF_004798665.1. Classification (NCBI taxonomy): domain Bacteria; kingdom Bacillati; phylum Actinomycetota; class Actinomycetes; order Actinomycetales; family Actinomycetaceae; genus Actinomyces; species Actinomyces procaprae. The sequence continues at coordinate 2,863,805 of NZ_CP039292.1, forward strand.
CGGCTCCTGATGCCCGCCGCGGCCGCGGTCGCGATTGGACTCGCCGTCGGATCGTTCGCGGTCTCGCAGATCGGCCGCCCGACTCAGGGCGACGGCGATGCCGAGTCCATTACGGGGGACTCCTACCAGCTCGCCGGCCAGTCGGCAGCCGCGCAGCCCTATGAAGACCTACGGGCACTCGCCCAGGCCGCGGACCTCGTCGTCGTAGTCGAGGTTCCCGCCCGGGACGGTACGGAGAGGACGGATGGCACCGCGATCAATCCGGACGGAATCACAGTAGCTGAAGTCGACGAGGTCCTGATGCCGGCGCAGCTGGACCTGTCGACGGTGCAGGTTGTGGAGGATCCCGTGGACTCGGGCGGACAGTCAGCGCTGGCCGCGGTCGATGGCGCCAAGGCGGTGCTGTTCTTGAACGCCTCCGGTGAGCCGGGGGTGTACACGCTCACCCATCCGACCCAGGGCGTGCTCGGCGTCGACGGCGGCGAGGTCCGTCCGGTCCTCGCCGCCGTCGACATGGGGGGAGTGGAGACGGTCGCTCAGCTCAGGAGCCTGCTTGACGACCAGTGACGCCGGCCTTACTGCCCTCCCAGGCCGGTGGTGGCCACGGCCTTGATGATCTGGCGCTGGAAGGCCATGAACAGGATCGTCAGCGGCAACGCGGCGATCATGGCGGATGCCATGGTCTGGGCGTAGATGGTGCCGTAGGCGTTCTTCACCGTGGACAGACCCACCGGCAGCGTCATCAGGTCGGGGTTGTTGGTGACGATGAACGGCCACATGAAGTTGTTCCAGGCACCGATGAACACGAAGATGGCCACTGCGGTGACAATCGGCCGGGACACCGGCAGGATGATGTTCCAGAACAGGCGCCAGTTGCCTGCGCCGTCCACGCGGGCGGCATCCTCCAGTTCCTGGGGAACCTGGTCGAAGTACTGCTTGAAGATGAACACCATCATCGGGGCGATGGTCTGCGGCAGGATCACACCGGCGAAGGTGTCCACCGCGTTCAGCAGCACCATTTCCTTGAACAGGGGCACGATCAGGATCTGCCCGGGGACCATGATGAGCGCGATTGTCAGCGCGAGCAGGATCTTGCGTCCGCGGAAGATGGTGCGGGAGAAGGCGTAGCCGGCCAGCGCGCAGATGATGACCGTGAGGATGGTGACCGCGGTGGCGATCAGGAAGGTGTTGCCCATCCAGGTGAACACCTCGCCGCGTGCGAATACGGTGCGGTAGTTCTCCAGGGTGAAGCCGCCGTCGGGAACCCACTGCAGCGGCAGTGACTGTGCCTGTACCTCGGTCTTGAAGGAGGTGTCGATCGCCCAGGCGAGCGGCAACAGCCAGGTGAGGGCGAACAGGCCGAGGATGAGGAAGGCGACGACGCGGGCCACCTTGCTGTCTCCCAGCAGCAGACCGCGGGTGCGGCGGATCTCCGCATTGCGCTCGGCCCGTTCGCGGCGGTGCCGGTCGCGCAAAGAAGTCGGCGGGGCGATGGACTCAGCGCTCATTGTTGGCGTCCTTCCGAGAGCGGGTCAGGAACCGGAAGGCCACGGTGATGACGATGATGACGACGAAGAAGATGTACGACATCGCCGAGGCGTAGCCCATGCGGTAGTTCGTGAAACCCGTGTCGTAGATGTATTGGAGGATGGGGCGGGTGGAGCCCTCCGGGCCGGAGCCGCCGGCGAAGGCGATGAACATCTGGTCGAAGATCTTCAGCGATGCGATCACCTGCAGCGTGGCCACGAGCACCGTGGTGCTGCGCAGCTGCGGCAAGGTGACAGACCACAGTTTGCGCCAGAAGCCGGCGCCGTCGACCTCAGCGGCCTCATAAAGCAGGTCCGGGATCGCCTGAAGGCTGGACAGGTACAGCAGGAAGTTGAAGCCCACGGTCCACCAGACGGTCAGGATCACCATGGACCACATGGCCACGTCCACGTCGGTGAGCCAGCCGACCCTGTCCAGCCCGAGCCGGCCCAGCCAGTAATTGATGAAACCGACGTCGGAGTTGAACAGCCAGGTCCAGATCTGCACGACGACGGCGACCGGCAGCAGGTAGGGGGCGAAGAATGACAGCCGCCAGAACCACTGGCCGGGAATGCCGGTATACACCAGCAGCGCCATGATCAGGGCGACGAGTACCAGCGGAATGGTGCTCATGAGCGTGAAGGCGAGCGTGTGGCCCAGAGTGGACCACATGGTGGGGTCACCGAGTGCCTCGGCGTAGTTGGCCGGCCCCACCCAGCCACCGTTGCCCATCAGGGACTGCTCCGTGAAAGACAGCCACAGCCCGTAGACGATGGGGGCAATCAGAAACAGGAAGGCGACGACGAGGAAGGGAATGACGAAGGGCATGCCGGAGCCGAGTCGCCTAACCGCACGGGAGGAGTCCTGTGCGCTCCGGCTCGCGCTGGCCCGATGACCGGTCCTCGTGGTGGAGGCCGTAGCCGGATCCGTGCCGGCTGCCGTACTCACGGCAGTTCTAACAGTCATAGCGGGTCTCCTTTCACTCAGGCCGGCGGGTTCTGGGCGAGCATGCGGTCCAGCCGGTCGATGAGTCCGTCCACGGCCTGCTCCGGCGTGAGGGAGCCGGACAGCCAGCAGGACTGCATAACCTCCGCCACACGCGCCTGGAAGTCGGAGCCGGATCCCGTGAACCAGGCGGCGGGTTCGAAGACGGCCTGGCCGATGGCATCGGCATAGTGGGACTGGGGCACGAGCTCGGCGTAGGCGGAGGATGAGGTGACCTCCACGTTCGCGGGAGTGTGCCCGCCGGCCGCCCAGTCGAGGGAGTTCTTGAGCATGCCGGCCACGACCTCGTAGGCCGCATCGCGCCTGGCCTCGTCCACACTCGTCTGGTGCGGGAGGACGAATACGTGGGAGTCGCCGAAGGTGGCGGGCGTACCGAACACATTGGGCATGGGCATGGCGTCCAGGGGCACGCCGGCGTTCAGGAAGGTCTGGTACTCCCAGTTGCCCATGAAGGTGATGCCGGTGCGGCCGGTGGAGAAGGAGGCGATGGCGCCGCCGTAGTCCATATCCGGCTCGGCGACGGTGCCGTCGAGCATGTCCTTGATCAGGGAGGTGACCTTGATGGCGGCGTCTCGGTCGATCTGCGCCTCCTGCCCCGGAGTGAGGGTGCATTCCGCACCGGTCTGGGCGTACAGGCCCCAGAACATGCGGGAGACCTGGGCGCCGTCGCCGGTGTAGCCGAAGGACATGCCCTGCCCGCCGGTTACCTCCGCCAGGCGGCGGCCGGCGTCGAGGAAGCCCCCGGGGGAGTCCAGTCCGGTCAGGGTGCCGTCCGCGGCAAGCAACCCGGCCTGGTCGCACAACTCGGTGTTGAAGAAGAGGATGAAGGCGTGGAAGTCCAGCGGGACGGCATACAGCTGCCCGTCAACGAAGCACTTGTCCCACAGCAGTTCGGGGAAGTCCTCCGGGGTAATGCCGTGATCCGCCAGGCGATCCAAGTCCCAGGTGTCGAGCAGCCCGCCGGGGGCATAGCCGATCACTCGAGTGGCGTGCATGACGGCCAGATCCGGGGAGCGCCCGCCGACCGAGGACATCGCTAGCTTCGTGTAGTAGGGACCGCCCCAGGTGAGCACCACGGGGTCGATCTCAAGCTGCGGATTCTGCTGTCCGACGGTGTCCATCATGGCCTGGAAGACGCCGCCGTCACCGCCGGTGAACAGATGCCAGAGCTGGATCCTGGTGCGGTCGGAGGCGGATACCGCGGACGAGCAGCCGCCCAGCAGGCCGGTTCCGGCCAGTGCGGCGCCCGAAAGCATGGCCGCGGTCAGAAAGCGACGTCTGCTGAGGTGCGCCGACGGAATCGATGGTTGACTCAACGTGACCTCCTTGTCAGTCGTGAGTGAGTGGCGCCCGTGGGGGCGGCGCGTACGGACTGTCGAGCCGTACACACCGCCCGGGTGGGGCGTCGGCGACGGGTCGGGCCGGCCCGCCGCCGACGCTTTGGACTCCTTTCTTTCAGGCGAGCTCGACCGCCAGCCAGGAGGCGGGCGGCAGCGTGGTGGCGAGCACGCCGTCGGCCAGCGTCACCTCGTGCGGGACGGGGCGGACGCGGTCGGGGTCGTCGGCGGTGTTGACGGCGTCGAGATCGTCGGGCGCGATGATCTGGGCCGCCTTGACGCGGCTCACGCCCAGCGCCCCCAGCGCGGCGGTGACGTCGACCGCATCGGTCAGTGAGCGGTTCAGGGCCAGCAGCGAGCCGGTTCCCGTCTCCTCCTCCCAGGTGACCACGGCGTCGACGGCGTCGACCTCGCCATAGCGCTCGGTACCGGCGACCGGGCTGGCGACGACGGCGTCGTAGGCCTGGCCACGGGCGATCCGGGAGGCGATGGCGAAGGGGTGGAAGGTGGTCTGCCGCCAGGCACGGCCGCCCTTCTCGGTCATAATCGGGGCGATCACGTTGACCAGCTGCGCCATGGAGGCGGCCTTGACGCGGTCGGCGTGGCGCAGCAGGGAGATCAGCAGGCCGCCGACCACCAGGGCATCGGCGCCGGTGTAGACGTCCTCGATGCGGGGGGCGGCCTCCGGCCAGTCGTCGGGGGCGAAGCCGTGCTCGATGGAGTTCCAGGCGCCTAGGCGCCACACGTTCCACTCGTCGACGCTGACCATGATCTTCTTGTTGGAGCGGTGCTTGGCGCCGACGGCGTCGGCGGTGGCGATCACCCCGTCGATGAAGCGGTCCAGGTCCACGCCGGCGGCCAGGAAGCTGGCCCGGTCCTGGGCGTCGGGGTCGACGTAGCGGTGCAGGCTGATGTAGTCGACCTCGTCGTAGGCCAGGTCGAGGATGGTGCGCTCCCAGTCGCCGAAGGTGGGCATCTCCCAGGAGGAGGAGCCGCAGGCCACCAGCTCCAGGTCCTGGTCCACCATGTGCATGGCGCGGGCGGTGGACAGGGCCAGGTAGGCGTAGTCCGCGGCGTTCTTGTGCCCGACCTGCCAGGGGCCGTCCATCTCGTTGCCCAGGCACCACATGCGCACGTTGTAGGGGTCCTCGTGCCCGTTGGTGCGGCGCATGTTGGCGTACTGCGTGTCTGCCTGACCGTTGACGTAGTCCAGGAGGTTGACGGCGTCGGTCTCGCCGCGGGTGCCGAGGTTGATGGCCAGCATCGGCTCGATGCCGGCCTGGTCGCACCAGGTCATGAACTGGTCGGTGCCGAAGGTGTTGGGCTCGGTGGTGTGCCAGGCGAGCTCGAGCCGCCGGGGCCGGTCCTGGATGGGGCCGACGCCGTCCTCCCAGCGGTAGTTGGACACGAAGTTGCCGCCGGGGTAGCGCACGGTGGTGACCCCGAGCTCGCGCACCAGGTCCATGACGTCCTGTCGCAGGCCGTTGGCGTCGGCGGTGGGGTGGTCGGGTTCGAAGATGCCGGTGTAGACGCAGCGCCCCATGTGCTCCACGAAGGAGCCGTACATGCGGGGTGAGATGCGACCGATGGGGCGGTCGGCGTCGACCGCGATACGTGCTGTCAAGGGATCCTCTCCTTTGAGTCGGTTGTGGGCCGTGCCTCCGGCGGGCGGTGCCGGCGCGCTGCCGTTGTCACCATGGTGACCCTCTACTTCAACGTTGTCAATCCCCACGGCGCCGTCCACGAACGAACATCAACCCGACTTCTTCTGCCGTACCAGCGCACAGCTGGAGCGAACGGGGAAACAAAGGCAAATTGACAACGTTTGACATCGTTGAACGTGCGTCGCGGCACAGTCGGCGTGCGTTTCTGTATGCTGCCGCGCATGGCCGCCACGCTCCTCGACGTCGCCGCCCTCGCGGGCGTCTCGCCGAAGACCGTCTCGCGGGTGGTCAACGGCGAGCCGGGGGTCTCCCCCACTACCCGCGAGCGAGTGCTGGACGCCGTGACGCGCGCAGGCTATGCCCCCAACACCTCCGCACGCTCGCTGCGCACCGGTCGCTCCGGAGCCATCGGGCTGGCGGTGCCGGAGTTGAATCAGCCGTTCTTCGCCGAGATCGCCGACCGCATTGCCGCCGAGGCGCACCGCCACGACCTGGCGGTGGTGCTCGGGGTGACCGGCGAGCGGGGGCAGGGCGAGGCGGAGTTCCTGGCGGAGCATCCCGACCTGGACGGCACCGTCATGTACTGGCAGGGCATGGAACCCGAGCAGATCGCCGCCGCGGCCGCACAGCGCCCGCTGGTGCTTCTCGGGGAGCGGAGACACGACGCCGTCGACCGCGTCGCCATGGACAACGAGCGCGGCATTGATCTGGTCGTTTCTCACCTGCAGGCCCTCGGACGCGGCCGCGTCGCCGCGCTGGGCGTGGCCGCACCGGGCCAGTGGACGCATGCGGCGGGCCTGACCCGCACCGAGGCGTTGCGCACAGCCATGGAGGAGCACGGACTCGACCTCGACGAGCATCGCCTGGTCGCCTCCACCGAGTGGCGTCCCGTCGACGGCGCCGCCGCCGTGCGAAAGCTGCTGGAGCGCGGCGTCGACTTCGACGCCGTGATCGGCTTCAACGATGGGCTCGCGCTCGGCGCGCTCCATGAACTGGCGGCGGCGGGGCTGCGAGTGCCGCAGGACGTGGCCGTCACCGGCATCGACAACCTTGAACTGGCGCGCTACTCCTCCCCGTCGCTGACCACCGTCTCGCCGAACCTGAGCACATATGCGGCGGACGCCGTTTCACTGCTGCGACGGCGCATAGCCGTCCCGGACACTCCCGCCCGCACCGTCATCGAGGATGTGACACTGCTGGCCCGGGACTCCACCGTCGGGGGTGAGACGCCGTGGCCGCGCGTGTGACCATGAGCGATGTCGCCCGCCGGGCGGGCGTGTCCACCAAGACCGTCTCGAACGTGCTGCGCGGCGCGCCCGGAGCCTCTACCGCTACGCGCCGGCGCGTGCTGGAAGCGGTCACGGCGCTGGACTATCGGCTCAATCCGAGCGCTTCGGCACTGCGCTCAGGCCGGTGGGGAAGCATCACCTTGGCGATCCCCACCCTGCAGCAGCCGCTGTACGCCGCACTGGCCCAGGAATTGATGCGTGCCGCCGGCGACACGACCGTGATTCTGGAACTGACGAGCGGTGAGGCGGAGCACGAGCAGGAGATCCTGGCCGGCTCATGGGCGAGGCGCTCCGATGCCGCGGTGTTGGTGCCCCGGGCGCTGGATCCGGCGTCATTGCTGGCCGGTGAGGCGTCATCCCCCGCACCCCTGGCGCTCATCGCCGATTCCGGCCCCGTGGGCGTGCCGCGAGTGAGCTGCCCGCTCGATGCCCAGGCGGCGCTGGTCGCCGCCCATCTGCGGTCGCTGGGACGAATCCGTCCCGCCGTCGTCGGCGTCGCCAGTGCCGCCGACCGCTGGACGCGCGCCTGCGTGCGAGGCCTACGGGAGTCGGGATTGCGCGTCGACGACGATGCCGTCCTGCGTGTCGGTTCTCCTGACGGGATGCTCGGCGGAGTCGAGGCGGTGGCACGGTTGGCATACACAGGGCTCCCCGTGGACGCGGTGGTGTGCCACAACGATGCGCTGGCCGCGGGCGCCGTAAGCGCGCTACGACGACGCGGTGTACGGGTACCTCTGGAGGTGGCCGTGATCGGCCGCGGGAACACCGACGCCGCCGCCTTCGCCACCCCAACGCTCACCAGCGTGGACCTGGATCTGCCGGCCATCGCCAGGGGGGCGTTGTCGCTGCTCAGTATCGGAGCGGACGCGACTGTTAGCGAGGACTCACCCGCATCGGGGCCGCTGGAGCCGCGGCCAGTGGAGACCACCCCGGCGTTGTCGGTGCGTGGGTCCACGGTCGACGACGCCGGGGCGGCCCCGGGGCGGCGGGGCGAGCCCCACCGCGGACAGGTCTGATCTCAACCCTGGGTGAGGCGGTAGTAGACCTGGTTATTCCGCAGCTCCTGCACGAAGCCGCGGGTGGTGGTGGAGGAGTCGATGACGGCCAGTTCCATCCGGGCGATCTCGGCCAGGTCCTGCCACATCTCCAGGGTGGTGGCCGTGGTCATGACCGTGTGGTGGGCGGCGCCGGCCTGCATCCAGCACTCGGTGGAGGTGTAGAAGTCGGGAGCCGGTTCCCATACGGCGCGGGCGACGGGCAGCTTGGGCAGCGGCTCGTCGGGACCGACGACCTCAACGAGGTTGGCGGTCAGGCGGAACCGCTCACGCATGTCGGACATGGCGACTACGAGTCCGGCGCCGGAGTCGGCGTCGAAGACCAGGCGCACGGGGTCCTCGCGGTTCCCGATGCCCAGCGGGTGGATCTCCAGGCGGGGCTTGGACTCGGTGAGCGAGGGGCAGACCTCCAGCATGTGGGCGCCGAGGATCTTCTCCTTGCCGGGCGTCATCTCGTAGCAGTAGTCCTCCATGAGGGAGGCGCCGCCGGGCAGGCCGTAGCCCATGACCTTGGCAGCGCGCACGAGCAGGGCGGTCTTCCAGTCGCCCTCCGCGCCGAAGCCGTAGCCGTCGGCCATGAGCCTCTGGACGGCCAGGCCCGGCAGCTGACGCAGCCCGCCGAGGTCCTCGAAGTTGGTGGTGAAGGCGGTGGCACCGCGCTCCTGGAGGAAGCGGCGCATGCCGGCCTCGATGCGAGCACCGTAGCGCAGGGACTCGTGACGCTCGCCGCCGGGACGCAGTTCCTCGACGACGTCGTAGGCGTCCAGGTACTCCTCAATGAGGGCATCGATCTCGGCCTCGGTGACGGCGTCGACGACCTCGACCAGGTCGTTTACGCCCCAGGTGTTCACGCTGGCGCCCAGGCGCAGCTCAGCCTCGGTCTTGTCGCCCTCGGTGACGGCGACGTTGCGCATATTGTCGCCGAAGCGGACCAGGCGCGTGGCATGCAGGGCGTCCCAGCCGGCGGCGGCGCGGGCCCAGGTGCCGATCTTGGCCTGCGTGGCCGCCTGGGTGGCGTGCCCGACGACGACCTTGCGGGGCTGGCTCAGGCGGGTCAGGATGTAGCCGAACTCGCGGTCGCCGTGGGCGGCCTGGTTGAGGTTCATGTAGTCCATGTCGATGGTGGACCACGGCAGGGACTGCGAGTACTGGGTGTGCAACTGAACCAGGGGCTTGGACAGCGCGTCGATGCCACCGATCCACATCTTGGCCGGGGAGAAGGTGTGCATCCAGGCAATCACACCGATGCAGGCGTCGTCGGCGTTGGCGGCGAGCATGGCGGTGCGGATGGCGTCGCGGTCCTTCAGGACCGGCTTCCAGACGATGCGCACCGGAATGGCATCGGCGGCCTCCAGCCAGGCGGCTACCTGTTGGGACTGGTCGGCGACCTGAGCCAGGGTCTCCTCGCCGTACAGGTCCTGGCTTCCGGTGAGGAACCAGATCTCCTTGCCGTCGAAGGGGTTGGGTAGAGCAGTCATGAGTCTTCTCCTTTGAATTGCGTTGATAGACAGTAGGTTGAAAAAGGTTCAGGGGCGGCCCGCACCGTGCCGGGCGGCGACTCGGGGCGGGGCACCGGCTCGGGGCGGACGGGTTGGTCAGTGTTGGCCGTAGACGTTCTGGTAGCGGTCGTTGAGGCGGTCGATCATCCCCTGCTCGATCGGCACCGGCTCACCCCCCTGACGCGCGATATGCACGGTACGCGCCACCTCCTCACACATCGCCGCGGCCTTCACCGCCGCCCGCGCATCGACCCCGATCGTGAACGGGCCGTGATTCGCCATCAACACCGCCGGCGACCGCGACCCCGACAAGGTCTCCACAATCCCCCGCCCAATCGAGTCATCCCCAATCAGGGCAAACGGACCCACCGGAATCTCACCCCCGAACTCATCGGCCATCATCGTCAGCACACACGGCACCGGCTCCCGCCGCGCCGCCCAAGCCGTCGCATACGTCGAGTGCGTATGCACCACCCCACCCACATGCCCCATATGCCGGTACACATACGCATGCGCCGCCGTATCCGACGACGGCGTCAGATTCTCCGGCGTCCCATCCTCGATCTTGTCCCCGTCCAGCGTGCACACCACCATGTTGTCCGCCGCCAGCTCCTCATACGCCACACCCGACGGCTTAATCACAAACAAGTCCGTCCGCTCCACACTCCCGTCCGGACGAGACACGCTCACCCGCTCAGACACATTCCCAGCCGTCCACACCACCAGACCCCACCGAATCAACTCCCCATGCAAACGCGCCACCCGCTCACGCGCACCAGCCACCGCCTCACGCACACCATCATCCAAATCAGCCAACACAATCCGCTCAGTCATGTTCTTCTCCTACTTGTTCGTCGGGTGGATCGGGGTCGACGGCGCCGTTCGGCACCGTTGCCGCAGCCCTAATTGTGAACGCTCACATCGACGTCGTCAACCCCCTGTCCAATCGACATCCCCCAACCCGCCTCCGCTATGACGCCCCCACCGCCCCAGTCATCCACTCCACCCCTTTCCTTGCATGAATCGAGCGAACCTCTGCCGACCGACACCTCACGCCCAAGGTTCGGCGAACCACAAGCAGTCTCAACAGACACACGTCGGGGCACTTCCACAAAACCAGCCCGAAGGCGATTATCACACATCAAGCCTGCACGCAAGGTACGCAAGGCTGAAGCCACCGCAACGATCTCCGCCATACGGGCGAGGACTATCTCAGCCAAAAGATGTATATGTCAGCGGAGACATAGTAGTTAGGATTGACTCGCCAAATCAGATACAGGATCGGAGATCTGCATGATGCAACGACGCTCAGCGACGACTCTATTCACCACGATTGCGGGCAGCGTCGCCCTATCAGTGATCCCGGCACCCGCTTCGGCGTCATCCCACATTATGCCCACTGAAACACAACCAACTCCAGACATCCCCGGCCTGCTCGCAGAGATCAGCAACAACCTCGCCTCGAAGGGGCAGTCCATCGAAGGAGTACTCAGAAGCTATGGATACGAGAGTGCCGCAGCGGAGTATGAGGAAGGCGCCCCACACGCAACCTCCCGACTGGACGCTCCGAACGCGACCAGTTCCGCCAGAACGAGAAAGGCCCTTCGCGTTGCAGTGGCCGGAATCGGGGCAAGTTTCCTATCAGCCGGATACAAGCTGTCAGCAGAACTGGCTCTTCACGGGCTAAACCTAAAGCGAGGAGGGACCACACGCATACCCAAAAACGGGGGCATCGCCGCACAGACGCAACTCGTCAAAAGACTGCGATCATCCAAGTCCCGGCGCGGCAGCGCCGCATTCGAGAAGACCGGTGGAACAGTTGGCTACGATCTATACTATTCAATCCACCGCTTCTCCTGGGTGCGAGTAGGCACGAGAATCAACATTAGAGATGTATACGACTTCAGCGCCAACGACTATGCGGGCCTACAGCAGAAAGTCATCAAGGTAATGCTAGCCGCTCAACAGACGCGCGCCATTTACCCATTCAATGTTAGAATAACCGTATGATCGGGAACTCCTCGTCTGCGTGCAAGCTGACGACCAAGGCTGCACTCACGCTCATGGCGGTGATCATCATCACTCCCGCGCTAATAGTGGGTGCAATATCATTGACCATCGCTCATGCCGGCGCGCCTCTGGCGGGCGCTTTAGCTTCCGAAGAGGCTGGAAACAACGATTTGGACTGGCAGTTGGAAGCACTCGAAAGCAATTGGGGAGTGACGGTACCTGATTCTGTCGTCCTGCAGGAGTACCACGAGTCGGAGGTCGGTCCGCACGGTGAGCATGATGCGGTGTATGTGCTGCATGCCGCCGAGGTCGAGGGCACCTGGCTCGATCCGGAGTTCACCTCCCCATCGCCGCACCGCGTGAACCTTATTGGGAGGATCGCGGAAAGTGCGGGCGCCACCGATATCGTCGACGACGCCTCGGCCCTCAGTTGCGCCGTCGTCAAAGGGAACGATGTGTATCGGAGCCTAACGGCATGTCGTATGCCCGGCATCGATGCTGGACTCCTGCTTCTGGAGCGCATCACGTAACGACCATGGCCTTGAGTTGCGTCAACGCTCCGCCAGCGCCCGAATGGCGGCGTCGATGTCGACGTCGTCGGCCGCTTCGACCGGCACTGCCGAATCGGGCAGCGGGAGGACGCCGGAGTGCCAGTACAGCCAGGCCACGCACCAGGCGGGCAGGGCCACACCGAAGACGGGGACCAGCCCGGGAGACGCGCGCCACAGGCCCAGCCATCCCGCCGCGACGGCGAGCGCCACCAGCGATTGCGCCGGGCGCGACAGTGCCAGCACCACCACCAGCTTGGCCACCCGCGGCAGGGGCTCGTCGAAATGAACCGCCACCGGCCAGACGATCAGCGTAACCGCCGCCCACAGAACGCTGAGCACCACCACGAGCCCGGAAAGCCAGGGAGTGACCTCGCCGATGCCGCCGCGCAGCACCAGCCGGTCCAGGCCCAACACCTCCCAACCTGCGAGCACCACCGCGCCGATCGCCTGCGCGTGCCAGAACTCTGTCCGCCACACCCGCCAGAACTCCCGCCACAGGCCGGGCCGCTCGGCAACAACGAGGTTGCCCGCCTCCAGGGCCTGATTGAGCAGGTCCCGCCGAATGACGGCGTTGAGAGCCATAGTCGCCGGTGCCGCACCGAGAATGACCCCGCCGGCGACCACGCCCAGCAGCCAGACCAGGTGCAGGACGAACAGGCGTCCTACTAGCTCGCCGATGCGTACGTGCCACCCCACGAGGGCGGGCATAAGGCGCCCCCGTGGGGCGGGCCGGCCACTCATCCCTTCACCGCTCCGATCAGCACACCCTTCTCGAAGTACTTCTGCAGGAAGGGATATACGACGATGACGGGCAGGGTAGACACCACGATCACCCCATACTTGATCTGGTCGGCGTATCGCTGCGCGTAAGCGCCTCCCGACCCGCCGCCACCGCCGGCCCCGCCGGAGAAGGCCTGGTTGGACAGCAGGATGTCTCGCAGGACGATCTGCAGCGGCTGCTTGGCGTAGTCACGGACGAAGATGAGCCCGGTGAAGAAGTCATTCCAGTGCTGCACCAGGTAGTACAGCCCGATCACCGAGATGATTGCCTTCGACAGCGGCAGCGCGATGGTGCCGAAGAACCTGAAGTAGTCCGCGCCGTCAAGCGTCGCCGCCTCGTAGAGCTCCTCGGGTAGGGAGTTTTCGAAGAAGGAACGGGCGATGATCAGGTTGTAGACGTTGACCGCCGAAGGCAGGATGAACACCAGCCAGTTGTCCAGCAGCCCAAGGTCCTTGTAGAGCAGATACGTTGGAATGAGCCCGCCGCTGAAGAACATGGTGAAGGCGAAGAACAGCATGAGCGGGCGCCGCGGTCGGAACTCCCTGCGCGACAGCGCGAAGGCCGCGGGCAGTGTGACCGCCAGGTTCAAGGCCGTACCCACCGCCGTGTACACGATCGTGTTACGGTACCCGGTCCAGATACGCGCGTCGCCGAGTATCTGTTCGTACCCGAACAGGCTCAGGCGTTTGGGAAGCAAGACGACTTGTCCGGTGGCCACGGCACCCGAGTCACTGATGGACGCGATCAGGACGAAGTAGATCGGATACAGGGTCGCGAACACTACAAGCGCGCATGCCAGCAGCACGCCGAGGTCGAACAGCCTCTCCCCCGACGACCAGCGCCGACGCCGAGAGTGAGGTCGCCGTGCCCTGCGGGATCGACCCGATGAGAGCGATGTGGTGGTCATGTCTCCTCCTTCGTCACCACAGGCTCGTATCCGACACCCGCTTCGCGATGCGGTTGGCAAGCACGAGGAAGGTGAAGTTGATGAGCGTGTTGAACAGGCCGATGGCAGTCGAGTAGCTGAATTGGCTGCTGAGAATGCCGATCTTGTAGGTGTAGGTCGAGATGACCTCGGAGATCGGCAGGTTCAGGGTGTTCTGCATCAGGAACACCTTTTCGAAGCCGGTGTTGAGTACGTTGCCCATGTTGAGAATGAGCAGGATGATCATCGTGGGCACGAGGGCCGGTATATCCACGTGGCGTATGAGTTGCCACCGGTTGGCGCCGTCGATTCGGGCGGCCTCGTAAAGCTGGGTGTTGACCCCCGCGAGCGCTGCCAGATAGATGATCGAGTTCCATCCGGCGTGCTGCCAGATGTCAGACAGGACATAGACCGGGACGAAGCTGCCCGTGTCTCCCAGGAAGTTGGTGCCGGAAATACCAATGGACGCCAGTAGCCGTGTAAGCAGGCCGTCGCTGGGAGACAGGAACACCTGCAGCATGCCCACGATCACCACCACGGAGATGAAGTGAGGCAGATACGTGATGGTCTGGACCCAGCGCTTGATGCGCGAGCGCACCAACTGGTTGATTAACAGCGCGAGGATGATCGGTGCGATGAATCCCAGCACAAGCGTGGTTATCGAGATCAGCACGGTGTTGCGCATCAGGGTGGCGAACATCGGGGAATCGAAGAACTGCTGGAAATACTTCAACCCCACGAACCTGCCGCCGGTCAGGCCGGCAGTGAAGTCGAATTCCCGAAAGGCCAGCTGAATGCCGTACATGGGAACGTAGGCGAAGACCAGAACGAAGGCGGTGGCCGGCAGTACCATGGCCCACAGCTGCCAATAGCGTTTGAGGTGTCTCGCCAGGCCATGCCCGGAACGTCCCGCCGGGGCGCCGGCGCGTTTCACTACTGCGGTACTCATTGCTTCGAAGCCATGTAGTCGTCGTAGTACTGCTGCATCTTGGCGATGTTGCCCTCGATGCCCGACGCCTTGACGGTGGCGAGGTAGTCGTCCCACTGCTCCTCGACCCCGCCGTTGGTGATCCAATCGGCGAACTTGGTCTGGGTGGTATTGAGCATGGTGGTGTTGACCAGCGCCATGGCGCTGATGTCCTCGGCGGTCATCTTGATGAACTGGGTGGGGTACACGTCCTTCTCCAGATCCATGTTGTCGATGGCGGGCTGCAGGGGGACGGTCTCGTCGATGGCCTCCTGCAGGTCCGTGGGCAGTTCCACGGTGATGTCGTCACGGATCCACATGGGACCGTTGTCCGCCAGCGTGGAGGTCCATTTCCAGGTCGAGGGGTCGGTGCCGTCCTCGGCCGGTAGGACCTTATAGGTGCTCTCATCGACTTTCTCAATGTTTGGACCAATGTCTCCGAAGAGCACTTGCAGGCTCATCTCCCGGTCGTAGAAGGCGTTGAGGACCTTCAACGCGGCCTCCTTGTTCGGGGTGGAGGCTGAGACCACGATTTGGTTGGCGGGGAAGTTCTCGCCGAGGCCGTCGTAGCTCCAGGCCACGGGCGTGGTCTGTCCGGCCTTCTGCGCGAGCACGGGCATGGCCTCGTACTGTTCGTAGATCTCGGGACCGAAGCGATCCGAACGGGTCCAGCCCCAGGTGAACCCAACCGTGGCGACGCCGTCCCCCGGCCCGCGAGCGGCGGACTGGTACGCCGAGTAGTCCTGAGTCAGCACCTCCGCGGAGATCAGCCCCGCCGCATAGCACTTGGACAGGAAGACCATGACGTCGCGGTAGCGCTCGTCGATGAGGAAGTTGGAGACTTTGCCGTCCTGGAGGAAGTAGCCCTGCCCGCCGCCGGAGGACAGGGGCAGGCCGGTGGACCCGAGCAATAGTACGGATTGGAAGTAGCCGAAGCCCGTGGTGCCCACCGGGCTCCAGTCCATGGGGATCACCTTCGCCCCGGTCCCGGTCGGATCGCCCTCCTTGAAGGCGACAAGTACGTCATACAGCTCGTCCCAGGTTGTGGGCATTTCCAGACCCAGCGCATCCAGCCACTGGCGGTTGATGTACTGGTGCTGAACGGTAGGCGGCCAGAAGCGCTTGTACCCGGGGACGGCGTAGATCGCACCGCTGCTCTGGGTGGCCAGGGCCGTGAGTTCCGGCTTCGCCGCCAGCATTTCCTTGACGTTGGGAATGGCGTCGAGATCGTCGGAGAGATCCTCGAAGAGCGTGCCGTAGGTGGCCAGGTCGGAGTCCGAGATGGCTCCAGTGCCTACGATCAGATCGGGCACATCGCCTGCGGCAAGCATCGTGGATTTCTTCTGATCCCAGTCGGCGGAGACCTCTTCCCAGGCGATGGGAATACCCGCGACGTCCTCGAGCTGCTTCGTCCACGCCATCTGGGCCATAGGCTTGGTGAGGGGGTGCTTAAGCACGAGGATGCGAAGCTGGTTGGAGCCACCCGATCCGGATCCGCTGCTGCAGGCGGCGAGCGTGCCGCCTGCAGCGGTGACGGCGGTGGCCGCTGCCAGGCTCCGCAGCATGGTGCGTCGGCTGAACGCGGGCGCACGTGTACAGGTGTTCATGGTTCTCTCCTTTGAGTGAGGGTTGTGGGATGGACAAATGCGGAAGGGCGTGGATCTCAGCAGGGTCAGATGGTCGGAATCCATACGCGCATGGCACCGGGGCCGCGGTTGCCCCAGGTGGAGAAGGGCACAAGTTCCGCCTCCACGTTTCGTGAGGGCTCGGCCGGCTCGACCCATGAAGCCGGGCGGTAAAGCCGATCATCAGGATCACGCACCGCCAGACTCACCCGCAGTACGGGGGCCGGACCAGTCGTCGTCGGTGGTAGCTCAGCGACATCCGGCGGCCCGGGCAGGAAAACGTCATCGGCGGCGATTTCCTCCGGCAGGTCCACCTGCTCCAGGCAGTACAGGATCGGCCCCCGCTCGAGGGCGACGGCACCGCGTACGGCGTCCACACGGTGGTTGGCGGCAATCCAGCGGGGACGGAGCGGGAGCTGCAGGGTAGCGCCGTCGACGTCGTCGGCCGGGATCTGGATGTAGCCGTGGGCTTGCTCGGCCTCGGACACCGGGCGTTGTTTCCCTCCCACGCGCAGGGTGATGCCGTCCGCCCAGACCGGGATGCGTACCTGCACCGCCGTTCCAGGAGGTAGGGCGCCACCCACGACGTGCAGGGAGATCTCACCGTCGGCGGGGTAACGAGTTCGGACCGTCAGCGTTCCGCCGCCGAGCGATTCGGGCAGTTCGATCTCACAGGCGAGAAGTTGGTGCAGTTCCAGCGCGGGCCCGTCCGGGGCCTGCCGGACGGTGGCCACGTACGCACCGGCCTGGGCGATGGTGCGCGCGATGTTGGGCGGGCAGCAGGCGCAGGCGTACCAGGGCTGCCGCTGCGCGGGGGCGTTCTCCTCACTGAAGCGGTCGGGACGTCGCTGCATGGGGTTGGAGTAGAAGAAGCGGGTGCCGCTCTCATCCACCGACGCGGCCAGGGCGTTGTAGAGCTCGCGCTCCATGACATCGGCGTAGCGGCGGTCCTCGCCGGCCAGCAGCATGCGCCAGGTCCAGTGCAGGTCCGCGATGGTGGCGCAGGTCTCGGCGTAGGCCCGGTCAGCCGGCAGCTCGTAGTCGTTTCCGAAGGACTCGTCGCGGTGGCGGGAGCCGAAGGCACCGGACAGGTACATCTTGCGCTCGTGGACGCGTTCCCATTGCGCTCGCATGACGTCGTGTAGCGCCGACTCACCGGTTTCCAGGAACAGGTCGGTGACACCGGCGTTCAGATACAGCTGGCGGACCGCGTGGCCGGTGGGGTCGACGGCCTCACGCACGCGCGCGTGGTCCTGGTAGTAGCGACGTCCGAAGCCCTCATCGGGGAGGATGTCGTGGCCGCGCTGGTTGATCAGGTGCTCGGCCAGGTGCAGCCAGCGGGCCTCGCCCGTGTGGCGGTGAAGCTCGATGAGTGCGGTCTCGATCTCGGGGTGCCCCGGGATGCCGTCCTCACGGCCCGGGCCGAAGCGGCGGTCCACCAGGGCGGCAAAACGGATCGCGACCCGGAGCAGTCCGTCCCGTCCAGCCGCCCGGTCCAGGGCGACAGCCGCCTGGATCAGGTGCCCGAGCACGTACATCTCGTGGTTACGCTCCAGCTCGGCGAAGCGCTTGTCCGGGCGAACGCCCTGAATCCAGGTGTGCAGATAGCCGGTCGGCTCCTGCACGCGGGCGATCAGCGCGATGGCCTCGTCGAGCCAGGCGTCGAAGTCGTGGGTGCCGGAGCGGGCGATCTCCCAGGCGACGGCCTCGATGACCTTGTACAGGTCCGAGTCGGCGAAGACGAAACCGCGGTAGGGGGCGCCGGACTCGCCGATCACGCGCCGGAAGTTGTCCATGACGCCGGAGATCTCCAGCTGCTCGATGCAGTGGGGAATAGTGCGGGAAGCATTGCGCTCCTGCCAGCGCCCCAGAGGGCTCTCGGGGGAGATGCGGACCGCGTCGATGCCGAGCGGGGCGCGGCCGACGGGGTGGGCGTGCGGGCCCGGGGCGGCCGGAGCACACAGACAGGCCGAAGAGGCGGTCTGCTGCAAATCGAGTGGCGCCATTGTCAACTCCTCGTTGCTGTTGTGACATGTCCATCATGACCGCCTGATTAAACGTTGTCAACCGCGATCAAGTGATTCAGGGCACACCTTGTCGTCGATGTGGGCGTCGCACCAGGCAGAGGAGCGGCGGTGCGCAGAAGGTTCAGCGACTGGAGCCGCGCACGATCAAGGTGGTCGGCGCCTCTGCGGGCGCCCCGGGCGCCTCACCCTGTAGCTGCGCTACGAGGCACTCCACCGCGGCACGGGCCATGGTGTCGGTTCCCGGATCGACGGTGGTGAGCGACGGAACGGTGAACTCGCCCTCGACGGTGTTGTCGAAGCCGGTCACCGCGACATCCCGGGGGACCGCGACTCCGGCCGCCTGCAGAGCGCGCAGGGCACCGATGGCTACGGCATCATTGATGCACATCAGCGCGTCGAAGCGGATCCCCGAGCGCAGCAGGCCGATTGTCGACTCCAGGCCGGTGTCCCTGCGGTCCCAGTCCTCGCCCCGCACGATCAGGGCCGGATCGACATCAATACCCGCCTCCTGCAGCGCGAAGCGGTAGGCCTCCAAACGTGGCCCGCCATCGCCGTCCATCTGGGCCATGTAGGCGATGCGGCTACGGCCGACGGAGACCAGGTGTCGGGCTGCGGCCAGCGCCCCACCGAACTCGTCCATGGCGACTCCGGCAACACCCGCCGTCGGGGTCGAACCGATTTGCACCACCGGCAGGGGAGGCCGCCGACCGGCCAACAGCGCGTCATTCAAGTGGTGGGGGCATATGAGTACGCCGTCCGCGTCCCCCGTGGACACTCCCATGACGGCGTCGCGTTCGCGCGCGGGCACATCCTCGGTCAGTCGGATCGTCGAGCGCAGGCCGCGCTGGGCGAGCTCGTCGATAAGCATCTCCGCAAGACGGGAGAAGTAGGGCTGATAGAGGTTGGGAACCACGATTGCGATCCGCCCGGATACGCCGGTGACCAATCCCCGAGCGGCCTCAGAGGGCACGTACCCGAGGGTACGCGCTGCTTGCCTGACTCGCCTCCGGGTCTGCTCGGACAATCGCGTCGTCCCGCTCTTCCCGCCTCCCGATAGCGCCGTCGACGCCGTGGCCACCGACACGCCGGCCGCCTGAGCCACATCGCGGAGCCTGACCCGCCGCTGCATCAGAACCCCTCCACCCGGGGAGACGACAACGGCCCAATCGACAGCGGGGGCGCGGAGGTGAACCCCAGCGTGGATTCGCGACGTATCAGCGTGGCCCCAACCCGTGTCATCGCCCTGTTGTGCGAACCCGGCTCCCACCTCCGTTGGAGATCGTCCAGCGCAATCCTCGCAATCTCTCCGGTGGGAAAGCCGAGTGTGGTCAGCGACGGCGAGGAGAATCGTCCATCCTCGAGACCGCCGCACCCACACAGCGCGATCTGGTGCGGTACCCGCACTCCTCGACTTCTGAGCCCCGCAAGCACACCCAGGGCGAGCTCGTCATCGGCGCATACGACGACGTCATGGCGGTCGAGGTCCTCCACCAGTCGTGCGGCCAGCCGAAATCCCTCCGCGCGACTGGGCACGGCATCCGTCTCCAGTACCGCCGCAGTATCCAGCGCCCGCTGCAGGGCATGAGCGAAGGCACCTGGCCGGTCCAGGCGAGGGCCGACGACCACCGGAGCCGTCAGTCTCAGCGCCCGCAGATGCCGGCTGACGACGTCGGCCGCCTGATCCAAATCCAAGCCGACACCTCCGCCGGTCGTCGGAGTGCCGTTAGCCCCGAAGGCCTCGATCCGACAGACCGGCAGGGGCCCTCCCCCCGCAGAGGAAACGTCCTCGCCATGGATTCCTCCCACCACAATCGCCCCGTCGAATGACGTCGACTGCTCGGTCAGCACTTGGACGGCGCGATTGCGATCGCGACCACACGGCTCGATGGCGGTGCGGAGCCCGCGCCGGTCCGCCTCGATCACCAATGCCTGCGCCAGCGCGGCGACCCAGCCGGAACGCAAGTCGGGAACGATGACGGCCACGGTCTCGGTGCGGCCGGTACGTAGTGTTCGCGCCAGCGCGTTTGGCTGCCAACCGAGCTGGTCGATGGCCGTCGTCACCTTGTGTCTGAGCTCGTCGCTCACATTCGGCTCACCGTTGACCACCCGGGAGACGGACTTGAGCGAAACGCCCGCCAGTTCCGCTACCTGGCGCATAGTGACAGCCATCGACTCCTCCCCTCCCGTGTCTCGCTCCCGGGGCGGCTCCATCCACCGCCGATCACACGGTATCGGGGTACAGCGGTTGCGGCAGCCGAATGCCACGCATGGCGACGGTCTCCGCACCGAACCCACCGAGTACTCTTGACAACGATTCATCACTGCTTCATGATACGGACTACATTTCGCTTCTAGGAGTCAGTGATGACACCACCAGTTTCCCCACCTGCCACCTTCCCGCCGCGCGGCTGGAACTCGTGGGACTGCTTCGGCGGGTCGGTGACCGAGGCCGAGGTTCTAGACAACGCGCGTTTCATCCACGAGCACCTGCTCGCACATGGCTGGGACACCGTCGTGGTAGACATCCAGTGGTACGAGCCGGCCCCCGGCACCGCGGACTACAACGCCCACTCGGCGGCAGTCATCGACGCCTACGGGCGTCCGCTGCCCGCCGAGAACCGTTTTCCCTCGGCGGCGGGTGGAGCCGGGTTCGGACCGCTGGCGGAGGCGATCCACGCCCTGGGATTGCGCTTCGGCGTGCACCTCATGCGGGGCATCCCGCGCCGAGCCGTCGCCGCGAACACCCCGATCCTCGGCACCGCCTACACCGCCCGGGACGTTGCCACTCCCCCATCCGACCGCTGCCCCTGGAACCCGGACAACGAGGGTGTGCAGCCGGATCACCCCGGTTCCCAGGCCTGGTACGACTCGCTGCTCGCACTCCTGGCCACCTGGGGCGTGGACTTCGTCAAGGTCGACGACGTGCTCTACCCGCCCATCCGCCGCCCCGACATCGCCATGATCCACCGCGCGATCAAGCGCTCCGGCCGCGACATCACGCTCAGCCTGTCTCCGGGGCGCGAGCTGTCGCTTGAGCACGCCGACTTCCTACGCGAGCACGCCCAGATGTGGCGGGTCTCGGACGACCTGTGGGACGACTGGGAAGCAGTCGTGGAACAGTTCCAACGGGCCGCACGCTGGGCCGCAGTACAGAGCGACGACGGTGTCGGGGACCTGGACATGCTGCCTCTGGGGCGAATTGGTCTACGCGCGCATGTCGGCGACCCGCGGCACTCGCGCCTGAACCTCGACGAGCAACGCACCATGCTGACGCTGTGGAGCATTGCACGCTCCCCGCTCATGATGGGCGGACATCTGCCGGAGTCCTCGCCGGAAACCATCGCCCTGCTCGGCAACGACGTCGTGCTCGCCCTGGGTGAGCGGGGCGCCGACTGCCGTGAGATCATCCGCGACGGCGACCTCGTGGTCTGGCGCTCCACGCTGCGTCCGGCGCCCGGCCGGGGGGAAGGGGAACGGGAGGTCCGCGCCGTCTTCAACCTCGGCGATGAGCCCCGCACCCGCCGCCTGCACCTGGCCGATCTCGGGCTGCCCCAGACGACCCGCCACCTCACCGACCTGTGGACCAGCAAGCGCGCCGCCGTCGTCGACGGCTGGTGGGATATGGACCTGCCCGCCCACGGCTGCGCCGTTGCCGCGGTTGCCTGAATCCGTCACGCTCTCCCACTACCGAGGACCGTCATGTCCCCCATACACGCCGCCACCACGCCGGTCTTCGAGATCGGGCCCGCCTCGATCACCTGGCGCGGCTCCGGCCAGACACTGCGCGTCGAGTCCTGGGGCGAGAGCGCCGTACGTGTGCGATGCGTCCCGGCCGGGGACCTCATCGATACCGACTGGGCGCTCCTGCCGGTGCCGGACGTGCCCACGACCGTTACCGTCGACGGGCCTGATGCCCGCCTGGTCAACGGCCGACTCACTGTGCTCGTGCACGCCGACAGCGCCTATGACGCCCAGGCGGGCTATCAGGTGTTTCGGGCCCGACTGGAGATCCGCGACAGCAACGGCCGTACCCTCCTGCGCGAGCTCGGCGACGGCGGGGCGCTCAAGCTCGTCGCCCGCAACTTCACGCCTCTGCCCGGAGGCTCCCACCATCTCCTCGCCGCCTTCGAGTCGCCCGTCGACGAGCACTTGTACGGCATGGGCCAGTACCAGCAGGAGATCCTCGACCTCAAGGGATCGACCTTCGAGCTCGCGCACCGCAACTCCCAGGCCAGCGTCCCCTTCGTCTTGTCGAGCGCCGGCTATGGCTTCCTATGGCACAACCCCGCCATCGGTCGTGCGACTTTCGCGCTTAACAGGACCGAGTGGGTGGCGAACGCCACCCACCAACTCGACTATTGGGTGACCGTCGGAGACAGCCCGGCGGAAATCTCCCGCGCCTACGCGGACGCCACCGGGCACGCACCGATGATGCCCGAGTTCGGGCTGGGCTACTGGCAATGCAAGCTGCGCTACTGGAACCAGAGCCAGTTGCTCGAGGTCGCTCGCGAGCACACGCGCCGAGGACTGCCGATCGACGTCATCGTCGCAGACTTCTTCCACTGGCCCGAGCTGGGCGACTACCACTTCGATGAGGAGATGTGGCCCAACCCGCGCGCCATGGTTGAGGAGCTGCGCGAGCTGGGCATCGAGCTAATGGTCTCCGTCTGGCCGCAAGTTTCCCCGCTCAGCGAGAACTACCCTCTGCTCGCCAAGGAGAACCTCCTCGTCCAGGCGGACCACGGCCTGCAGCCCCAGATGGCCTTCGGCGGCCCATCCCTGTTCCTCGACCCCACTAACCCGCGCACCCGCGACACCGTGTGGAAGATCTGCAAGCGCGGCTATCACGCCCTGGGCATCAGGCTCTTCTGGCTCGACGAGGCGGAGCCCGAATACGGCACGTATGACTTCGACGCCTACCGCTACCACGCCGGACCGGTATCCGAGGTCGGAAACATCTACCCACAGGCGTTCTCCCGGCTCTTCTACGAGGGGCAGGTCTCGGCCGGGCAGGAGGACATCGTCAATCTCGTGCGCTGCGCGTGGGCGGGCTCCCAACGCTACGGCGCCCTCGTGTGGTCCGGGGACATCCCCTCCAACTGGACAAGCCTGCACCGCCAGCTTATCGCGGGTCTGCACATGGGCGTCGCCGGCATCCCCTGGTTCACAACCGACATCGGCGGCTTCCACGGCGGCGATGCCCGTGACCCCGCCTTCCACGAGCTGCTCGTACGGTGGTTCCAGCTGTCCACGTTCTTCCCCGTGATGCGCATGCACGGCGACCGCCTGCCCTTCGAGAAGGTCACCGCCGCCGACGGTACGCCCCGTGAACACAGCGGCGCTGCGAACGAGCTGTGGAGCTTCGGGGAGGAGGTCGAAGAAATCCTCACTCGCTTCGTCTGGGTGCGCGAGCACCTACGGCCGTACACGCGCTCACTCATGCGCGAGGCGCATATCGGCGGCCAGCCGGTCATGCGCGGCATGTTCTACGAATTCCCCCACGATGACGCCTGCCGTGACTTGGCTGATCAGTACATGTTCGGCCCGGACGTCCTCGTGGCCCCTGTACTAACGCCCAGGGCGACGAGCCGCGAGGTCTACCTCCCAGCCGGGGCGTCGTGGACCCACGCCCACACCGGACAGATCCACGACGGCGGGCAGTGGGTCAACCTTGACGCCCCGCTAGGCTCCATCCCGGTTCTTCTGCGTGACGGCGCGCTGTCACATCTGATTGGGACCATCTGAGCGCCGTCGGATCCCGGGGCCGCAGTGCACCAGGACGACCGGTTCGCGATAAGGCTGATCATCGACGCGCTCGGGGTAGCCGAAACACTTCCATTGGGGTGAGAGACCAGCAGCACCCGGACGCTACGGGTGCCGGGTAGAGCTGGAGGAGGCCTGTGCCGGGAGACTCCGCGTCCCACATCAACAGCGTCGCGGTCTCCAGGAGGAACGCACGGGTGCGCCCCGCTGTAGCTGGGCGCACCCGTAGTCGTCGTCGGCAGTACCGACTCACTCATCCCTTGACGCTACCTGCAGCCAATCCGGAAACGATCCAGCGCTGGCAGAAGATGAAGAAGATGAACACCGGGATGAGCGCGATGACCGTCATGGTCATGAAGGACGGCCAGTCGGTGGCGAACTGCCCGACCGCGTTGTAGACCTGGAGCACTACCGTGCGCTTGGCGGTGGAAGAGATGAACACGTTCGGGGTCATGAAGTCGTTCCAGGTGCTCATGGTCTGGAAGACGATGACCGTGGCCAGGATCGGGCGGATGAGCGGCAGCACGATACGCCAGTAGATGGTGAAGGGGCCGGCGCCATCGAGTCGGGCGGCCTCGATGATCTCCCAAGGGAGTTTGCGCATGTAGCCGACAATCAGGAAGTAGCAGAAGATCGCCCCGGCCAGATACATGACCACCAGCCCGTTAAGGGTATTCACCAAACCGGCCCGGGCCTCCAGCCGGTACAGAGGAATGAGCGTGGCCTGCGCCGGGATGACGAAGGCGATCATGAGCACGAGTCCGACCACCGCAGTGAACCGACTTCTGCGCATGACAATGCCGTAGGCGGCCAGCGACCCGATGAACACCTGACCGGCAACACCCACCACCGTGACGTAAACGGTGTTGAGGAACGACCGGAGGACCGGCGTGGTCGCGAAGACCTTGGAGTAATTCTCCAGCGTGGGGGTGGAGGGCAGTCCCAGCGGCGAGACGGCCATGTCCTGGCTGGTCTTAAAGGTGTTGACCACGATGTAGTAGAGGGGGATTGCCGCGATCAGGGCCAGGAGGATCATGACGACGCTCCGAATCCAGTACCACAGGCGACGGCGAGCGGCGGGGCTCATGACAGGTTCCTCTCGATCCGGTTGGAGACCGCGAGCTGCGCCAGCACTATGAGCGCGACCGCGGCGGTGAAGATGACGGCCAGTGCGGAGCCGACGTCGGCGCGACCCTGCGCAATGCCCTGGACGATGATCGACTGGGTGAGCGTGTTGGTGGCGAACCCGGGGCCGCCCTTGGTCAGGGTGAACGGCAGGTCGTAGACCTTCAACCCTCCGGACATCAGCAGGAAGGTGGAGACCACAATGCCGGGGGCCAGCTGTGGCAGCGTGATGTGGCGGAACTGCTGGAGCTGACCGGCGCCGTCGAGCTCGGCCTGCTCGTACAGGTCAGCAGGAATCGCCTGCAGGTAGGCCAGGTAGAGAGTGGCGTGCCAGCCTACCCCGGCCCAGACGGCCACCAGAATGACGCACACGCGTGCCGACGTCGACTGAGCGAGCCATGCCACCGCGTCCGCACCGAACAACGAGTGCAGGATGCTGTTGACCACGCCGGTATCCAGGGGCGAGAGGATGTACTGCCAGACCAGTCCGAGAATGGCCATGGAGGGTACGGACAGGAAGAAGAACAGGGAACGCACCAAGTTGCGCCCGAGGAAGCGCTTGTTGAGCACCACCGCCAGCGGAATCGCGAACACGGTGATGAGCACCGTGGTGGCCAGGGCGAACATGATGGTGAACACCAGTCCCTGAAGCAGCGAGGGGTCGGAGAACACCGTCGCGTAGTTCTTCAGGCCCACGAATTCCACATCGGTGGAGTAGCCGGAGAAGTTCGTGAGGCTGAAGTAGAAGGTCTGCGCCAATGGGACGGCGAATAAAAGGACGAAGACGGCGATGACGGGCAGAAGAAATGCGGAGCTGGCCAAGCTCTCCGAGGCCTGGCGCCCACGCGGGCGTCGGGCCCTACCCCTGGAATTGACACGATCCGGACGGGACATCAGATTCTCCTAAGTGATTCTGCAAAAGCGCCTCACAAGGAGGCCAGCTTGGTGTCCATCCCGGCGGCGACTTGTTCCACGGTGATCTGCCCCTGCACCAACTGCTGGCACAGCGCGATGCCTTCGAGTTGGAGAGCGTCCGAGGCGTGGTCCCAGTAGTTCATGGGCAGGTAGATCTTCGAAGTCTTGAGGTAATCGTCGTAGAGGCCCTGATACTCCGGGGCCACCTCAACCGTGAAGTCCGAGGTGTTCACCAGGGTGCCGATGTGCTCGTTGGCGAGCCTGAGGCCTTCTTGCGACGCCAGGAAGGTGATGAACTTCTTGGCCGCTTCGAGTTCCTCCCCCTGTGCGGAGGCCGAGATCGCAAAGCCCGGATCCGGGGCACCAGTTGCAAAGGGCTCGCCGCCAGGTGCAGCCGGCATCGGCGAGATACCCCAGTTGAGGTCGGACGCGGCGATGTCCGCCAAGTCCCAGGGGCCGGTAATGAACATGGCGAGGTTGCCGGCGATGAAGTCCTCCTTGAGCTGCGTTCCGGTCAGCGAGACGGACTCAGCTCCGACGATGCCCTCGTCGTAGAGGCGATACCATTGCTTCATCGGCTCCGGCCACTCCTCGGCGAAGGTGGACTCGCCGGTGAAGATCTTCTTCTCCCCCCGCTCGTCGCCCGCGAGGTCGTAGCCGGCCCCCAGGAATGCTTGGAACATTGAGGGAATGTCCTGGACACTTTCGCGGTAGGGGGTTACGCCCGCACCCTTGAGCTGCTTGCACAGGTCAAGGAACTCATCCCAGGCCTGCGGGACGTCATCCGCGCCCGCCTGGGCCAACAGGTCCCGGTTGTAGACGACGCCGGCCGCCCATGCGCCGAACGAGGCGCCGTAGATTTTGCCGTCGTCCTCATACGCGCGCAGGTTCGCGTCCGCAATCGCACCCATGAACGGCTCGTCGGTCAGGTCCGCAACCAGGCCCTCACCGATGAGTTTCTCCTTGGTCTCCGGGTTGATGCGATGAACCGTGGGCTGCTGGTTGCCGGCGATACGGGTCTGGAGCGTCTGAAAGTAGCCGGCGGTGGGAGCGGAGTAGGAGAAGTCGATCGCGATGTCTGGGTTGGCGTCCTCAAAGGCATCGATAAGCGGCCGTGCCACCTCCTCGGTCTCCCATGACAGGTAGGTGATCGTGGTCTTGCCTGAGTTCCCGCCCCCGCCGCATGCGGCGAGGGTTGCCGCAATCGAGGCCATCCCGAGGCCGGCGAGGGCCTGACGACGAGAGACGGCGGTGCTGGCGATGTTGGAGATCATGGTCGGTGCTCCTTTGCACGTGACGAGCGGCGCCCGCTCGATTTAACGTTACATCGGTACCATAGCGCAGTTTCCGCAGTTGTCAACAGAGCGACCGCCGCAACCCGGTAGGCTGCGGCACATAGCGAGGAGGAGCCAATGACAACTCTGGCGGACGTCGCCAAGGAGGCAGGCGTGTCGGTTATGAGCGCCTCCAACGTGCTGCGTGGTAAGCCCAACGTCTCCGCATCAATCCGCGAGCGTGTGCTCGCCGCCGCGACCAAGCTCGACTACCGGGCCAACATGGCCGCCAAGAGCCTGCGGTCCGGTCGCAGCGGCATCATCGCCCTCTGCGTTCCCCGCCTCGACATGCCCTTCAACGCCGCCTTTGCCGCGGCCGCCACGTCAGCGGCGGAGGAACACGGCGTCAGGGTGATGGTCCAGCAGACGCTTTCCGACCCCGAGCGGGAGCTCGAGATCCTGCGCGGAGCTACAGCCTCCCTGGTAGACGGCACAATCGTCTCCGCGGTCGGCGCAAGCGCCCGCGAAATCGAGGACGCCGCGAGCAGCCACGCCGTCGTCCTGTACGACGAGCGCATCCAGAACACTCAACTGGACCTTATTTCCAGCCCCAATCAGGCGGGCGGGAGGGCCGCGGTCGAGCACCTGATCACCAAGGGCTGCCGCCGCATCGCCGTCTTGGGCACACACAGCGCCCCTCATGGCCGCGCCGGCGCCGATGGCCAGGACCTGCGCTGGGCCGGCGCCTTGAGTGCAGCCGAGGACAACCCACAGGTCGATCTGACCCCCATCCCCTGCGCATGGGACTGCGAGCCCGCGTACGCCGCTATGCTTTCTGCCTTGGCCGTGGGCACACCCGTCGACGGCATCTTCGCCATGACGGACTCCGTCGCACTGGGAGCCATACGCGCTCTGTCCGACCGAGACCTTCGCTGCCCCGAGGATGTGCGCATCATCGGCTTCGACGGCATCCGCGAGGGAGCCATATCCGTTCCCTCACTGTCAACCGTGGACATTGGGATAACCCAGCTGGCACGCACAGCGGTCGACATGCTCCTGACGCGCATTGAGGCACCCGCGTCGGAACTGCCCGGACGCCGGTTCACCCCCGCCTACACGCTCATCGAGAGGGAATCCTCGCGCTGAGCCCATCCAAGCCGCGGTTGAACGACCACACCCTGACATGTAACGTTACATCCATGGGACCGGTTTACCCGCCCCGTCACTCCTTACTCCCGCATGCTCAGACACACAGACCAAGGAAGTTCCATGATGTCCAGCTCTCCTGTCCCCCGCGCCGTCGTCGACCTCGATGTACCCGGCCCCACCATCTCCCGTCACATCTATGGGCACTTCGCGGAGCACCTGGGCCGCTGCATCTACGGCGGCTTTTACGTGGGCGAGGACTCCCCCATCCCCAACGTCCACGGTCTGCGCACCGACGTCATTGAAGCGCTGAGGACGATCGCCATCCCCAACCTGCGCTGGCCCGGCGGCTGCTTCGCCGACGAGTACCACTGGCGCGACGGGATCGGCCCCAAGGATCAACGCCCCACCATGGTCAACACCAACTGGGGTGACGTTGTGGAGGACAACTCCTTCGGCACGCACGAGTTCATGGAACTGTGCGAGTTGCTTGGGGCCGACGCCTACATCACGGGCAACGTCGGCTCGGGCACGGTGCAGGAGATGAGCGAATGGGTCGACTACCTGACCCGCGAGGGGGACTCCCCCATGGCGCGCCTACGCCGGGCCAATGGCCGGGAGAAGCCGTGGCGGGTGCCGTTCTTCGGCATCGGCAACGAGCCCTGGGGCTGCGGCGGGAACATGAGCGCGCCGGTCTACGCCGCCCAGGCCCGCCGCTATGCCACCTTCGTGCGCAGCCACGGCGAGAACGAGATGGTGCGCATCGCCGGCGGGGCGAACGTCGACGACTACGCGTGGACCGACGCACTGATGCGCGACCTCGTCTGCGACACCTGCCCGCGCTCCGAGCCCGGCCCCTACCAGGCAATCAGCCTGCACTCCTACACCTTCCGCGACTCCTTCGAGGCCAAGGGTCAGGCCCGCGGTTTCAGCACCGAGGACTGGTACGCCACCTTCGCCAACGCCTGGTGGATGGAGGAACTGATCACCCGGCACTCCACGGTGATGGACCGCTACGACCCCCACCGCAAGGTGGGGCTCGTCGTCGACGAGTGGGGCGCCTGGTGGGATGCAAAGCCGGGCACCAACCCCCACTTCCTGCAGCAGGACAACACCCTGCGGGACGCGCTCATCGCCTCGCTGCACTTCGACATCTTCCACCGCCACGCCGAGCGCGTCATCATGGCCAACCTGGCCCAGACGGTCAACGTGCTCCAGGCCCCGATCCTCACCGACCCGACCAGCGGCGCCATGGTGCTCACTCCCACCTACCACGTGCTGGCGATGAACCTGGGCCACCACGATGCCACTCGGCTCGACGTGCGTTGGGTGGATGATCTTCCCGCCCATGCCGACGACGGCGCACGTCCCTTCCCGCTGGTCTCCGTCTCCGCCTCCCGTAAGGGCGACACGGCGCTCATCTCCACAACCAACCTCGACCCCGCGGCGCCCCACACGATCCGTCTGGACTTGCGCGGTGCCGCGGCGGCGGTGGACGGTGCGCGCGTGCTGACCGCGGCCGCGCTCGACGCCTGCAACACGCCAGAGGCCCCCGACGCCGTATCAGCGGCTGCGTTCTCGGACTGGTCGCTGGCGGACGGCGTGCTGGAACTGGTCATCCCACGTGCCGCCTACGTGACGGTGTCCTTGGGACTAGAGCCGACGACGAACTGAGTGCGGAGCCGCGACGGCGCAAGACTCCCGCCACCGCTCGGCTGCGGCGACTCGGCTCCCGCGGCCACTCGCCTGCTGCGACGACTCGGCTCCCGCCACCACTCGGCTGCTGCGACCACTCGGCTCCCGCCACCACTCGCCTGCTGCGACCACTCGGCTCCCGCCACCACTCGCCTGCTGCGACCACTCGGCTCCCGCGACCACTCGGCTCCCGCGACCACTCGGCTCCCGCCACCACTCGGCTGCTGCGACCACTCATGGAACGCGCCGCCGCACGCGGTCTGTGCACGAGACTCGGTCGCCGGCCCGCTCCGTGCCCGCATCTAGGTCCGGTTGTGTAAGTGCTTGGGTGGCGGTGCGCGGTTGGGTGGCGGTGTGTGGTTTTTGAGCCTGTCTGTTGGACCCCTGTCCTCCCGTTGGACCCCTGTTCCCCCGTTGGACCGCCGTAGCCGCCGGTTACAGCGGTCCAACGGGGCGTGGGCGGTCCAACCGGGGCGTGGGCGGTCCAACCGGGGCGTGGGCGGTCCAACCGGGGCGTGGGCGGTCCAACCGGGGCGGCGCAAGACCCACTCGCCCCCTCGACGGGCGCACACAGCCCACTCAAGCTGGGGCCCCGTAGCCAGCAGACACGACGAACTCGCCATCCGCTACCAGACCACCACCCACATCGCCAGCACCGACCCACCAGCACAAACGACTCACACAACACGACCTAGAGCCCGCCTCTGAGCCCCGCCTCTAGGACCCGCCCTAGAAGGGCGGGATCTTGTCGAGCAAAGGGGCCAGACCCAGGTCATGCAGAGCCGCCGGGTAGGGGTGGGCTTCAAAGGCGCCGACGGGCTGGCCGGGACGGGGTCCTCGACTGGTTACCTGCGGCGGATGACCGGGCCCGCCCCGGCGGGATGCCATCTCCAAACCGCGGCGAAGCCGCTCCACGACCGCGCCGTCGACGGCCCGCGCCTCTCGCTCGGGGATGATTCGAGCAGAAACCTGGAGTTGGCGGGGGCCCACGCGACGCGGCAGGAGGGTTACGGTCCCCTCCGGGGCTCGGCGGTAGCGGGCCCCGGAGGGCGTAGTCCACAGGAGGGCGTCATCATCCTGCCGGGTGAGGGTCCATCCGGGAGTGTGCTTGAGGCGATGGTGGGCCTGACACAGGCAGGTGAGGTTGTTCAGGCTGGTGGTCCCGCCCTCCGCCCAGGAAATGACATGGTCGATGTCGCAACGCGCGGCCGGCACCGTGCACCCGGGGAAGGTGCACGCCTGATCACGGGCCTGCACCAGGTCACGCAAGGCGGCCGGAGGCCGGTAGTGCGACCGCCCCACGTCCACTACGGCGCCTGAAAGGGGATCGGTGACCAGCCGACGCCAGACACCGCCCAGAGCGAGGGCACGCGCAGTGGCGGCGGGGATGGGCGCCCGATTGCGGCCGATTACGACCTCGGCCGTCGGTGCCGTCCCCAGCGGCAGCGCATCCCCACCGCCCGCGTACAGACCTGCGCCGTTGGTGGTGCTCTGACTCCTCCCATGGGCTGCAGGCGCACTGCTCCCGTCGACAACTACGGGCGTCTCGATCCCATCGACGGCAGCGGGCGCACTTCCCCCACTGCCGGTGGGCAGACTCATCCCACTCGCGCCGCGTGAGCCGTCTTCGCCACCCGGCGGCGCGCCGCCGGTGTGGTCGTCATCGGGTACCAGCAGGGTCAGCGGGACCGTGACATCAACATTGATTCCAATTCCGGGTGGCGGGAAGACCGGGTCGATACCGGACGGCGTCCACCAGGGACGAGAGGGCTCCACCAAACCGCTTAGAGCGCCGAGCAGCCCCTCCAGCGGAACCCCATCCGGCAACAAGCAGCCACCGCGGCCGGCTCCGAAGGTGCCATGTGCTACGCCGGTCGCGTCGCCGGCGCTGGAGTTCTCCGCTGTGGGGATCACGGCGACGGGTATCTCGGCGGCGGCCTCTCCGACTGGACCGCCGGAACGGCAACCGGCGTCGACAAAATCCGACGCATCGCTCGTGCGCGTGCTTCGGCAGGCAACGTGTTGGCTGCCTTGAAGGGTGCGCAGGGCCATACCGGTGAGAGCGTCGGCCCGCAGCTGGCCCAGGCTGCGCCCATCGCCGGCGGCGCGGGCACTGGCGGCGATGGCGTCCAGGGTTGCGTCCAGAAGGAAGGCGTCCATGCTGGGAAGCAGCAGCCGCATCTCATGGGTGCCCTCACCGGCCTGACGAGGACGGCCCACGTGCCGATGCGCCACATCCCGCCTGCGACGGCCCCCAATCCCCTCAGGATCCAGGGCAGCAAGGGCACGGTCGATGTCCCGGCCCAGCTGCGAGGCCGTTCTACGCGGAGCACGCGCGAGGACGCGTTCCTGCACCGCAGCCGAGACTTCAGCGCAGACTCCCTCCAGACGCCCCACTATCAGCGCCGTCTTGGACTGATCCAGCAGGCCCGCCCGGTGCAGCACCTCGGTGGGCGCGAGCTCCGGCAGCAGCAACGCCTGCCCCCGATCCAGGATCCTGCCCGCGCTGCTGCGGGTGACGCCCAAGCGACAGGCGATCTCCCCGCATGTGGTGAACCTCTGTTCTTCATCGGTGATCACCTGCTCGGGTTGGCCCTTTGGCCCCCATGGAGCGACGCCGCGGTTCATGTCCGCGGTTCTCGCCAAGCAGGCCGCAGCAACGCCCTCAGCCCAGGACGCCCATGCGCCCAGCCGATGGCAGGCCGCCACCAGCTCGCTTAAGACCTGCCCGCCCAGCGCAGCCAGGCGGTCGACGCCGGTCCCTTCACCCCAGTCAGGTCCCACCCGGCGGGACACACCGGCCAGAGCGTGATCGACCGGGCTGGGAATCGCTGCGAACAGGGCGTCCATGTCCGGGATGCCTAGCACTTCTGCCGCATCCACGAGACCGTCATCGGCATCATCTTCCGCCGCTACTGCGGCGACCGCACCACTAGTACCAGTGCCCTCCGCGCAGGCGCCGCCCGGAACGCCGCCACGGCCGCCCACGCCGTCGTCCCGACCGGGGCGGCCGAGCTCACCGCTGGAGCGGTCAGGCACCAGTACACCGGCCAACAGGCCCTCGACGACGCCGGCCAGCCCCGCCCCAGCCGGAATCCCCGCCAGGTACTCGCCGAAGGCCTCCGGATCCGAACCGGACCCGGGCATCAACGACTGGACTGCCGACGACGGCGTCTCCTGGAAGCAAACAGGCAGCACTGCCGTGCCCGGCCCAGCATGCTGGGCGGGCGGGCATTCGACACGGCTGCCTTCAAGCATGGATCCACGGTATCTCGGGGCACCGACATGAATTCCGCCCCCTTAACCGGCTCTTCCGGTTTGAGGGTGTGGTGCCTCCGGCGTGGTGGCTTCGGTCCGGGTTGGGGTGTTCGCGGTGGTCGTGGTTGGGGTGGTGAGGTCGGTGTCGGGCCGGCGGGGACGTTCTCGGGGCGGCCGAGGACGTCGTCGGCGTTGTCCGACGGGCAGGGGCGCGTTGGCGGTGGCTAGCCGTCGTCCTCGGACAGTCCCCCGCCAGGCGATCTCCGGGTTGGCTCTTGGTGCTGGTGGGTGTGGTGGTCGGCGTCTTGCGGGGTGAGGGACGCGATGAGCCGGGCGTGGTGAGCTGGGCCGGCTCGCCACGCCAGAACGCCAGGCCTGGCTGCACCTGGCTGCCGACAGCTCCGGCGCCCGGAAGCGGGTTCATCTGTAACGCCACTTCGCCGTCTGTAACGCCACTTCGGCGTTAACAACGCCAGTTAACCGTCTGCTGAAGGCCCCAGAGGTATACAGCAGAACGTTAAGTAGCGTTGTTAACGCCCAGCCGGCGCACCAGACGCCCCACCCCACCCCATGCCATGCCAAGTCCCAGGACATCGGCAGCACTCCTGCCGCCGCCCCAGACAACCACACCCCCGCCCCCAAACCGGAAGAGCCCCTTAACCGGCTCCGCCGAATTGAGGGTGCGTCGGAACCCTGGTGAAGGCAGACCGGCGGCGCGGGCCCCGGCAGCGCAGGCCCTGGTGAAAGCAGACCGGCAACGCAAGCCCCGGCAGCGCAGGCCCCGGCGGCGCAGGCCCCTGGCGCAGGCAGCCCGCCCGGCGGCACAGGCCCCGACTGCACAGGACTTGAGCCGTGGCACCACCCACGACGAGCCGCGCTCCCATCGCACCGACACCGTCCCCACGCCATGGCGGCGGGCCGGGTGAGCACATCAACCCGTCCAACTCGCCGCGCGCTGGCGTGTCTGACCCGGTAGAATCGCTATATTGCGAAATGGGGACCGCCCGGCCTGCGATCGCGCCTTCCAAGGCCGGACCCCACACGTTGCCGATTCGACCAGTCCCTGGAGGTCAAACATGGCACGACTCGAGGACTCCACGGCGCCTCTGAAGGACGCCATGGGCAATGCCCTGCTCGAGCTCATGCAGGAAAAACCACTTAAGAAGATCAGCGCCGGAGAGATCGCCTCGCGAGCCGGCCTGGGGAGAGTTACCTACTTCCGCCACTTCTCCTCCAAGGAGGAGGTACTGGCATACAAGTACCGAACCGCCTGGATGGACTTCTCCGCACGCCACTGGTACGACGAGTCCGATGACCGCGCGAACGCGATAGCGATGTTCCGCTTCTGCCGCCAGGTGCGGGACATCAACGACGTCGTCTTCGCCGCAGGACGAAGCAGCATCCTGCTCGACACTGTGCTGGAAGCGCTCGACGCCGGGCAGCAGAAGCAGCAGACCCCTCCCGGGAACGGCGACGCTCACAAGACCACGGCCGACTCCACCACCGACGCCCACGAAACCGCGGCTGACCCCATCACCGACACCCACGCGCAGAACGTGCGCCGCTTCAAGGCCTATGGACTCTTCGGCCTCATCGACAGCTGGATCCGCTGCGGCTACCAGCAGTCCCCGGAGGACATGGCGGCCGAGTACGTCAGCTGCCTCAGCCCTGAGATCGAGTCCCTGGGGACCCGGGGCGGGGGCCGCCGGACTGGTGGGCGTGCGGCGCGCATGCGCAGATTGCAACGGATCCGCGAGAACGCCGCCCGACAGGACCCGCGCCAGTACATCATCGACGAGCTGCCTTGACGCGGTGAATCCATTCAATGTTAAATGAACCAACCGGTCAGAACCTCGTCGTACGCCAACCGCGCGACGAACGTCCGGACATCTACGCAAAGGAGCCGTATGTCCACCACCGATCCGCGCATCGGGGAGCCCACACGCCCAGGCACCTCGGCCAAGTACCTGGGCGGGCGCCCCTATTACCAGTACTTGATCTCCTTCGTCATAGCCGGCGTCTTCCTGTACGCCTGCTACTCGGCGCTGGCAGCGATCCTGCTGCCCAACACCGTGCAGACCATCGAGTTCCAGCACTACTTCTCCGGCACCACCGTCACCAGCCTGGACCAGCTCACCGAGCTGACCAACCTGGCCAACGACGTCAGCGCCGGCACGGCGACCGCGACACCCGAGCAGCAGCACCTGCTGGACCTGCTTAAGCAGTACGAGGCGGCACGGGCATCCTCGATCTCCAACATGATGATCGTGGGCTCGTTCTTCACGCTGTTCGCCCAGCCCATCGTCGGCGTCATCTCTGACCGTTGGCGCTCGCGCTGGGGCCGGCGCGCCTTCTGGATCGTGGCCGGCGCCGTCGCCGGGGCCGCCTTCATGATCGGCCTGCGCTACTCCACCACGGTGCTCATGCTCACCGTCTTCTGGACTACGGCGCAGGTGTCGCTGAACTTCATGCAGGGGCCGCTGTCGACGACGGTGGCGGACCGGGTTCCCGCCGAGAAGACCGGTACGGTTTCCGGCCTGTCCGGCATCGGCATGATGGCAGGCTTCACCGGTGGCTCCGTGGTGGCGGGCATCCTCATGAACTCCATGGGCCTGGACGCATACTTCGTATTCGCCGTCGCCGTGGTGGTCGGGGCCCTCATCTTCGTGACCTTCGCCAAGGACCGCTCATCCAAGGACCTGGAACTGAGCCACTTCGACTGGATCGCCTTCTTCAAGGGCTTCTTCGTCCCGCTGTTCGACCACGACTTCCGCTGGGTCTGGATCGCCCGCTTCATGATGTTCTTCGGCTACACCGCCGTCACCAACTACAACCTGTACATCATTCAGTCCCACCTGCGCCCCGCCCACACCGCGGCCGAGGCGAACACGATCGTCGCCACCCTGTCCGCCTCGGCTCTGCCGGTGCAGCTACTCATGCTGGCCTTCGCCGGCAAACTCTCCGACAAGGTCAAGCGGCGCAAGCCCTTCGTCATCGGCGCCTCCGTGGTGATCGCCCTGGACATGCTGGTTCCGCTACTGGTTCCGACACTGCCGATGTACTACTTCTTCTACATCCTCCTGGCAGCCGCCTACGGCATGTACATGGCGGTCGACGTCGCCCTGTTCATTGACGTCCTACCCGACCCCGACGCCGCCGGACGCGACCTGGGAGTCGCCAATGTGGCATCCAACATCGGCCAGATGCTGGCGCCCTTCGCAGCCGGCCAGCTGGTAGCCCGCACCGGAGGCTACTCCAGCATCTTCATCACCGCTGTAATCGCCGTCGCCATTTCCGCCGCGGCCATCATCCCGGTACGCAAGGTCAAGTAGCGCCCGCCAGGCACAGCGGCGGCGGTATCGGCACCTACCGGTCCGATGCTGCCGCTGCGCTCCCCCACCGCTCAACTCGCCGAACCAGCCCCTCGCACACAGCCGCTTGCAAAGGAGCAAGACATGAACACCACCCCCAAGACCTGGGCCTACGGCTCACTGCCCTGGCTGCCCGACGCCGACCGGCTCACCGGCGCGGCTGCCCGCACCCGCGTCATCATCGATAACGACTTCGCCGGCGATCCCGACGACCTCTTCGCGCTGGCCCACCACCTGCTGGTCGAGGGCACCGAGGTACGCGGCGTCGTCGTCTCCCGGCTGCGCGAGGATGACCCGTGGAATCGCACCGACTCCTCCGTGCGCGCGGGCCACGAGCGCGTCGAGACGCTGCTGGCGACCATGGGGGTGACCGGCGTCGACCTGTACGACGGCGACGACCGTGGCTTCGACGCCTACGCCGACCAGACCGCTGCCTCCCGCTTCATCATTGATGAGGCGCTGCGCGACGACGACCGCCCGCTGTTCCTCGTGGCCGGCGGCTCGCTGGGCGACGTCGCCCGGGCCTTCAAGGCGGAGCCGGCCATTGCCGAGCGCCTGACGCTCGTCTGGATCGGCGGCGGGGAACACGCCGGACTGGCGTACGTGCCCGAGGGCGGCACGGACATGGAATACAACCTGGCACTCGATCCCGCGAGCGCCCGCTACGTCTTCAATGAGACCGAGGCGCGCATCTGGCAGATTCCGCGCGACGTCTACCGCTCCGCCACCGTCTCCATGCCGACCATCCGCCGCGGCTGCGCTCGCGCGGGAACGGTTGGCGCCTACCTGCTCGGTGAGTTGAACCAGGTGCGCGAGATGGTTTCGGGCATGACGCACCCCGGCGCCACCTACGTGCTCGGAGACCAGCCGCTGGTGCTGCTGTCCTCGCTGCAGACCACCTTCGAGCCCGACGCCGCCTCCTCCTACTACGACGTCATCCCCACGCCCCGCATTGCGCAGGACGGCACCTACCGCTACCCGCAAGACGTCCGGCCGATGCGCCGCTACCAGCGCATCGACAACCGACTCCTTTTCGACGACATGTTCGACTCCCTGGCCGTCCTGGCCGAGTGGCAGGCGGTTCAGGCGGCTGATGACTGATCGTCCAGCAGTGCGCGTGCCGTTGCGGCGTCGGTGATAAGCACGTTCACCCAGCCGCCGCGTAGGGCGGCGTGGATGGCGGAGTGTTTGCGCTTCCCGCCGGCCGCCGCCACCCTGCGCGGGATAGCGCGTAGCTGATCGGCGTCGGCTCCCACTAGGCGGCGGTCAAAGGCGGAGTCCACGTGGGCGCCGTCGGCGTCGAAGTAGCGCAGACACACGTCTCCAACGGCGCCTGCCGCGCGCAGTTCCTCATGGCCGGCGTCGGAGAAGATGTTGCCGGACTGGCGCAGCAGCGCGGAGGGCTCGAGGCTACCGATGCCCACCAGCGCAATGGTGACCTGCGGCAGTAGTTCGAGAATGTGAATGACGGAGGGGTCGTTGCGCAGCTCGGCGGCCGCGGCCGGCGTACCCAGCACGGCCGGCGAGGGGAAGAACTCGGGCGCGGCACCGGTGGCCCGGGCGAGCATGTCGATCATGCGGGTGGCCTTTACCTGCACGGTCGGGTTACCGATTCCGCCGAATAGCTGTACGACGGCTGAGGCAACCTGGGTTCGGAAGGGCTGCAGCCTCTCTATCGCCGCCAGCCAGGTGGCGCTCCAGGACGACAATCCGATGACATCGCCGCCGGTGAGCGTGGTCTCCAGGTAGGTGGCTGCGGCCGCCGCGAGCGCGTTCTCGACCGTGGTCTCGTCCTCGCCGGCGTCCACCACCACGCACTCGTCCATCCCGTAGCGGGCCTCGATCTCCTCCTCCAAGTTGGTGAAGGTGCCGGCGGGCAAAGTGACAACGGTGCGCACAATGCCCTCGTCGGCGGCGCGTTTCAGCAGCCGGGAGACGCGCGGTTGGGAGACGTGCAGCTCGGCCGCGATTTCTGATTGCTTGATGCCGCGCTCGTGATACATGCGTGCTATGCGGGCCATCAGCCGCAGTTGGGCATCATCGTTCACCGGAGTGGTTCCTTTCCCCGCAGCAGGGCTTAGAGCCTTAACCTATCGCGATCGGGAGCATTTCGGGGAAAGGGTTGCGGCCGGGACCAGGTTTCTCGCCTGGTCCCGGCCGCGTTCAGGTCACGGCGGGTATCCGTTAGGCGAGCAGCTCCTCGGCGGCGGCCGTGATGCCGTCGGCGCTGATCCCCCAGTGGTCCATGAGCCAGCCCTCCGAGCCGGTGGGCGCGAAGGTGTCTGGGATGCCGATTCGCTTCACCGGCACGGGCTGGTTGGCGGTAACCAGTTCGGCGACCGCGCCCCCGAGCCCACCGGCGGCGAGTCCCTCCTCGGCGGTAATGATCCGGCCCGTCTCACGAGCGGCGGACAGCACCGCATCCTCATCGAGCGGCTTGACGCAGGCCATGGACAGCACGCGCGCACGGATGCCCTCTTGGGCAAGTGCGTCTGCAGCGGC
Source organism: Actinomyces procaprae (assembly GCF_004798665.1). Taxonomy (NCBI): domain Bacteria; kingdom Bacillati; phylum Actinomycetota; class Actinomycetes; order Actinomycetales; family Actinomycetaceae; genus Actinomyces; species Actinomyces procaprae. The sequence goes on from NZ_CP039292.1 coordinate 2,903,116, forward strand.
GAGTGCCCGGTGCAGCACGGTGCCATTGGTGATGATGGTCAGGTCGTCACCATCGCGCAGCGTGGTTGCCCGTCCCGGGGTGAACACGTAGTCATCGGCGTGTACGGCGGGCACCTTCATCCGTGAGATGCGTATGTAGACGGGGCCGTCGTGCTCGGTAACCGCCCAGCGGACGGCGGCGGCGGTCTCGACCGGATCGGCGGGAACGATCACCGTCATGTTGGGGATGACCCGCATCCAGGCCACGTCCTCCGCACTGTGGTGGGTGCTGCCGAGTTGTCCATAGGCCAGGCCCGGGCTCTGGGCGGTGAGCACCATGTGCCGGTATGAGTAGGCGGCGTCGATCTTGACCTGCTCCATCGCCCGGGCGGACAGGAAGGAGCCGGCGCATGAGACGATCGGTAGTCGGCCGCCGCCCTCGAGTCCCGCGGCCACGCCCACCTGGTTCTGCTCGGCGATACCCACGTTGATAATGCGCTCGGGGAAGCGTTTGGCGAACCCACCGAGCTTGGAGGAGCCCACGGAGTCGTTGACGACGGCGACGACGCGCTCGTCCGCTTCCCCCAGTTCCGTCAGGACGTCGGCGAAGGCGTCACGGCAGTCGTACAGGGGGTTCGCTTCGGCGATGGCGGTCATGCCAGTGCCTCCAGTTCTGCTAGTGCCTGCTCCACCTCGGCGTCGGTGGGCAGCTTGTGGTGCCAGGCGACGGCGTCGGACATGAAGGAGATCGGGTGTCCCTTGTGAGAGTGGGCGATGATGAAGGTGGGTTTGCCGGAGGCGGCTGGTACGGCGGCGAAGGCATCCAGCAGGGCGCCGATGTCGTGCGCGTCAACATCCACCACCTCCATACCGAAGGCGCGGGCCTTGTCATCCAGCGGAGTCAGATCGTTGGTGTCTTCCGTGGTAGCGCCCTGCTGGAGGCGGTTGCGGTCGGCAACCACGCAGAGGTTCGCCAGGCCGCGCTGGGCGGCGAACATGAGTGCCTCCCAGTTGGAGCCCTCCTGCAGTTCGCCGTCACCGGTCAGGACGAATACACGGCGGGGAGAGCCGTCCAGCTGGGCGGCGATGGCCTGGCCGACGGCGATCGGCAGACCGTGCCCCAGCGGCCCGGTGTTGGCCTCCACGGCATCCACGTACAGCCGGTTTGGGTGGCCGTTGAGTCGGGACTCGGGCTGCACGAAGGTCTCCAAATCGGCCACATCCAGCAGGCCGGCTGCGGCGAGCGTGGTGTACAGGGCGCAGGCCGCGTGCCCCTTGGAAAGGATCAGACGGTCGCGCTCGGGGTCGTGCAGGTTCTCCGGGGTCACATTCAGGATGTGGAGGTAAAGGGTTGCCAGTACGTCGGTGATGGAGAATTCACCGCCGAGGTGGCCCATGCGAGCATTCGCCACCAGCGTGAGGTCCTTGCGGCGGATGAGGCGCGCTCCCTCCTTGATGTGCGCGATCACCTCCTCCCGGCTCATGTCGGGCGTGGTGCGCCCGAGGACGGGCAGTTCAACAGAAACTGTCATGGTTCTTTACTCCTAGAGCATTGGGCGTGATGGGGTCGGCCCGGAGCCTCAGGCCATGCAGGTCAACAGCGCGTCCTGCACGACCCGCTGCGCGGCGAGCGGATCCTGGCGGGCCTGGGCGTCGGCGAGGGCCGCCTCGTCGAGGTTGTCCAGGGCGCGGTGCAGGGCCTTGAGGAAGCGGATGGAGGTACGGGCGTTGTCCACCACGTCCTCCCGGAAGGGGAACTGGTCCAGCTGCCACACGCCCTCCCAGTTGTTCTTCTTCAGCGTGTGGAAGAACTCGAAGATCTCGGTGATGTGGACGGTGCCGACGACCATGTCGTCGTCCCAGCCGCGGTAGTTGTCGTTGACATCCATGCCCCACAGCAGGCCGTGGTCGATGAGCAGCTGGGCGGCCTCGGCCGGGGCCTCACCGCCGAACAGGGCGTGTCCGAAGTCGAGGAGCACGCCGACGTTGTCCACACCCATCTGCTGGATGCCGAGCACGGTCTTGGCCGCCGAAGACCAGAACATGTGGGTGCGGGGCTCACGGGGCTTGTACTCGATGACGAACTTCAGGTCGGGATTGGCCTTGGCCAGATCGCGCATGCCCTCCACGGCCAGGCGGCTGAGTTCCTTGTAGTCCACCTGGAAGGGATAGTCGAAGCCGTCCTGCCCGGGCCAGATCTTGACATAGCGGGCGCCGAGTTCGCGCACGGCGTCGGCGGCGCCCTGCATGATCGCCATGGCTGAGGCCCGCTTGTCCGGGTCCGGGTTGGTGAAGGCGCCCATTTGGTGCTCACGCAGGTAGATGTCCGGGGTGACGCCGATGGCCCTCAGGCCGGTGCGCTCCAGGGCAGCCTTGACGTCGTCGAGGCTCACGCCGGCCGTGAAGGGGTAGTTCAGATCCACGTAGCTGATGTCGCCGACCTCGGCGGCCAGTTCGATCTGCTCGATGGTGGAGCGGGGGTCGCCGTAGCCGTCGGTGGCGTAACGGTCCACGTAGGTGGCGAAGTTCCACAGGCCTGCGCCGAAAACGGGGGTGTCAGACATTGTTTGTTCAACTCCAGTCGTTGTTGTGTCGGTGTATCGGTGTTGGTGATCTTGTCGGATGGTTGGTTGATGACCGCCGGTCAGGCGGGCACGGCCCGGGAGCGAGCCAGCGCGTCGCGCCATTGTGAGCGTGCGGCCGCGCGGGCACCGTCCTCGAAGGCCGGGCGGTAGCGACTGCCCTCCTGCTGCGCGACCGCCGGCAGCTCCCAACCCAGTCGGGTGAAGCCCATGAGGGCGGCACCCAGGGCGGAGACCTCCGCATTGGCGGCCACGACCACGTCGCGGCCGAGCAGGTCCGCCTGGCACTGCATGAGCAGGCGGGAGGCGGTGGCGCCGCCGTCGGCGTGGAGAACCTGCAGGTCGGAGGTGTCCAGGGCGTCCACGACGTCGGCGATCTGATGGGCGACGGCCTCAAGGGCGGCGCGTGCGACGTGGCCACGGCTCGTGCCGGCGGTGAGCCCGGAGATGACGCCAACGGCCTGGCGGTCCCACCAAGGAGCCCCCAGTCCGGTAAAGGCGGGCACCAGACTGACGCCGCCGGAGTCGGGCACGGTGGCGGCCAACTCATCCAACTCGCGGCCGGGGTTCACGCCCAGCAGGCGGGCGGTCCAGTCCATGGCGGTGCCGGAGGCGACGATGTTGCCCTCGTGCCCGTACATGGGGGCGTCGGTGAGCCAGGCCAAGGTGGTGGACACCCCGGTGCGGACGGAGCGGTCCGTACCGGAGGGAATCATCACCGATGAGCCCGTGCCATAGGTGGCCTTGCCCTCGGCGGTGTTGCGGCAGCCATGGCCGAACAGGGCGGCATGGGAGTCCCCGAGCACACCCACGATCGGCACGCCGTCGGGCAGGAAGTCCAGCCCGGCAGTGACGCCGAAATCGGCGTTGGAGGCGACGACGTCGGGCAGCGCGGCACGATCGACGCCGAACAGCTCGCACATGGCGGGCGACCAGTCGAGCGCGGCGAGGTCCAACAGAAGCGTCCGGGAGGCGTTGCCGGCCTCAATGACGTAGGCGGACTGACCCGTCAGGCGGCTTACCAGCCATGCATCCACGGTGCCGATGCGCACCGGCCCCGAACCGACCTGATCAAGCAGGTAGCGCATCTTGGGCGCCGAGAACATGGGATCCAGGCTCAGGCCGGTGGTGGAGGCGACGGCGAATTCACGCTCCGGGGAACGCAACCAGTCGCAGAACTCGGCGGTGCGAGAGTCCTGCCAACCGAGCATCGGGGCCAACGCCCGGCCGGTGCCGCCATCCCAGGCGACCACGGACTCACGCTGGTTGGAGATGGTGATGCCGGCCGGCGTACCCACGACCCCGGCCAGGCACTCCCGGATGGCGGCGCACTGGGCGGCCCATACGGCGTCCGCATCCTGCTCCACCCAGCCGGGGCGTGGGTAGGACACGGCGACCGGAGCCGAGCCGGAGGACAGGATTGAGCCGTCTGGGGCGATGGCGAAGGCCTTGGCGTTGGTAGTGCCCTCGTCGAGGGCGAGGACGTAGGGACCTGCCGTTCCCCCGGGCGCATGTCGAGCCGCATCGCTCATGCAGCGCCTCCTTTCCTGCGTGCCGAGCGCGGCCAGCGCTTGGCATTTTTATTCCTCGTTGAATCTAGATGTGAGCCTAGCAGGTGCCGTCGTGGTTGGGAAGCCCCGGGCCGAGGCCGATTCGGCCCGAGACCTCCCCTGACCGCGGCGCGAGCTACCGACACTCACTCCTCTTCAAGTTCGAAGAGCGTGTAGCGATCAGCGTTCGACCCGTCGATCAGGATGCAGTCCACGAGCTGCTTCTCCTTCTTCCCGGTCTCGCCGTTCTTAATGAAAGCGTCCGCCTGCTCCACGGCCATCTCGGAGATGTGCACGGCCGGCTGCATACCGGTGGCGAGCATCGTGCCCTCCTTGATCGCCTTGACAGCATCCGGAGAGCCGTCGAAGCCGATCACCAGGATGTCGTCGGTCTTACCGGCCTGCTGCACCGCGGCGACGGCGCCCACCGCCATGGTGTCGTTGCCGCAGATGATCGCCTGGACGTCGGCGTCGCGCTGGAGCAGCGTCTCGACCTTCTGATAACCGAGCTGCTGGTCCCAGTTGGCCGTCTCGGTACCGACCAGTTCCATGTCCGGATATTGGTCGAGCACGGAATGGAAGGCCGTGGACCTGACCTGGGCGTTGGTGTCCGTCTCCCGCCCGAAGAGCTCGTAGTAGCGGCCCGCCCCCTGGAGGGTGTCCGCGAGCTTCTCCGCAACGAGCGCTGCACCCTGGGAGTTGTTGGCCACGATCTGTGCGGCGGCAAGGCCGGAGGTATTGATCTCCCGGTCGATCAAGAAGACCGGGATGCCCGCCTCAACGGCCTTGCGGACCGCACCCTCGGTGGAGTCGGCGCCCGCGTTGTCCACGATGATCGCCGCGGCATTCCGGGAGATCGCGGAGTCGAACAGCTCGGACTGCTTGTTTACGTCGTCGTCGTGGGAAAAGGCGTCGGCGGTGTAGCCGAGCTTCCGAGCGGCGGCAACGGCCGCCTCGGCCTCCGTTTTGAAGAACGGATTGTCATGCGAAGGCGTGATGACCGCGAAGTAGTTGGAGTCACCGCCCGCGGAACAGGCGGCCAGGCCGGGCAGGAGGGAGATCGTGAGCGCTCCGAATGCGCCTGCGCGCAATACGGTGCGGCGAGGGATCGGGCTCATGGATGAGCTGATGGAGGTGATGGTAGATGTCATGATGGGTTCCGCTTCTTCTCTGCTTGTTTCACAGTTCGACGGGATCAGGCGGAGGCGTCGCCGGGACTGACCTCGGCCCGCTGAATGCGGGCGGCCTCCCGTTTGACTTCTTGTGCGGCCTGGGCGGCGGCACGAGAACGCTCGAGGCGCTGCTGCCCCTGGTCGAGCATCACGGCCAGGACGATGACCAGGCCCTTGAGGAAGGTCTGCCAGAACGAGGACACGCCCACGAGGACCAGGCCGTCGTTCAGGAAGCCGATGACGAAGGCGCCGATGAGGGCGCCCTTGACGTCCCCTCGCCCGCCCGCAAGCGAGGCCCCGCCGATGACGACGGCGGCGATCGCGTTCATCTCATAGGTCTCACCGGCAGCCGGTGCGGCAGCGGTGAGTTCGGAGGCGATGATGAGTCCGGCCAGAGCGGCCATGCAGCCGGAGACCATATACACCCGCATCTTGACGCGCTTGACGGGCACACCGGAGAGCTCGGCGGCACGCTCATTGCCGCCCACGGCGTAGAGCCAGCGGCCGAAGGGGGCGCGGGCGACCACCAGGGCGACGACGATCGCGAAGATGATCATCAGCCAGACACTGGTGGGCAACCCGAGCGGCCGGGACACCCCCAGGAAGGAGAATCCCGTGTTGCCGAAGGCCTCCTCGCCCGCCAGGTCCGGGTAGGTGGCTCCCTTGGAGATGAGCAGCGCCGCGCCGCGCGCCATATACATGGTGCCCAGGGTGGCGATGAAGGGGGCAACGCTGAATCTTGTGATCAGCAGCCCGTTGATCGCACCGACGAAGGTGCCCACCACCAAGGCGACAATGACGACCACCAGCACCGACGGGTAGGCGTTGATGTCAAAGACCGACAGGTGCATGCCCTTGAGCATGACGCCGGCGATAACGCCGGACAGGCCGACGATCGATCCGATGGACAGGTCGATGCCGCCGGTGAGGATGACCAGCAGCATGCCCAGGCTGAGCAGCGCGTTGTAGGCCACGTGCTTGGTCATGGTCACCAGGTTGGTGGTTGTCAGGAAGGAGTCGGACAGCGAGGCGAAGATGACGATCAGCACAAGCAGGGCGATGAAGGCGCGCTGCGCCATCAGAAACTCGCCGATGCTCCGATTGCCTATGCGCAGGCCGGACTTGTGGGTGGATGCGGGTGTCATGCTTGGTCCTCGTCCTTCGTGTCACTCGTCGCGGCGTTGTCTGCGCTCGCGGCTTCGTCGTCGGTAGCTGTGATCTGTTCGCCGGTCGCGGCCATGACCTGGTCGCGGGTGGTGGTGCGCGGGTCGAAGTCGGCCACTATGCGTCCGCGGGCCATGACGATCAGGCGGGTGGAGGCGCCCAGCGCCTCGGACAGTTCGGAGGTGGCGAACAGGACGCCGACCTTGGTTCCCGCCACCTCGGCCATGGTGGAGAAGATGTCCGACTTGGCGCCGATGTCAATTCCGCGGGTGGGCTCGTCCATGAGCAGCATGCGGGGTGCAGTCATCAGCGCCTTGGCGATGACGACCTTCTGCTGGTTGCCCCCGGAAAGGGAGGTGATCCCGATGCCTGGGGACTCGGTCTTAATGCGGACGGCCTCGATGCCGTGATTGATCTCCTTGTCCTCCTGCTTGCGCTTGACCTGCCCATTACGGGTGAGGATGCGCAACGCCGCCAGGCTCATGTTGCGGCCTACGCTCATGAGTTGGACGATGCCGTCGGCCTGCCGGTCCTCCGGGGACAGGACGAGTCCGGCGTCGATCCGCTCGCCGATTGGAGCATGGGATATGTCCTGCCCATCGAGCAGGATCCGGCCGGATGCGGCGGTATGCCGTCCCGCGAGCGTCTCCAACAGTTCGGTGCGCCCGGCACCCATGAGCCCATAAATGGCAACGATCTCCCCCTCACGCACCGTGAGCGAGAGGTTGTCAACCGCGATGCGCGACGGGTTCGCGGGATCCGGTACCACCAGGTCCTCTATCTCCAGGATCGGTTCGCCGGGAGTAGCGGTGATCGCCGTGAACAGATCGGATTGATCCCGTCCCGCCATGGTCTTCACGATCCAGGGCAGGTCCACGTCCGCCATGGGCGCCGTGGCCACGTGCCGGCCGTCGCGCAGGATGACCGCGGTGTCCGCGATCTCGAGGCACTCGTCCATGTGGTGAGAGATGTAGACGATGGCGACGCCGTCCGCGGTCAGTTCGCGAATGATGCGGAAGAGCACCTTCACTTCCGTGGCCGAGAGCGCCGATGTGGGCTCGTCCATGATGAGCACGCGCGCCCCCTCGACGAGGGTGCGGGCGATCTCGACGAGCTGCTGCTGCCCCAGCCGCAGGTCGCCCACGAGGGCGTTGGGGTCGATCGGCTCTTCCAGGCGTGCGAGCGCCGCGGCGGCCTGCTCCCGCTGCCGAGAGCGCGAGATGCCTGTAGGTGAGGCAATCTCACGGCCGAGGAAGATGTTGTCAACCACCGAAAGATTGGGACAGAGGTTGAGCTCCTGATGGACGATGGCGACTCCGTGCGCAACGGCATCGGTGGTGTCGGTGAAGGTGATGGGCTCGCCGTCGAGCTCGATCGTGCCGGAGGTCGGCGGCTGCACTCCGGAGAGGATCTTCATCAGGGTGGACTTGCCGGCCCCGTTCTCTCCGATGAGGGCCACTACCTCACCCCGGTGAATCTCGAAGTCGACGCCGCGCAAGGCGTGAGTCGCCCCGAAGGCCTTGGTGATGTCGCGGCCGGCGAGGACGACGGGGGCCTTCTCGCTTACGGTCATGACGCCACCTCAATAGAGATTGGGGTGATCACGACGTGCGCCGGGTCTGAGTACGCAAAGGCACCCACGACGGTGATCTTCTGGCCGATCATGGAGCCCAGGTCGTTCTCGGCGAGCACTCCGGTCTTGAGGGGATCGTTGAGGGACAGCCCCACCTGGGCGTAGTCGATCTGGTTCTCGAACATGTCGAAGGTGACCTCACCGGTGACGTCTCGCAGAGCCGTGCCCATCACGGCGGGCCCCGTCTGGACGGATACGGTGACGCCGGAGGGAACGCCGTCGACCGCAAGATTGACCTGACCGAAGCCGCCCTCCTCCACGGTGCCGGTGGTGGTCACAGCGAAGGTGTACGCGGCCTCACCGTCACGGTGGCCGAGCTCCTCGCTGGCGCCCTCCTCGTCCTCCTGGAGATCTTCGAGCAGCCCCGCCAGGTCGGTGGCGTTGTCATTGACGTACGCAATGGTGGAGTCGTAGTGCTCGTTGGCGTATGCGACGGGATCCGTCGATCCGGCTGTGAGCACGGCTTCCGCCTCCTTCGGGGTCATGAAGGTGGTGCCGAGGAAGCAGATGGCGAGTATCACCACCGCTCCGACGACCTTGAAGATGACACCCCAGGGGCGCCCGCGTCGTGTCTTGTTAGTTCGTGCCACCGCTTGAGCCTCCTCGCTCTGTCGTGGCGGATTCGGGACGATCCGCCTGCGTTGACATATTCATTCGTCCATGAATGACAGCTCTAGTGTCACCCACGGTCTCGTTCCTGTCAACTTCATAACGGCTGGGGACACGAGCGCAGAAACAGCTCGGGGCCGGCCGACGTCCGGCGGGCCCCGAGCTTCTGTGGCGCACTCACGCCGCTGCGGTTCAGATCCTGATGGGTTCGATGGCACCGTAGGAGGCAGCCGCGCCTGCGGATAGCACCGCCGCCGAGCCCGCCCGCATGGCCTCCGCCACGGCCCGTTCAAAGTCCAGCCCGAGTGTCAGGGCAGCCGCCAGCGCTCCGACGGAGGCATCCCCCGCACCGGTGGTGTCGACCACCGGACCCGCGGAGATCGCGTCAACGTGTGCGCCCTGTGGACCACCGGCAACCGCGGCGTCGTACCAGACGGCGCCGGCGCCCCCGAGCGTAATCAGCACGCGACGCGGACCCCGCTCGGTCAGCTGGGCGGCGGCGTCAAGCGCCTCCGCTGCGCCACGCGGGGCGGGACGGCCGAGAACCAGACCGGCCTCGGTCTCATTGACCACGAGGATGTCCACTGCGGCGAGATCCTCCGCGGCGATGCCGTAGACCGGCGCGAGGTTGAGAATCGTCGTCGCCCCGGCCCCGCGAGCGGAGGCGATGGCGGCCGCATTGGCGGCGGCCGGAATCTCACCCTGGAGGACGACGACGTCTCCTGCTTGCAGAGCTGCGGCGTCGACCTGCTCGGAAGTCACCCGGCCGTTTGCACCCGCGTCAATGACAATCGTGTTCTCCCCGGTGGCGGACACGGTGATGAAGGCGGAGCCGGTGGTCCCCTCGTCTACCAGCAGGCCGCTCACATCGACACCATGACCGGCGAGTTCCTCACGCAGCGCTGGGCCGGCGGCGTCAGAGCCGACGCGTCCGACGAAGCGGACGCGGGCGCCGGCGTGGGCTGCCGCGGCGGCCTGGTTGGCGCCCTTACCGCCGAGCCGATAGCTGAGCGAACGGCTGTAAAGGGTCTCCCCCGGTTCGGGGAAGCGGTCAACGGTGACCGTGACGTCCTGGTTGATGGAGCCGATTACAACTACATGCGCGGACATATGGTCCCTCCTTGTCAGTCCTGCGGCCCAAAGCTCGGCAGCACGCCCTTGGTGAGCAGGTAGCAGCCGTACGGCCGGGTCTCCTGGGTGTGAATGACCGCGGAGGCGGAACGAGCGGCCTCGTAGAAGTCGAAGCGTTCCATGGCGGCACCGGAGATCTCGCGCCCCTCGAGTTCCGTGGCCACGGCGAGGACGTCGCGGGTCACCTCGCGCAACTCGGTATCACCCTCGCCGATCATGTAGCGCACGGGCGCCTCGACGAAGGTGTCGAGCGGCATGAGTTCGACCACCAGCCGCACGGCCTCGGGACTGTTCAGCGAGGGCATGGGGATGACCGGCCTGCCAGTGGCGTAGGCGGGGTAGTTGGAGTCGACGACGGCGATGACGTCGCCATGCCCCATACGGGCCAGCACGCCCAGCAGTTCGGGCGTCATCAGGGTATTGATTCCTTTGAGCATCATTCTCTCCTTTGAAGGTAGTGCCGACGCTGGCGTCACCTTAACGCTGCCTGGGTTCCGGGGCCCCTCGCGCGCACCCCAGGGTCTCGAAGGCACCTGGCGTGACGGGTCGACGTACGTTACGGTTTCGTCATTATCCCTGTTGGTCCCTGAAAGGGCTGGTTCATGGTTGACGACGGCGTCCGGCGCGAGGCAGCGGCCGATGACAGTGGCGCCTGGCGGGACCGTTCCGTATCCGCGATGGACGGGGGCGTCCCGGCGCCTCCACCAGGTCCTTCGCCGGAGCCGGTGCGGGGTCGGTATGCGGCGGTACCGGGCGGGGGCGAGCCCGGTGGGCGGCCCGGGATCGCACCGGAGTCGGGCCCGGTGGTGCGGGGTCGGCATGCTGCTGTGCCGCCGGGTGCGTATGGGGTGATGCCGGGCGGTGCACCCAGCGCTAGTTCTTCCGGCGCACCCGTTCCTGCTGCTGGGGCGGCGGCGTCGGCGGTCGGTTCTGGTGTGCCCGCAGGGTCTGTGCAGGGGTATGGGTTTGTGGTGCCTGCGTCAGCGCCTGCATCCGCGCCCGCGCCTGTGTCTGCGTTAGCAGCGCCCCCGCCGGAGGGTGTGGGCGCGCCCGGTCCCGGGGCGCGTGCTGCGGCGGGTACGGATCATGTCTTGTCGGTTTTGGATGTTCCGGCGGAGTGGTGGGAACGGGCGCTGGAGGGCTGGCGGGGCTGGTGGGCGCACCATGCGGGTTTCGCACGCGCGGTGGTGCGGGCTCAGCGGGTGGTCTCCACCGTGGCACTGGTACTGGGAGTGATTGCACTGGTGGTGGTGCCGCGCCTGACGCTGGGGCTAGTGCCCGCGCTGTTGATGACCGGCTGCCTGCTGGTGGTGGGACTGCTGGCGCGCACCCGCACCCTGGGGCTGCGGCCGCTGTTGCTGCTGATGGGCATCAGCGTGCCCTGGTCACTACTGATAGCCCACGCCACCCGGGCGATCGGTGAGTCGATCGGATTGTCCACCACCGATGACGGCGCCCGCATCGCACTGGCAGCGTTTGTGGAGGAACCGGGCAAACTGCTGCCGCTGCTGCTTCTGGCGGTGGTGGCGCCGGGCCGGATCAGACGCCTGGCGGCGGTGGACTGGGCGCTGCTGGGATTCGCTACCGGGGCGGGCTTCACCATCGCCGAGGACGGCGCCCGCCGCCTGGCACCACCGGGCATGCTCGCCGAGCTGTTGGGCGAGAACCGGCTCCACTACTCGCTGAACCCGTGGACAGCCGGGGCGTTCCAACTGTCTGGGGGCAGTTGGGCCGAACAGATTCTGGGTATCGACGCAGCCCCCGCAGGGCCGATGACCACCGGGCACCAGGTCCCCACCATGGGGGTTGCCATGGGCGTCGCCCTGGGCCTGGCCCTGTGGCGCACGAAAAAGCCCTGGTGGCGCGCCGTCGCCTGGCTACCGCCAGCAGCGATGCTGACGACGGCGATAGTGGATCATGCCTGCTACAACGCCGCCGTCGGCTGGACCGGCTGGGCCGACCAGGACACCGCCATCCCCACCTGGATACGCCTGGCCTGGCAGGTGCGCGGGCAGGGCCACACCCAGATCACCATCTCCGTGGCCCTGTTCATCACCTGCATGACGGTCGACGCCCGCCGCCGCCACCGCGCCGGCGTGTTCGGCGACGTCGCCCTGGAGGCCCCCAAAGCGCCCGACCTGCCCATGACCGGTGCTCCCGCCGCCCTGCGGGCCCCGGCGCAGGCCCTGGTGTGGCTGGCCGCCTACGCCTGGTCCGACCTGGTGATCATCGCCGCCGCCTACGGGGACCGGACCCTGACCCGCAGGGCGCGCATGGCCGAGGGCCGCGCCATGGGCGCCCAGGTGCGCGGAGTGCGACAGGACGCCATGACCGTGACCACCCCCGGCACCGAACCGGCCGCGCGCAACACCTTCCGCCTAATCGCACTCGCAGTCGCAGCGGTGATGCTGGCGGCCTGCTGGTGGTACGGCACCGCCCTCGCCCAGCACATCGGCTCCTGGCTCCAGCAGCCCGACTGGCCCTACTTCTTCGCCGGCCTGCTGGACGGGCTCGCGCAGTGGTGGGACTCCCTGGGCATGCCCGGTCAGATCCTGGTCACCGCCCTCGCCGTCCTCGCCCTGGCCTGGGCGGGCCTGTCCGTGACCGCGGCACTCGGGGCCGTCGGCGTAGGCACCTGGGCCCTATCCCACGGGCGCGGCATCGCCACCTTCCTCCAAGACCCCGCCACCGCCACACGCTCCTACGCCACCAACGCCACCTGGGAACAACTCCTACTGGACGGGGCCGACTTCGCCCTGACCTTCATACCCGGCTCCGCCCTCGGACTCACAACCCGCAAAGCCGCCCGCACTGCAGCCGAAAACGTCGCCCTCACCCGCACCGCACGCCGCAACACCCGAACCCTCACACACCAAACCAGCCGCACCACCACTCGCACCTGGACCGAGCAGGGCGTACGCGACTGGATCAATAACTTGCAGCCCGTAGTGCGCAAACCATCAACCACCGCAATCCAATACCAGCACCGAGTCCTGGGCACCGACGTCGAACGCGTCATCCCAACAGGCGTCGGAGACGAAACAATAATCGCCGACGCCGTGACCGCCGACGGCAACATCGCCATAGCCTTCGACGCCAAACACACCAAAGGAGGCTCCGGAGCACTATACGAAGGCGGCAGGCCAGAATTCTTGTACAAGGACTTCGACCGTGAGATAAGACGCTACGGCCAAGCGATACTCAACCCGAACAACCCCCTTGGAGGCCTTACCATCGTCACCAACACCGACAAAGCTGCAGAGTTCCTCGGCCAACGCGCCCGCAGCATACTCGGGCACGACTTCCCACTCATCATCAAGGTAGTTCCTTGACAACACAACATTGGAGTTAGGATATAGTCATGAGCGAGCGATATTCAATACTACCCCCGGGACCCACCACCCTGACAATTGCCGACAAGGACACATTCATCCGCGCAGCACGGGCCCAGTGGCCTAGATGCCGAATCGTACAAGCGGGCCTCAGCCCAGAGGACTCCGACGCCGACGCGTACCCTGTTTTCGAAGGACATGAGGTGGAGATATGTCATTTTCCGGAGAACAAGGTCATTTCCTGCTCCGGGCCATTCAACCAACCAGGGGTAGCCGAGGTCGCCGCGTGGGTGCGTTCTCTCAATCCTGATCCGAATCTCGTACTTTGGCTCACGGACACATTCTTCACCGGTCACGTCGTACTCGCACCAGGCATCACAGCCGACGAAATTCGCGCCTCGTGGGTAGACCACGCCGAGCACGACCCGACGGTCGAGTACCCGGAGTACTTCGGCAACTAAGCCGGCACCTCCGCCCCACCACCTGCACCCCCATCCACAGACACCTCTGCCTCACCGCACATGGCCTCAGCAGAAGCCGCCCACCATGACCGAGATAAAAATACTTCCCGTCGAGCGCGCCATCGAGTGGATCCGCGCCTGGGCCGAGCTCGACTGGCCCATCACCTGGGAGACCGCCTACGCCACCCGCGACAAACTCGGCTGGACACCCGCCCCCGACGACGGACGCTTCTTCACCACCGAACTATCCACCAACGGACAAGAAGACGGACACATGTCGCGTCTGCACGGTCAGTGCAGCGGGGTATCGATACCACTCTGCTCCCGCAACCTGCAGGCCGAACCAAACAGTCCTTGGTCTTCATCTCTATGGCAGGCTTACGACGCCACCGCCGACGCACTCACGCAGCTGTACGGCACCGGCAAGCAGACCGGCGACCGAAGCGACGTCCTCCAAACCGACTGGATTCTCAACAACCAAGTCACCGTAAGCCTCCTCGCCTCAAGCAAAATCATGAGGGCGATGCTGGACTCACCCGAAGTCACCGCGATCGACCAACAGGAGCTGTACTACATTGAGAAGTACGGTGAGGACTATGTCGACGACTGACCCTGGCACCTCACCCGGCAACACCACCGCCGACGTCGGCCCGAACCACCACGGGAATGTCCCTTCGCACGGCATGCGCATCCTCCCGGCCGAGCGCGCCATCGAATGAGTCCGTGCCCGGACGGTCCAGTCCGGTACACCGCGCCCGCATTGTCACAAACGGTGACAAACGACCCCGAGGCGCTGGCCCACGACTCACGAAACGTTGGAATCATGCGGCTGCAAAATCCCAACGGGGCACCGAATCCGGCGTTTGTCACCGTTTCTGACAATGTTGGCCACCAAACGCCCCCGTTCTCAGTTCTCCTCGTCGACCGCCCGACGCCGAGCCCTGTCGTCAACACAACCGGCAGGCTCAGCCCTTCACCGCCCCGGAGAAGGCTCCGGAGACGAAGTAGCGCTGGAACAGCAGGTAGACGATCAGCACCGGGATCGCCGTCATGATGATGAAGGCGTTCAGCGGCCCGTAGTCGGTGCCGTGCTGGGCGGAGAAGTTCTGCACAGCCAGCGGGATAGTCGCCATCGATCCCGATTGCAGAATCGTGGACGCCATGGCGTACTCGTTCCAGGTGGACACGAAGTCCAGGACGAACAACGCCGCCAGGGTCGGCTTGATCAGCGGGCAGCAGATCTGCCAGAAGATGCGGAAGGTGGAGGCGCCGTCGAGCCGGGCGGACTCCTCGATCTCATCGGGTATGGCCCGGAAGGAGCCGTAGAGCATGAAGACCTGGTACGGAACGCCGAAGGCGAGATAGGGCAGGATCAGGCCCACATAAGTGTCCAGCAGGTCCGCCTTCAGCAGCAGCTGGAACATGGGACCGAGGGCAACTTGGATGGGCACCATAGAGCCGACGGCGAAGACGGCGACGACCCACTTGGCCCGCCGCATATGGATTCGGGCCAATGCGTAGGCCGCGAGTGCTGCGAGCAGCAGGCCCAACGGCACTTTGATGACCGAGACCAGCAGACTGTTACTGCCACTGATCCACAAGTCACCGGTGTCGACGGCGTCGGCATAGTTGCTCCAGAGCCACTGCGAGGGCAAACCGAGCGTAGATCCGCTCGCCAGGTCCGCTCGACTCTTGAAGGAGGTGAGCAGCATGACGGCGAAGGGCACCAGCCAGAACGCCGCCGTGATCAGCAGCGCCACCCACAGTCCAATGGTGGCCCAGTCGCGTGGCGGCCGGTTCGGCGCGGCGGCGATCGCGCCGTCGTCGAGACCGGCAGTGGTGCGGACAACGGGAATAGCAGTCATCTCAGTCCTCCCCCTTCATGGACCAGGCCAGGTAGGGGACCACCAGGCACAGCGAGAGAATCAGCAGGACGGTGGCGACGGCGCCGCCGGCCCCGAAGTTGTGGTTGGAGAAGGACTGCTGGTACGACCACAGGGCGAGAACCTGGCTGGACTGCGCCGGTCCTCCCCCGGTCATGCCGACCACCAGGTCGTAGACCTTCAGCGAGTTGATAATGGTCAGAATGACAACGACGACGGTCGTCGGTCGCAGCGCGGGCCAGGTCACGTTGCGGAAGACCTGCCAACGGCCCGCCCCATCAACCTTGGCCGCGTCCACGAGCTCGGCCGGCACGGATTGCAGACCGGCGAGGAAGAGCACCATGTTGAAGCCGACCCCCTGCCATACCGAGGCGACAAAGATGGAGTACAGGGCGGTGCGTGGGTCACCCAACCACTCGTGGGCCAGTCCGCCCAGACCGACCGCCTCGAGTACCTGGTTGATAACGCCCATGGTGGGGTTGTAGATCCACCGCCAGATCGCTGCCACCGTGATGGATGCGAAAACGCTCGGGATGTAGAAGATCGAGCGGAAGGCATTGCGCCCCCATATGCGCTGGTTGAGGGCCAGAGCCATGAGGAGGGACAGCACCATGGGGATGGCTACCGATAGCACCACCCAGATCATTGAGTTCTTGAGGGCAGTCCAGAACACCGTGTCCTGCGTGAGCAGGTACCGATAGTTCTTGAGCCCGACGAATTCCTGGGCGGCGGTGGCGTAGCCGGACCAGGAGAAGAAAGACAGCCGTACCGAGTCAATCATCGGATACAGCAGAAATATGCCGTACAGCAGGGCCGCCGGGGCCAGGTAGGGCAGGGAACGCAGCACGCGGTGCTGTTTGATGGCCCGTACGGGCGCTGACGCCGTTTGAGCTGTTGCCATGAGAAGTTCTTTCGCTGAGTTTGTTGCGCGGATCGGACCTGAACTGGCCTGTCCGCTCGCGCGGTACCGGCCGATCAGGAGTTGGCGTCGATGAACTTCTGCATGGCCGGGCCGGCCTCCTCCGGGGCCATATCACCGATGAGGACGGCGTTCTGGATGCGCCAGTACTCGGTCGTCTCATCCAAGCTGAGGGCTTGATCGAAGTTGTTGTACATCTCCTCCGAGGACTCCAGGATTGGGGGCCACAGCGCGTCAAGCGGGTTGTCCTTGGAGACCTCGACGTCCTTGTTCACACTCACAGCAGCCCAGGCGCCGCCGCTGCCGCGCATCTGCTCGGTGGAGGTCACGAAGTCGAGGAAGGATGCGGCCAGGTCAGCTTTGGAGGTGTTGGCATTGATGTAGAAGCCCTCGCCGAAGCCGTACAGGCGCCCGGTTCCGGTGGGGAAGGGGAAGATGCCGACCTCCTGCGGATCCATGCCGTTGTCCACGCACTGGGCGTCGAACCAGGTGC
The DNA here is from genome assembly GCF_004798665.1 of Actinomyces procaprae. Classification (NCBI taxonomy): domain Bacteria; kingdom Bacillati; phylum Actinomycetota; class Actinomycetes; order Actinomycetales; family Actinomycetaceae; genus Actinomyces; species Actinomyces procaprae. Next base: position 2,920,024 of record NZ_CP039292.1, read on the forward strand.
CCTCCAGGGCCATGGCGGCCTGCCCGTTCCAGAACAGGAGGCTGGAGTCGTCATTGGAGATGGACATGTAGCCGGTGTTGAAGTACTTGTCCGCCCAGGTCTTGAGCTCCGTAAAGGCCTCCGTGACGCCGGGCTCGGTGGCCCAGCCCGTCTTGTCGGTGACCAGGGTTCTGGCGACGTCGGCACCGCATTTGGTCTCAATGAGTGAGTCAAGCAGGCGCATGACATGCCAGTTGACGGTGCCGCCGAACTCGATCGGCGTGATGCCAGCGGCCTTGAGGGCGTCGCAGGCGCCAATGAGCTCTTCATAGGTGGCCGGTTCGGCAGTGATGCCGGCCTGCTTGAAAAGAGCCTTGTTGTAGTACAGGGCCTGCGCCTGCAGGGTCCAGGGGATGCCGTGGTAACCGCCGTACTGGGTGATGCCTGCCAGGGAGGCGGCGGTGAAGCGATCCTCCCAGCCGTACCGCTGGTAGTAGTCGCTCAGGTCCAGGCTCATGCCCGCCTCGACGAGGTCTCCGCCGAGTCCCGGCCCCTCCCAATACCAGTAGATGTCTGGTCCGGCGTTGGTGCCGGACACCTGACGCATGGACTCCTTGAGGGAGTCGGTGGAGTGGGTCTCATAGTTGACAGTGATGTTGTTGGCCTCTTTGAAGGCCGCAACCAGGCGGTCGATGTCTTGCTTCTGAGAGTCCTCGAGTGCACCGACCCAGAGGGTCAGGGAGTCCTCTCCGCCTCTGGATGAGCCGCCTCCCTGGCGTCCGCAGGCGGCGAGAGCGCCGGCAGTGAGGAGGGCGGTACCGAGCCCGATGGCGTGACGGCGAGTGAGAGTTGTTTTCATGATGTCCCCTGTGGCGTTGAAGCCGTCGTGCGGCGGCAGTGCCGGACAACGGCAAGTCTCATGTTCATTCGACATTGAATGGACACTGTTAAGCGTAACAGGCTGTGCGCTGCTGTCAAGGGCTGCGGTTGCGTATTCGCACCGAGGTCGACTCAGCCCAGCGCGCCCAGGTGTCCGGCCGTCGAAGCGCGCACCACCAACTCGGGCCGCGGCGCATCGTCGTCGTAGCTGACGCCGGTTACGTCGGCGACGGCGCGCCGCAGCGCTACCTCACCAATCCGCTCGAAGTCGATACGTGCAGTTGTGAGCGGAGGATCCATGAACTGTGCGTCGGGCATGTCATCGAAGCCTGCAATCGCATAGTCGCGGGGCGCTATGAGTCCCCGCTGGCGCAGTGCACTGATGAATCCCAGAGCAATGGTGTCGCTTCCCGCGAAGACGGCGGAGAACGATCCCGCCTCCACCCGCCCAGCACATTCGGCTCCGGAGGCGGCGTTCCACTCACGACTCTCCAGCACCGGCAACCCCTCCAGGCCGGCGGCGGTCATCTCCGCCTCGTAGGCGCGCCGCCGGGCGACCGCCTGTGCCCGGTCGGATGGCCCCGATATGTGCAGGATCCGGCGGTGCCCCAGCGCGATCAGGTGCCGCATGACCGCACAGGAGGCCTCGTAGGAGTAGGGGCCAACGGCGTCTACGGCCTTGTCAGGCAACTCCGCCAGAGTTACTAGCGGGACCGCGCCATCCACGTAATCAATGATCCGCTTGATGCTGTCATACGGGGAGCCCACGATCAGGGCGTCCACGCGCATGGACAACAGCGTGTCCACCTCTGTCAGGAGTGCCGCCCAGGACTCTGCGCTTGTGGCGGGATCGCGTTCCATGTGGGAGATCATCACCGCCTGTCCGGCCTCCCGAGCCGCACGCGTCAAGCCGCCCATGATCCCGGAATTGCCGTAATTGAGCGGCCCCAGCAGCACTAGCCCGATCAGGTTCGTGTGCCGCGCCTTCATCTGCAGCGGAATGCGATTGCGCACGTACCCCAGCGCATTTACGGCGGCCTCCACGCGCGCACTGGCGTCGGCAGAGACATATCCGCCGTTGAAGTAACGCGAGACGGTCTGAGCGGACACTCCGGCGGCACGACCGACGTCGACCATGCTGGGTCGTCTGCCTTCCACGCGCGCCATGCTGCCCAAATCCTTCTCGGTTGCTCCCGGCCGCACCGAGCCTTCTCGTCGCGGCTTGCCCTATGCCGCTCAGGGTAGTCGGCCCCGAGTCACTCGGCCGCGTCGCACCGTCGTACCGCGCGCCCGAGGCGCGCGACCGTGATGGGGAGGGAGTGTCCCGACAGCAGTTCCGTGCCGTCGGGGAGCGTGAGCAGCCTGGTCTCCAGGCTCTCACGGAGCTTGCCCGCATCCCCCGTCGGAAAGATGGTCAGCCCGGGGCCTCCCTCGTATACCGTGTCACCAACCACCGCGAAGCCGGCCTGTTCGCAGTAGAAGGCGCAGGAGTCATCGGTGTGCCCGGGAACGTGCAGGACCTCGAGTTCGACGTTCGAACTCTTCCCCAGGGCCAGGCGATCGCCGTGGTGGAACTTCTCCACACCGTGGACCCGCAGGGGCGCACCGTGGGCGGCGGACAGGTTCAGATCGGGGTCGGTCAAATAGCGCTTGGATTCCGCATGCGCCAGCACGGGGACGCCCAGGGCGGCGCGCAGCTCATCCACGGCCCCGACATGATCGAAGTGGCCGTGCGTGAGCACGATGGCCTCTACGGTCCACTGATGCCCGCGCACGGCACGCAGAAACAGCTTCGCCTGGGCACCGGGGTCGATCAGGAACGCATGTCGCGCGACCTCGTCGACGACGAAGTAGCCGTAGGTGGCAAACACGCCCCGGGCCAGAAGCGGGCGAACCTGTACCCCCATCAGATCGCGCACCCCTCCGGGCCGCAGGCGCCGCCCGCGGCGGTGTCCTCCGCGAGCGCCGCGTCGCGCGCGTTTGTGAGCACGCGGGTCATCTCCTCGATCGGCTGGGCACCCGAAATGGCGTACTTGCCGTCCACCACGAAGAACGGTACGGCGTTCACCCCCATGGAGTGCGCCTCGCGCTCATCGGCACGCACGGCGTCGGCGTACTCGTCACTGGACAGCACGCGCTCCACGTCCGCCTCCGGCAGTCCGGCCTGCTTGGCCAGGCGCTGCAGGACGGCGCGGTCGGACATGACCTCGTTATCCACGAAGTAGGCGTGGAAGCAGAGTTCCTCGAAGCGGGTGTTGCTCTGCGCATGCGCGAGCTTGGTGAGCCGGTGCGCATCGAACATATTGGTGTTGCGCGTGGTGGCGTAGTTGAAGTCGATGCCTTCGGCCCGCCCCATCGCGCTGATGGAGTCGATGCGCTGGCGTGCAGCCGCCCTGGTCAGCCGGTACTTCCTGGCGAAGCGGTCAAGCGTAGTTCCCTGCACCTCGCGGGGCGCGTCCGGATAAAGCTCGAAGGCCCTCATCTCCACCTCGACGTCGTCGGCCAGGCCGAGCGACTCGATCGCCTTGTGCAGGCGGGTCTCGCCTACGTAGCAGTACGGGCATGCGAAGTCCGACCAGTAGGTCACCTTCATGTGCTCCTCCTCGGGGTTGTGGGCGCCGGCGCGCTGGGCGCGGCCTGCGCATCTGGAGCAACTGTCACTCATGGCGCTACGGTTCCGCTAGTACTATCTTTTTCTGTAGTACTAGCGGCACGAAGGATAGGAGCGGCATGGCCGAGGCCCCCAAGATCGAGTGGTGCCCCGCGATCGCGTCCCTGCAGAAGGTCGTGGGCGGCAAGTGGAAGATCGAGATTCTCTTCTACGTCGCCCTGGCCGAGGTCAGACACTTCGGCCAGTTGAAGCGTTGCCTGCACGGCGTGTCGGACTCGACCCTGTCCAAGCAACTGCGGGAGCTGGTCGCGGACGACTTCCTGGAACGCGTCGACTACGGCGAGGTGCCTCCCCGCGTGGAGTACCGGTTGACCCGCCGCGGGGAGAGTTTCAAGCCCCTCATCCAGGCGATGTGGGACTGGAGCGAGGCGGAGTTCGAGTTCTCGCGCGCCGAGGCCGCCCAGATGCGCGCCGCGCGCGACGAGTTGGGTATTCCCCAGGTGCGGTGAGGCGGCTCAGTTGCGCGGCACCCGTACGACGACGGCGTCGCTCGCGCCGAGGGAGTCGGCGCCTCCCAGCGGTACGCCGCCCAACATCCCGGCGACGGCAGCGGCCCTCCCGAGGTCGTGGTTCCCCCGGTTGGTGAGCGTCCAGTAGTCTGCCGCCTCGCCGCGGCGGGCGGAGGCAATCACCTGCCCGCGCAACGGCTCGGGCAGGTCCGGGCCGATGCCGGCGGACGCAAGCAGTTCGACAACCAGCTCCGCCAGGTCTTCACCCTCCAGGCGCGTGGAGACATACGTTGCCGACCCCTGCCCCACCGGGCGCCGCGTGACCGCGGGGGTGCCCGGGTCGATGCCGCGGGCCAGCACGTAGCGGCGCAGCACCCGGACGTCGGCGGCGGTGACCTCCACCGCCTCGGTCCACATGCGGCCGGTGGCGCCTTCGGACAGGGCGGCGGCCTCGCCGTCGAGCAGCGGGCTGAACTCCTCCACGCGGATGCCGAGCAGGTCGCGCAGGGCACCGGGGTAACCGCCAAGGATCACGTGATCATGCTCGTCCACGGTCCCGGAGAAGTAGGTCGTCACCAGGTGGCTGCCCCCGGCGACAGCGGCGCGCAGGCGCTCGGCCAGGTCCGCGGGCATGATGTGCAGCAGCGGGGCGACCAGCAGGTCGTAGCCGGCCAGATTATTGCGCGGGGAGACGACGTCGACGCGCAGTCCCGCGCCCACCAGGGCCCGGTACCAGTCCAGCGCCTGGCCGCGGTAGTCCAGACGGGTGTGCGGCAGGAACTCCTGGGTCAGCGTCCACCAGGACTCGTAGTCGAAGACGACCGCGGCGCGGGCGGGCAGGGCCGGGCTGCCCGCCACCTCCGCCAGTTCCTCCAGGCGCTTGCCGAGGGCGACGACGTCGCGGAACAGGCGCGAGTCCTCTCCGGCGTGCGGGAGCAGGGCGGCGTGGTACTTCTCGGCGCCTGCCCGCGAGGCCCGCCATTGGAAGAAGCAGATGGCGTCGGCGCCGTGGCCCAGGTGCGTCAAGGAGTCGCGCATCAGCTCCCCGGGAACCTTGGGCGGGTTGACGGGACGCCAGTTGACCGCGGAGGTGGCGTGCTCCATGAGCCACCACGGCCGACCCTTGGCAATGGCGGAGGTCAGGGAGGCGGAGAAGGCGAGCTCATCGATACCGCCGGGGCCGGGGTCCAGGTAGTGGTCGTTGGAGACGAAGTCGACGTCCTCGTCCCAGCCCGGGTAGTCCATGGCGGCGGTGTCGCCCATGACCATGAAGTTGGTGGTGATCGGCACGTCGGGGGTGATGGCCCGCAGCACTTCGCTCTCGGCGCGCAGGTAGTCGCGCAGGGCGTCGGAGGAGAAGCGACGGAAGTCCAGCAGCTGGCTGGGGTTCGACTCGGAGGCGGCCAGGCGGGGCGGCAGTATCTCCTCCCACCGGTGGTAGGTCTGCGACCAGAACGCCGTCCCCCAGGCGTCGTTGAGCGCCTCCAGCGTGGTGTAGCGCCGGCGCAGCCAGTCGCGGAAGGCAGCCGCGGCGTCCTCTGAGTAGTCGTAGGCGTTGTGGCAGCCGAGTTCGTTGCTGACGTGCCAGGCGGCCAGTGCGGGATGCTCGGCGTAGCGCTCGGCCATGCGGCGGGTCAGTTCCAGCGCGTAGCGGCGGAAGACGGGTGAGGTGGGGCGCCACTGCTGTCGGCCTCCCGGCCACAGGGTCTCCCCCGTGCGGGTGACCGGCAGTACCTCGGGGTGCTTGGAGGTGAGCCAGGCGGGCGGAGACGCGGTGGAGGTGGCCATGTCGACGTCGATACCGGCCTGCGCCAGTCGGTCCATGATCCGGTCCAGCCAGCCGAAGTCCCAGGAGTCCTCGCCCGGTTGTATATGCGCCCAGGAGAACACCGGCAGGGTGACGACGGTTACGCCCGCCCGCCGCATCAAAGCGATGTCCTGTTCCCAGGTGGCCTCTGGCCACTGGTCGGGGTTGTAGTCGGCGCCGAAGTGGATGGCGGCGCCCTCGCGGCGCGGGCGCCGAGGGAAGGCGGGGCGGGTGGTGGTGCTGTTCATCATGCCCTGTCTGGTCGCGAGCCGGCCGTGAGCCGTTCTGTCGGTGGTGTGCGGCGGCGCGCCGGGGTTGGGGTCCCTGCCACGTCCTCCGGCGCGCCGCCCCGGGGCGGGTCAGGAGACCTTGAACCCCTGCTGGTTTCCGTAGGTGACGCAGGCCTGCTGCCAGGCGGACAGTCCGTCGGCGATGGAGGTTGCGCCCTTGGACTCGTAGGCCTTGCCGACCGAGTCGTTGAAGATGGAGTTGGCGTAGGCCTGGAAGGGCAGGAAGGACCAGCCCTCGGTGACGGCCGCGGCGCTGTCGGCGAAGACCTCGTTGGCCTTCTGCCCGCCGAAGTAGTCGAACTCGGCGGACAGAAAGTCCTCACTGGTCAGGTCCGCGGTGGTGGCAGGGAAGGCCCCGTTGGCGATGCGGCTGGCGACGCCGTCCCCGGCGTTGGCGTACTCGATGAAGTGGTAGGCCAGGGCCTGCTTATCGCTGGCGGCGGTGACCGCCAGCGAGGAGCCGCCCATCTCCGAGGAGGCGGTCTGCCCCGCCTCCCAGGCCGGCAGCGGCGCCACGCGCCACTTGCCGGCCCCGGCCTCGACGCCGCCTACGAAGGAGGCCGGCATCCAGGCACCCATGGCCAGGGAGGCGATGGTGCCGTCTCCCAGGCCCCGGTACCACTCGTCGGACCAGTCGGCGCAGGGGTAGAGCAGCTGCTCCTTGAGCAGCGTGGTCCACAGCTCGGCGTACTTCTGGGAGGCCTCCTCGCTGAAGTCGATGCCGACCGTAGTGCCGTCCACCGTATAGGGGCGTGAGCCGGCCTGCCACAGCAGGGAGAGCGTCTTGACCGCGTCACCGATGTCGTTGGCGATGTAGTGGTTCGGGTTGGCGGCGTGGATGGCGCGGGCGGCGTCGAGGTACTCCTCCCAGGTGGTGGGGACCGCAACGCCGGCCTCGGTGAATACCTCCTCGTTGTAGAACAGGGCTACCGGCCCGGAGTCCATGGGCAGGCCGAAGATGCCGTCCTCGGAGGCGACCGCCGCCCAGGGGCCGGCGGAGTAGGAGTCGGCCAGGTCGGCGGCGCCGAACTGGGTCAGGTCCGCGAGCGACTCGGACAGGGAGAACTGCGGCAAGGCGTAGTACTCGATCTGAGCCACGTCGGGGATACCCGACCCGGCGGAGACGGCGTTCTGCAGCGCCGTGTACTGCTCGGTGCCGGTGCCGGCGTTGACCAGCTCCACCTTCACATTCGGGAAGGCCTGCTGGTACTCGGCGACGACGTCGCTCAGGGTGGGCTCCCAGGACCACACGAGCAGCTCGCCGCCGGCAGCGGCCGCCGCGGCCGCGGCTGAGGGGTCGACTTCGGCGGCGGGCTTGGCGTCCTTCTCGGAGCCGGAGCAGGCGGCGAGGGTGAGGGCCAGGGCGGAGGCGCCCAGCGCCGACAGGGCGCTGCGGCGGGTGAGATCGACAGGCATGAAGGAGTCCCTTCTCGTGATTCGAATCAAGCTATGACGTGTACGGGTGCGCGGTCAGGAGACCGTGAAGCCCTGCTGATTGCCGTAGGTGATGCAGGCTTCCTGCCAGGAGGCGAGGCCCTCCGCGATGGTGGTGGCGCCGGAAGTCGTGTAGGCCTTGCCGACGTGGTCGTTGAAGATCGAGTTGGCGTAGACCTGGAAGGGCAGGTAGGTCCACCCGGGGAGCACGTCCTTGGCGGCCTGGGACAGGACCTCGTTGGCCTTCTGGCCGCCGAAGTACTCGAACTCCTTGCCCAGGAACTCCTCGGAGTCGAGCTCGGCCGTCGTGGAGGGGAAGGCGCCGCCGTCGATGCGGATCTGGATGCCGTCCTGGGCGGAGCAGAACTCGACGAAGGAGTACGCAAGCGCCTGCTTCTCGGAGGCTGCCATGACCGCCAGGGACGAGCCGCCGTTCTCGGCGCAGGCAGGAGTGTTGGCGTCCCACCGGGGCTGGGCAGCCACCCGCCACTTGCCGGAGGCACCCGGCACGGAGGAGGTGAAGTTGCCGGGCATCCACGCGCCCGTCACGAGTGCGGCGATGGTGCCGTCGCCCAGGGCCTGGAACCACTCGTCGGTCCATGGGGAGATCGGGGCGAGCAGCCCCTCCTTGATCAGGGTGGTCTGCAGCTCGGAGAACTTCTCGGCCTCGTCCGAGGAGAAGTCAATGGTGACGTTGGTTCCATCCACCGTGTAGGGCTGCGCTCCTGCCTGCCACAGCCCGGACAGGGTGGCGCCCGCGTCGCCGGTGTCGCTGGCGATGTACTTGCTCGGGTCGGCGGCGTGAATCTTGCGGGCGGCATCCAGGTACTCGTCCCAGGTGGTGGGGACCTCGACGCCGAGCTCGGTGAAGACCTCCTCGTTGTAGAACATGGCCATCGGGCCGGAGTCCAGGGGCAGGCCGTAGACGCCCTCACCGGTGTGAACGGAGCTCCACGGCCCCTCGGTGAACGTGCCCTCGTAGTCGGCGGCGCCGAACTGGGTCAGATCCGCCAGGGACTCGGAGATGGAGAACTGCTGCAGGGCGTAGTACTCGACCTGGGCTACGTCGGGCCCGCCCTTGCCTGCAGAAATCGCGTTCTGCAAGGACGTGTACTGGTCGGCGGAGGTGCCGACGTTCGTCACCGTGACCTTGACGTTGGGGTACTTCTTCATGAAGGCCTGCGCGCAGGGCTCAATGGTGTTGTCCCACGCCCACACGAGCAGTTCGCCGCCCGCCTCCGCGGCCGAGGCTGCGGCGGAGGGATCGACGTCGGCCGCCCCACCGGAGGACGAGGAGCCCGAGCCGCAGGCGGCCAGCAGAGCTGAGGTAGCGCCGGCCACGGCCACGGCCGAGCCGGCGCGCAGAAACATTCGACGATCGATCGTCATGGGATTTTCCTTTCCAGTTCGCACCCTTGCGGTGCTGGTGGGAGTGTTTGGGTTGGGGGTTGATGTAGTCGAAGGACGCAGGGGCAGGCGGAAGGAGGCTTGGAGTGGCGGCATCATTCCTTGACGCCGCCGGAGGCCAGGCCGGCCTGCCAGAAGCGCTGCAAGCCGAGGAAGGCCGCGATCAGCGGAATGATGGTGAGCAGCGAGGCGGTGATAACCAGGTTGAAGATCGCCTGCCCTCCGGCCGTAGCGGCCTGCGCGTTCCAGGCGTTCAAACCGATGGTGAGCGGATACCAGCTGGCGTCCTTCAGCATGATCAACGGCAGGAAGTAGTTGTTCCAGGTGGCCACGATCGCGAACAGGGAGACCGTCACGATGCCGGGGCCCAGCAGCGGCAGAGCCACCTGGCGGAAGGTGCGGAACTCACTCGCGCCGTCGATCCGGGCCGCCTCGAGCAGCTCGGTGGGCACGGCGTCGCGGGTGAACTGCCACATCAGGTACAGGCCGAAGGGGGAGATAAGCGACGGGATGATCACCGACCAGGGAGTGTTGGTAAGCCCCAACTTGGCGAACATGAGAAAGGTCGGGACCGCGAGCGCGGTGCCGGGGACGGCGACGGCGCCGATGACGATGGCGAAGACGGCGTTCTTACCCGGGAAGTCGAACTTGGCCAGACCATACCCGGCCAGCACCGAGAGCAGCACGGAGCCGCCGGCGCCCAGAACCACATACATCAGCGTGTTCAGGAACCAGCGCACGAACTGGCCGTCGTTGTAGGTGAGCGCCTCACGGATGTTGTCCCACAGGGCGAAGTCGTGACCGAACCACAGCCCGAAGGTGGAGAAGAGGTCCCCCTGGGTCTTGGTGGAGGAGATGAACAGCCACAGCAGCGGCAGGTAGGTGTAGATGAGCATCAGGCCCATCACGATTGTCAGCAGCCAGCTCTTGCGGGGGTTCTCGACGTTGTAACCGCGGTGGGCGACGGCGGCCTCGGTGGTCTTCTTGCTCATGGCTCAGTTCTCCCGGTTCCCGCGCAGCTGGACGAAGTAGGCCACGGCCATGGTGATCAGGCCCATGACGATGGCGACGGTGGCCGAGTAGTTGTACTGCTGGCCGGCGAAGGAGAGGTTGTAGGCGTAGTAGTTCGGCGTGTAGTAGGTGGTGATCGCGTTGGGGGCGAGGCTTTGCAGGATCGAGGGCTCGTTGAACAGCTGGAACGATCCGATGATGGAGAAGATCGTGGCGATACCCAGGGCGCCCCGCAGCGCCGGGATCTTGATGGCGGTGATGATGCGCCACTCGCTGGCGCCGTCGATGGCGGCGGCCTCGTACAGGCTGTGCGGGATGGTCTTCAGCGAGGAGTAGAAGATCAGCATGTTGTAGCCGACGAACTCCCAGGTGACGATGTTTCCGATCGACACCAGGATCATGTTTGCGCCCAGCGGGTCGGGGATGCTCACGCCCAGGAAGTCGGACAGCGAGCCGACCAGGCCGAAGCGGTTGCCGTACATGAAGCCCCACATCAGGGCGGCCACCACCGCCGGGACGGCGTAGGGCATGAAGATGGAGATGCGGAAGAAGGCCGTGCCGTACAGCTTCAGGGAGTCGATCGCCAGCGCCGCCAGCAGCGACAGCGTGAGCATGATCGGTACCTGGACCACCAGGAACAGGGCCACCCGCCGGAAGGCCTCCCAGAACTGCGGGTCGGCCAGGAGCTGGGTGTAGTTGTCCAGGCCGACGAACTGGTTGCCGCCCACCATGCGCTTTTGGAACAGGCTGAGGTAGATCGAGTAGAGGATGGGCGCCAGGAAGACGAAGGCGAAGACCAGCATGAAGGGGCCCACGAAGCCCCATCCGGTCCAGCGGCGTCTGGGGCGCCGCGCGGGCGCTTGCTTGGGTGGTGCGGCACTGGGCGTGCTCGCTGCGACGGGGATCGCCGACATCCTTGTCCTTCCGTCTCTGCACTGAGCGGAGTGGCATGAGTTAGGAGTGTTTGCGTAATCAGTTGCAGTCATGCGAATGGTTGCGCAAACATCATGAACAGATGTTACCTTGTCACATCAACGTTGACCCTGTCAACCGTTACGATGACGCTCTCTCGCCATTAGGAGGTTGCCATGCCAGCCCGACGCCGTCGTCAGGTCTCCATGGCGGACGTGGCCCGGCAGGCCGGCGTCTCCGCACAGACCGTCTCACGCGTGTCCAACGGGTACGAGGGCGTGGTTCCAGAAACCCGTGAGCGGGTGGTCGCGGCCATGCGCGAGCTCGGCTACCGCCCAAACGCCGCCGCCCGCGCCCTCAAGCGCGGCAGCTTCCGCAACATCGGGGTGGTCATGTTCGCCCTGACCGCCACCGGCAACACCTCGATCCTCGCCGCGATCTCCGAGTCCGCCTCCGCCCACGGCTACACCGTCACCCTGCTGGCCCCCCAGGCACGCACCACCGCCTCCGTCTCCGGCGCCTTCGACCGCCTGCATGAGCTGCTGGTGGACGGCGTCATCCTGGTGATGGAGTCGATGCCGGACGACTCCGAGGACGCGTCCTTCACCATCCCGGACGTTGAGCACCTCGTCGTGGTCGACTCCGCCCTGGGCCCCGACCACGCCGTAGTCGACACCGACCAGGCCGCCGGCACCCGTTCCGCCGTCGAGCACCTGCTGGCGCTGGGGCACGAGACCGTCCACCACATCACCGGCCCCGCCCACTCCTACTCCGCGCAGCGCCGTGAAAAGGCCTGGCGGGAGGTACTCACCGAGACGGGACGGCGGGTGCCCGAGCCCGCTCACGGGGACTGGTCGGCCGGCTCCGGCTACCAGGCGGCCCTGGCTCTGCTGAAGGATCCGAGCTGCACTGCCGTCTTCTGCGCAAATGACGAGATGTCACTCGGACTGCTGCACGCCGCACAGGATCTGGGGCGGCACGTCCCGGAGGACCTGTCGGTGGTCGGCTTTGACGACATCCCCCTTGCCGCCGACTTCGCTCCCCCGCTGACGACCGTGCACCAGGACTTTGCTGGTATGGGCCGGGCCTGTATGGCCCGCCTGGTGCGCATGATGAGCACCGGGGTGGCCGAGACCGGCCAGGAGCTGGTGCCGACCTCCCTCGTGGTGCGAGCCTCCACGGCGGCGCCGCGGCGGTTTTAGGTGGATACCGTCACTCGCCGCCCCAATCCCAGCACCCCCGGACTATGTGGCCGAGCCGAAGTCCTGGTCGCCGAGAACGTATGCCGGACCGCAAACCGGAAAAGCTCCATCACAGCCGGCCACAGTCACCCCTTCACTGACCCCAGCATGACTCCGGTCACGAAGTACCGCTGCACGAACGGGTACACGCACAGGATCGGCAACACGGTCAATGTCATTGTAACCGCTTGGATATTCGCCGCGATCTGAGTAGAGGTGGATCCCGCCGCGGCAGCCCCCTCCGAGGCGGCATTCGAGGCGCCTGCGATCATATTACGCAGGTAAAGAGTGATCGGAAAGAGTTCACTCTTGTTCAAGTAGAGGAAGGCGCCGAACCAGTCATTCCAATACTGCACCGAGTAGAACAGCACCATTGTGGCGATAACCGCCTTGGAAAGCGGCAATACGATCCGGAAGAAGATCCCATACCACCCCAGCCCGTCGATCTGCGCAGCCTCCTCCATCTCCACCGGAAGGTTCTCGAAGAATGACTTCATGACCAGCAGGTTGAACACGGACAACGCCCCGGGAACCACCACGGCCCAAATGGTATTCTTCATCCCCAACGCCGACAGCAGGACGTAGTTGGGAACGATGCCCCCGTTGAAGAACATGGTGAAAACAGCAATGCCGATAAGCGCACCACGTCCTTTGAGGTGTTTCTTCGACAGCACATACGCATAGCTCGTCGTGAGCACCATGGCCAGCGCAGTACCGAGCACCGTGTAGAGTACCGTATTTCCGTAGTTCCGCCAGAAGGTTCCGTTGGTCAACACCGCCACGTAAGTATCCACATTGAAACCGACGGGAACTATGCTGACCAGTCCCGAGCGGATTGCCGCCGCCGAACTGAAGGACTGCGCCAACACCATCACGAAGGGGTACAGCATGACGGCGCACAGCACCACCATGAAACAGGCATTGAATACCTGGAATGCTCGCACGCCCCGAGTGTCCTTCGGGCCGATTGCAGCACTCCCATCAGCCTTGCCATACAGTCTCTCTGACACGCTCACCACAAGCTCGTTCCCACCAGTCGCCGTGAGGCGAGATTCGCCGACATCACCATGATCAAGCCAATGATCGCCTGGAAGAGGCCGATCGCGGCCGCATAGCTCATATTGTTGGATACCAGACCCACACGGTACAGGTAGGTCGAGATGACGTCGCCGGTCTGGTAAGTCAAGGGATTATACAGGAGCAGCACCTTCTCGAACCCCACATTGAGGAATCCACCGATGTTCAGGATGAGTAGCGTTATCATGGTCGGCCGGATCCCCGGCAGTGTCACATGCCAGGTCTGCTGCCAGCGGTTCGCACCATCGATCTTCGCCGCCTCGTACAGGCTTTCGTCTATGGATGTGAGCGCCGCCAAGTACAGAATGGTCCCCCACCCCATCGTCTGCCAGGCCTCGGAGCCGACATAAATCGCGCGAAACCACTCCGGCCGTTGGAGGAACGGTATGGCATCCCCGCCCGCTGCCTGGATGATCTGGTTGACAGTACCGGGCAGTGACAGCAGTTGAATCACCATCCCGGCGACAATTACCACCGACAGGAAGTGCGGCAGATAGGTTATCGACTGCACCACCCGCTTGAATTTCGCCCTGCGAATCTCATTGAGCATCAACGCGAGGACGATCGGCAGGGGAAAGCACACCGCCAGTGTCAGACCGCCGAGAATCGCGGTATTGGTGAACACTTTCCAAAAGGTCGGATCATTCACGAACGTCTCGATATAGCGCAGTCCAACCCATTCCTCACCATAGATGCTGCCACCCGGACGGAATCTGCGGAACGCGATGATATTGCCCAGCATCGGGCCGTACCGGAAGATGATGAGGAACACCAGCGGCGCTAAGGCCATCGTGTACAACTGCCAGTCCCGCGCAAATGCCTGCCGCCAGGTATATCTCGCCCTCCGACGTCTCCCGCCCCGGGGCGACTCATCCCTGCGCACGGCGGTGCGGGCATGTACTGCCAATCCCATACCGTACCGTCCCCTTTCTCCCCCACGCGTATTACGCTCACGGGGCAATTACCGCGGAACCGCGTTCTAACCGTTGTTCTGCGCGAAGCGCTCACGCGCCCCGTTGATCAGGTCCACGTAACTCTGCAGACCTCGGGCCTCCAGCTCGCCAACGTAGGCATCCCACTCGGACATGTCGCGCTGGCCTAAGATGAACTTCAGGGTGTTGGTGTCTACTATGTCCTTCAGGGGCGTGGACAGCAACGAGGCCTGCTCCAGCTCGGCCTCGTCCAGCGGCGCGGGAGGCATCGGAGAGCGCGGCGTGCGGTTGGTCAGGACGTCGTCCATGTATGCGACGAAGGCCTCGCTGTTGTAGGACTCCTTGAGCCTCCGACTCTCAGTCCCGTAGGCCAACACGTCACTCGCATAGCCCAGATCGCTCTGTAAGTCTGTCGGCGCACCTACATTGATGTTGTACACCGAAAGCGAGTAATCGGGATTGAGAGTGATCGCCCCCTCGTCGTCCTTGGTGTAGGTGTCCCCCTCGACTCCCCACATGACGAATTCACGGGCCTCCTCGCTGTAGTAGAGCCAGTCCAGGAACTGGATCGTGGCCAGGAAGTGGTCGGAGTCGCGGAGCGAGGAGTTAAGCATGAACCCGTGCCAGAAGCTGCGTGGCTCGACGATCTGGCCGGCCGGGCCCCCGGGAGCAGCAATCTGCAGGAGCTCGAACTTACCGGCACCGAATGTGCCCTCCATAGCCTGGGCGAATTCAATCACCGTCTGACTGTTGCCGGACGCCGCGAACACCTTGTTGTTGGCTATCTTCTCTGCAATGGTGCCGGTAGTCTGCGTGGTGCCGGTAGTGGTCATGGACTCGGTGTCCAGCAGGCCCTCCTCCACCAGGCCGCGGAAGTACTCGAGCATCTGCTTGTACCCATCACTGGATCCGGAGTAGGTCAGCGCCCCGGTGCCATCATCGATCATTCCATTGCCGAACCCCCAGCCGGCCACCGCGCCAAAGGCGTGAGCTGCGTAGTTCAACAGCGCCTGACCCTCGAAGCCATCGGCGAGCGGTTGGGAATCTGGGTAGCGCTGCTTGATCAGGCGAAGCGCATCACGCATTTCATCCCATGTCTGCGGAACGCCGGCACCGACTTCATCGAACACGTCCTTGCGGATAACTACAGTGAACACCGGCACGGAGACTTCCTGGAGACCCGGAAGAGAGTAGTTCTTCCCGTCCGCCTGTTTCAGGTTGTCAACCAGCTCCTGAAGGTCCCAGTCCGCGACCAGCTTGCGGAAATGGGGCATGTAGTCGAGGTAGTCACTCATCGGTAGAACCGCCCCGGAGGACACGAAGGGCGCGTCCTGACCCGAGTAGACCAGGGGGATGATCTCAGGAGCGTCACCGGCACTGATGAGCAGACTGCGTTTCTCCTCGTGATCGCTCAACGGGATGTGGGTGAGTGTGAAGGAGACATTGGTGCGCCTCTGGAGCTCCTGCATGAAAGGGGAGTCCTCGGTGACCATGTACTCAGGCCAGTCGGTCCACAACAGCGACAAGGTGATGGGCTCCGTTGCCTTGAAGGTCGTCCCGGCAGTGAAGTCATCCATGGCACCCACCGACTGTTTCTCCACGTCTACCGCGGCATCGCCTCCGCTAGAGCCCCCGCACGCGGCCAGGACGGCGGTCACGGCGGCGACCATCGAGATACTCATGAACTGTCGACGGCTGGACATCAACCCCAGCCCGAAGCTGTCCGGCATGATTCTCCTCATTGAGACTGATTGGACCGCTAACCGCGTGGAGCCGTTCCAACACCACTTTCAGCGGTCGCAGCGCGATCGGTTCCTGCCGACACGCATTTCCTGCGCACTCCGTTTGTGGATTGTGAAGGACCTGCAGAGCCATAGGGAACGACCTTGGCAACGTTGTTGCTCGCTAAGAGACTATGATCCGCAACACCGGCAAACAAGCTTTTCGAAGGTTTTCGAAGCCGAGACGGACGCCGCCCACAACTGCTGCTCCCGCCGCCTGGACATCGGCGGATCAGCCAGTGCCTCCACGCACCCGCACCCTATTGTTATCCTGCACTACAAATATGGTTCCAGTCGGCATGCTCCTTTGCGCATGCTCGTGCGGCCGGGACTTCGACCCCCTGATCGGCCCGCCGGCACACCCGCTGGAGGACACGTGCCTGTACGCCAGGCCGGGAAGGAGCCTCGTGAACGACTCGCAGACACAAGTGTCCGGGGCTAGACGCGTCACGCTCGCAGACGTCGCCGCACAGGCCGGGGTTTCCATGCCCACCGCTTCCAAGGCGCTCAACAACCGCGCGGATGTCGCGGAAGCGACCCGTCAGCAAGTCCTCGAGGTTGCCCAGCGTCTCGGTTATAGCCCGCCTCCCTCAAGACGTCCTCTCCAACTACCGGCGATTGCATTAGTCGCTCAAGATCTGCGCAGCGCCTACGCCCTATCGATCATCGACGGCGCCGCCGAAGCGAGTCGCGCTGTCGGCGCTGTCATCGCCGTCACCTCCGCCAACATACCGGCAGTTAGCCGCAGCACCTTACAACCCTTGAGCGAACAGTGGTTCATTCAGCTTCACCGGCGTGATTACCTCGGGGTCATCACCACCACTACGCGCCTCAGTGTCCGTCAGGTCAGTGCCGCCGCCGACAATCACCTGCCTGTCGTCTCCATTGACCCTACATCTCCGCTGCCACACGGCGTCGTGCCGGTACAATCGGCAAATTGGGAGGGAGCACTGACGGCGACAGAGCATCTGATCGGACTGGGCCACCGACGCATCGCTGTCATCGGCGGTCCTCCGGCGTCCATACCCGCACAGGACCGCTTTCGCGGATTCCTCACAGCCATGCGGAATCACGGTCTGAGTCCCGATCGGCGCCTTGCCGCGCGGGGCGCCTATGTGGTCAAGACCGGATATCTGGCCGGCAGGCAGTGGTTCGCCATGCCGCCCGACGAGCGCCCCACGGCCGTCTTCGCAGGGGCGGACGCCTGCGCCATCGGCGTACATCGGGCGGCTCACGACACCGGCCTGGCCGTACCGGAGGACCTCAGCATCGTGGGCTTCGACGACGTCGATATAGCCGCCTGGACCACCCCTCCGCTGACCACCGTGCAACAGCCGCTGAAGGAAATGGCGTCAGAGGCAGTGCGCATCATCCTCGCCCGTCGCCAAGGAGATGAGTCGGTCTCTCACCCCGTCTCCCGGTTCCCGACTCGACTCATAGTTCGGCGTTCGACTACGGCGCCACCGTCGTCGCGGTAGCGGGGCGCATGTCTTGCCTACCGAATTCGGCCACAGGCAGCCGGGAGAGAGTCCGGGCGGTGAAGCCCCTGCTGGTGCCACAGGTGCACAGGTGACGATGCCCAACCAGGAGGCCTGCCCCTGAGCGCGATGATCTGTATCGCGCACTGCGCGCTGGACGATCCGGAATCCGACCCCAACCCCATAACAGCCGGGGGGCCGCACTCAGGCGGCACTGCGACGCTTACCGGCGATGTCCACGGCGACGGCGAGCACCAGCACCAGGCCCTTGATGGCCTGCTGCCAGGCGGAGTCGACCGCCATGATGGACAGCCCCATGTTGAGCACGCCCATGATCAAGGCACCGATAATGGCACCCGATACCCGCCCCACACCGCCGGAGACCGCGGCCCCGCCGATGTAGGCCGCGGCGATGGCATCCATCTCGTACAGGTTGCCGGCGGTGGAGACCGCGGCACCAGCGCGCGAAGTAGTGACGATGGCCGCCAACGAAGCGAGGAAGCCCATGTTCACAAACACCAGGAAGTCCACCCGCTTGACGTTCACACCGGACAGGCGGGCGGCCTTCAGGTTGCCGCCGACGGCGTAGATGTGGCGTCCGAACACGCTCTTGTTCATGACGAAGGAGTAGATCAGGATCACCGCGCCGACGATCACCAGCACGATCGGCGTGCCGCCTGCCGAGTAGGCGAGCAGCATCGTGAAGAAGCCGATCGCGGCCGCGAACACGAGCAGGCGCGCAGCCACCACTCCGGCCGGGTCCACTGCGCGCCCGGCCGCACGGTTGCGGCGCCGCGAGCGCAGCTGGGTAAGCACCAGCCCGGCAATGGCGACCGCGCCGATCAGGATGGTGACGCCGTCGTAGTTCTTGAAGTACCCCAGCCAGGCCGGCAGCGAGCCGTTGGCGATGGACACGAAGCTGGGCGGCAGTCCGGAGACGGTGCGCTGCACCAGCACCACCGTCAGTCCACGGAAGATGAGCATACTGCCGAGGGTCACGATGAAGGCGGGGATCTCCATGACCGCCACCCAGAAACCCTGCCAGCAGCCGATGAGCAGACCGATCACGATCGCCACCAGCACGGCCACCGGCCACGGCACCCCGGAGTTGACCACCAGCAGGCCGATGACGCCGCCCACGAATCCGACGATCGAGCCGACCGACAGGTCGATGTGCCGGGCGATGATGATCATGACCATGCCGACCGCCAGGATCATCACGTAGGCGTTCTGCTGGATGAGGCTGGCGACGTTGTTGGGCGCCAGCAGCAGCCCGCCGGTCAGGATCTGGAAGAAGATGATGATCGCGACCAGCGCGGCCAGGATTCCGTACTGGCGGAGGTTGCGGCCGAGGGACTCGCGCAGCTTGGCCCCGGCACCGGGGACATTCTCGCCACGCCCCGAGGCACGCTCGACCTTGCTTTCCGACGTCGTGATGTCGGCTGAATTCGGCTGGCTCACTGCTCCGCCCCTTCCTGTTCCATGCGCGGCGCGGACCCCCGGCCGGCGACGTCCTTCTCGACGGTCATGAGCTTCATTAGGTTCTCCTGGGTGGCCTCGGCCCGGGGCAGTTGCCCCGTGATCCGGCCTTGGCTCATGGTGTAGATGCGGTCGCATATCCCCAGCAGCTCGGGAAGCTCCGAGGAGATGACGAGGATGGCCTTTCCTGCATCGGCCAGTTGGTTGATGATCTGGTAGATCTCGTATTTGGCGCCGACGTCGATGCCACGGGTCGGCTCGTCGAGGATGAGGACATCGGGGTCGGAGAACATCCACTTGGCCAGGACGACCTTCTGCTGGTTGCCCCCGGACAGGGAGCCGACCGGCGTGGCGAGCGACTCCGTCTTGGTGCGCAGCTCGCGCCGGTAGCGTTCGGCCACCTCCTCCTCCGCGGCGTCGTCGACGATTCCGCGGGAGGAGACCTTGTTCAGGGCGGCGGCGGTGGTGTTGGTCTTGACGTCCTGGATGAGGTTCAGTCCGAGCACCTTGCGGTCCTCGGTGACGTAGGCCAGACCGTTGTCGATGGCCTGCCGCACGGTGGCGGTGGAGATCTCCTTGCCGTCCTTATAGACGTGTCCGGAGATGTTGGTGCCCCAGGAGCGCCCGAACAGGCTCATGGCCAGTTCCGTGCGTCCGGCTCCCATGAGGCCGGCGAGCCCGACGATCTCTCCGCGCCGCAGCGTCAGGGCGGCGTCGTCGACGACGGCCCGGGCGGTATCGATGGGGTGGTGGGCGGTCCAGTGTTCGATCCGGAGCACCTCCCCCTCCACGTGGGGAACGTGCTCGGGGAAGCGGCTCGAGAGCTCGCGGCCGACCATGAGGCGGATGATCTCGTCCTCGTCTATGGCGCCGACGCCGTGCAACGGCGCGGTGTGAACGGTGCGCCCGTCCCGGATGACGGTGGTGCGGTCGGCGACGCCCGCCACCTCCGCCAGCTTGTGGGAGATCATCACCATGGTGATGCCGCGCTCACGCAGGCCCCACATGAGGTCGAGCAGGTGGGCGGAGTCGTCGTCGTTGAGGGCGGCGGTGGGCTCGTCGAGGATCAGCAGGCGCACGTCCTTCGACAGCGCCTTGGCGATCTCCACCAGCTGCTGCTGGCCGACGCCGAGGTCAGCTACCCGCGTCTGCGGCTGGATGTCCAGGCCGACCTCGCGCAGCAGCTCGACGGCGGCCTCATTGGTGGCATCCCAGTCGATTACGCCGTGGGTCGCCTTCTCGTTGCCCATGAAGATGTTCTCGGCCACCGACAGGTAGGGGCTGAGCGCCAGCTCCTGGTGGATGATGACGATGCCGACGGCCTCGGAGTCCCGGATGGAGCGGAACTCGCGCACGGCGCCGTCGTAGACGATGTCGCCGTCGTAGGTGCCGCGGGGCCAGACCCCGGACAGCACGTTCATCAGGGTGGATTTGCCGGCGCCGTTCTCGCCGCAGATCGCGTGGATCTCGCCGCGACGCACTTTCAGGTTGACGTCCTCCAGGGCCTTGAACTCGCCGAAGGCCTTGGTGATGTGGCGCATCTCCAGGATGGTGTCCGTGGACGACGGCGATTCCAGAGCAGGCGCCGTTGCGGACGGATTCCTGCGGTCGGCCGCCATCACAGTCCCACCTCGGCGGCGGTGTAGTAGCCGGAGTCGACGAGGACCTCTTGGACGTTGTCGGCGTCGACGGTCACCGGGTCGAGCAGGTAGGAGGGCACCACCAGTTGCCCGTTGTCGTAGGACTCGGTGTCGTTGACCTCGACCTGCTGTCCCCGGGCGATCTGGTCGACCATGGTGGCGCAGCGCTCCCCCAGCAGCCGGGTGTCCTTGAAGACCGTCATGGACTGGCGACCCTTGACGATGTTGGAGACGTTGGCCTGGTCGGCGTCCTGCCCGGTCAGCACCGGCCAGGTGTCGTCACGGTAGCCGGCGGAGGCCAGGGCCTGCCCGATTCCCAGGGCGATGGCGTCGTTGGGCGACAGCACGACGTCGACGCGCCGAGAGGTGGAGTAGAAGGAGTTGAGCCGGTTCTCCATCTCCGACTGGGCGGTGGTGTTGGACCACGCCTGGATGCCGATGGACTGCCAGTCGTCCACGCTGGAGGGCATCTTTCCCGATGGGCAGACCAGCTTGCCGGACTCGATGTAGGGGCTCAGCACGTCCCAGGCGCCTTCGAAGAAGAAGCGGGCGTTGTTGTCATCTGGGGAGCCTGCGAAGGGCTCGAAGTTGAAGGGGCCGGAGGCGGTGTCAAGTTCGAGGGCATCCACGATGTACTGCCCCTGCATGGCGCCGACGTTGTAGTTGTCGAAGGTGACATAGTAGTCGACCGCCTCGGTGTCTCGGATGAGGCGGTCGTAGGCGATCACCTTGATCCCGAGGCCGGCGGCGCTCTGGAGCACTGGGCCGAGTGCGGAGCCGTCAATGGCGCCGACGACGATCACGGCCGGGGACTTGTTGAGCATGGTCTGGATCTGGGAGTTCTGCTGCTCGACCTTGTTGTCGGCGAACTGCAGCTCGACGGCGTAGCCGAGGTCCTCGAGCAGTCGCTTGAGGTTCTCGCCGTCCCGGCTCCAACGCTCCAGGTTCTTGGTCGGCATGGAGACGCCGATCAGCGCACCTGCGCCGCCGGCCGTGTCGCCGTAGTAGTCGGCCGTTCGCTCCGCGGTGCACGCCGCCAGCAGCGCTGCCGCCGTGACGGACCCGCCCGCAATGAACGACCTGCGCGAGAGATTCGACATGAGGCCTCCTCGCCCCGGGTGATGCGATGGACGGACCCTGCGATCCGTTTAGTTTCACGCTAGCACTTATACGTAGTCGTGACAACCCGGCCACGCGCCGGCCCCACAGCGCTTGTGCACCGCGGGCAAACATGCCACACTTCATAACGTCCCGATGACGTTGCCTACGCGCAAGTTTGCACGAGCGAGGAGCTACGCATGCGTCACTTCCCCACTGACACTCCCGGCTTCCGGCGCTCCGCTGCCGGTGCGGTGGCGCTGCTGCTGGCGTGTGCGCCGCTGGTGGCGTGCTCGTCCGATTCCAATGACAACCCCCTGGGCATCGGCACCTTTGACCCCGAGGCGATGGCCTCGGCGGAGGCGTCCGAGTCGGCTGCCGCCGCGGCGGCGTCCGCGTCTGCTGCGGCCTCGGCGGAGGCTGCAGGCATAGTGACGGCGGAGTCACTGTCCACCGACCGCTACGAAGTCACCTCCATCCCCGAAGACCTCGACGAGCAGCAAACCGAAGTACTCAAGGCCTTCATCAACTACGACCAAGTAACCTGGAACATCTGGTTCACCGGCACCGGCGTAGAAAACGCGCAAGCTGTTGCTACCGGCGATGTTCTAGCAAACATAAAGGAAAACTTCGAGAACCTCAACGGCAAGACAGATCAGGGAACGGTGCGCATAGCGATCAGCGAAGTGGCAGTCGTCACCTTCGACACCTCCCAAAGTACAGCCGAAGTGAGGGTATGCGAAGACCTTTCCGGCATCACAACATACGACGCATCAGGACAAGACATAAGTACGAACGAATCACGCTCCCGTTATGACATAATAGTCACGATGGCGAATGAGAATAACGTCTGGAAATCCTCTGTCGAGAAAACGCTCTCCACCAATGAATGCGTGGTATGACCCATGAATCACTTTAATCCGGTAATGATCCTGGTTCTGGTCTTGGGGTTCTGGTTCGGCGCCATCGGCGCTCCTGCCGTCGCCCTAGGAGGCGGAGCGACCGATACCGACACTGGCCCTTCTTCTGGTGCTTCTGGTTCGGTTTCGTCGGGTGGGGATGGTTCGGTGCAGATTGCGGTGTCAGCGCAGTTCGTGTCGGCCGCGGCGGATGGTTCCGGTTCGGGTGGCGGTACGGTCTCCTCACAGACGGTAACGGCGAGCGTGCATCCGGTTTGCTGGCACACGAAGGCCCTGTCCGGCGCTGACACGGCCGAGTGGCTTGACTCACCAAGCGGCGCGGAGTCGGACATGTACCATCGCAATAACAACAATCCAGACCCGAAGGCGCTGGAGGAGCAGAAGGCCCGTTACCCTGACTACGAGTCGCACGCGGATGACACCGAAGGCTACTGGTACGTCGCGACCTGCTCCTCGGAGTACATGGCCGACGACGACCCGCGCGACTTCTACGACGTGGTTCAGGACTACGTGGCTTCTCATCCGCCGGTATGGGTGCCCGCTGGCGGGGCGGCTCCGGAGTCGGTGATCGATGGGGCGACGTTGGCGCGGGCGGCGTGGGATGCGGTCACGATCCCCACCGCCACGATTGGCTACAACCCCATGGTGGGGGACTTGCGGGCCACGATCGTGGGCTGGGACACCTGGGTGTGGGCCACCGGCGACACCCCCAAAGAAGTACGCGTGACCGCCACCGCCGGCCCCGTGACCGCCACCATCACCGCCACCGCCTCCATGCTCACCCTCCAACCCAAGGACGGCACCGCCAAATGCACCGGCTTCGGCATCCCCTGGAGTGAGGACAACGACCGGACCGGCACCGACTGCGTCATCATCTTCGATCGCTCCAGCGCGCACTTCAAGGACAATGTCACCCCGGTGGACGTGAAGGTGTCCTACGCGATCACCTACTCCGCCACCGACGGCGCCACCGGCACCATGGACACCCACACCACCAGCACAACCACCAACATCCCCGTCGCCGAAATCCAAACCCTCAACACCAGACCAACCAAACAACCATGACAGCCTACACACAATCGGACACCGGCACTCGATTGCGAACAGAAAGTTGTTGACAGGCACAAACCAATCGATCGAATGGAGGCAACTCGAATGGTCGCCAACCCTAAGCGGCAAGCTCTCGAGAAGCTCAGCGAATACGTGTCACACAAGAACCAGGATCTCGGGTTCGAAACCAACTCTGCAACCTGGGACATCGCGCGCGACATCTTTCAGGGCTCTAAGGGCTCCGAGTTCAGTTCGGCGGTTAACGCCTCCGACACGTGGACCGGCCCGTTGGCAAACACCTCTGCTGAAGACACGAAGACCGATGTTGATGCGGTCGACACCGTGTTCAGCGATCTGCTCGACCGGATCAACGCTGCGATCACGGCACTGCCCGAGGAACTCGACGAGAGTGACCCGGCAGTAAACTGGCCCAATGAGTCAGAATGAAATGAGTGAAGAACCCGGGAACGAATAGGAGCGTGAATCCGAGATGGCAGTACTGTACTTGAACCCCGACAAGCTGGATACCGTAATTCAGGATTTACGAGACTTCGCAGACGACTGCAAAACCGCTAAATTCAGGATTGATGACGAGTTCGAGTTCAGGCACGACCCCATGGACATCAGTGACTTCCGTACAGCAGCGACGGACGCCATTGATGGTGTCGATGCCAGGGCGGACGATCTGAAGAAGGCCAAAGACGCGATCGTAGCGGTCAACGAGTCCGGCGTCGGCAGCATGACCACTGACGGGGGCATCAGTTGCGAGGTCCCGGACGACACCGCCATCAACTCGATTGATGACTTGACAGCCTGGTCGCAGGCCACCATCGACGCCCACGACCTGCAAACCATCATCGACGGCTCGATTGGCGCTAAGTCCAACGGCCGCACCTATGACCAAGTCATTGAGGCCATGAGGGAACGGTCAGGCGACCCCGCTTATGCGGCCGCGCTGATCAACGCGCTCGGCCCGGAGAACCTGACCAGCCTCCCGTTGGATGTCGCTGAGCACTACACCGTCAGCGACGAGTCTGGGGACTTGAACACGAAACCGGGGGCCGACACGGAATTGGCCGAGCTGTTGGGCACGTTGCTGGCCTCCGCCTCGACCACATGGGACAAAGCGACCTGTGAGTCAATGGCGACCACGATCAAGGAGTCCGTCGATGACAAGGGCGAGTGGGGGCGCATAACCGTTCTGAACGCCATGCTCGACGGGCATGACGCCGACGGTGACCACGTTAACGATCTGGAGTTCAACAGCGCCTTCCTTACCGCCCTGGCGAACAGTCTGGATGACATCGACTGGAAAGCGGTCAAGTCCTGCTCCGAACGCGCCACGGACCCCAATACGGACCGCGACATCGCCGGCTACGATAAGAAGAATCTCGGCCCCTACCTGGGCGGTCAGTCCTTCGACCCACTGGCCGGCGTGTTGGACGCCATGGGCAACAACCCGCAAGCCGCCCTCGACTACCTGGCCAAGGCGTCCGAAAGCGGCGACGGGGCGGACATGACACTGCTAGAGGAGCTGTCCAAGCGCGGCTGGGATGAGCAGGGATTCTCCGGCTTCACCGCAGCCGTTGCCGCCGCCTCCAGCCAACGTCCCTCCGCCGACCCTACCACGCGCAAGCGCGCCGACAACGTTGCCGGATACGGCATCCACTACCTGGCCACCAACAACAAAGAGGTCGTCTACGACGACGACGCCAAGGCCCGTGTCGCCCTGTTACTGGCCAACTGCCCTGCAGAACTCACACGCGCATGGAACGACGATCGAAATCCGGTTGACCCGAATACGCAACAGCAGCTCCCGGCTGCCACAGCCGCGGACCTTAATGCCCTGGGCTATCGTGTTGCTGACTCCTGCGACGCGACCGCGACCATAGCCGCCCAGCTCGCACAATACGCCCACGACCGAGCACTGCAGGATGCCGCCAATCATGCCGGTGACCCCGACACCCAAATCGCTGACATCAACAAAGCATACGATCGAGCTACCGTAGCGGCGGGGTATCTTGCGGGGCTGGCGGACAAGAAGGCAAACGACCTCAACTCCAAAGCCAAGAATACAGCAGACAACCACAGTGAGGCAGCCAAGACCGCACTCAACGTGCTCAGCACGGTCGCCGGTGCCGGATTCGGCATCGTTGGCGGCCCTCCAACCATGGTAGCCGGAGCGTCTGCCGGATACTCCGTGGCCACCACGCTGCTGGCGCCCGTGGTGGAGTATGACGCCGCCCAGGTCGATTCCGCCGCTCCAAGCGGAATGGACAAGGGCCTGCAGGCCGCGGCCATCCAGGATGCGGCTAATGCGGGGCTGCTGAACCCCGAGGACTACACCATCACCGGCTACAACGACCACAACGGCAACAGGGCGAAGACCTTCACCTGGATCGTCACCAGACCCGACGGCACCCACACCATCGACCTGTCACAAGCCGACGACCCCGCCACGGCCGCGGACGATGTGTCAACGTGGGTGGAAATGGTGGAAGCAGCCACCGGCGACTACGTATTCGAAGACATCACCGACGACTTCAGCGGCAGTTATGAGCGTGGTTATAGTCGGGGAAGTAACTATGGTGGTTGACTCCTATAAGACAGCTAGGTTTTGCCAGATCGGGCTCGGTTCTGCGCGCCGTGTCCGGCTGGGGGCGTCTGCGGTGGTACTGGCTGCCGGGTTAGCACTGTCGGGGTGTGCTGCTGGCACTGGCGCGGTGACGGGCGCTTCGGGGGCGGCGGCTTCCGCTGATGTTGTGGAGCTGGTGTCTTCTGGTGGGCGGGCGGCGCAGGCGCTGTCTGAGGCGGTCCGAGGCAGCGGCACCGGTGGGGTCGGAGTGAGTGAGCTGGTTCGGGCCGCGGCCCCCTATGCCGGTGATCCGGTGTGGGCAAATGAGTTCATCACTGCTCTGGGGGCCGACAACCTCACCGGCCTGCCTCTGGCCGGTGCCGTTGCCGATGGTCAGGCCCTCGCCCACCTACTAGGCCGGATACTGGCGACGGCATCCACCACTTGGAACGAAGATACCCGCGGGTCCATGGCCGCGGCCGTCGCCGGATCCGTGGCGGACAAGGGCGAGTGGGGGCGCATCACCGCCCTCAACGCGATCTTGACGGCCCCCGCCGCGGATACAGAAGCCGACACCACTGGCGCCGAGGCAGTCGGCGCTGGCGGCGGCGAGCAGGCCGACAGTGCCGCGGATGCTGATGACGCCTTTGCCCCCGGGTTCCTGACCGCCCTGGCTGACGAGCTGGCGGGCATAGACCCCGACACGATCCGCCGCTACCGCGGGTACGCCAACACCAGCTACCCCGACCTGACACACTTCGGCAAGCAGGCCATCGGCGGCTACCTGACCGGCAACTCCTTCGACCCCCTCACCGGGGTACTGGAAGCCATCGCCACCCACCCCCAAACCGCCCTGGACTACCTCACCGGCACTGCCGGCGACGCCGACCGGCCGCGCTTCAAGCAACTGTCCCAACGCCAGTGGGACCAGCAGGGCCTAGCCGCCTACACCACCGCCATCGCGGCCGCCACAACCCAGCGCACCAGCACCAGCCCCGACACCCGGCAACAGGCCGACCAGCTCGCCGGACAAGCCATAACGTATCTTGCCGCCAGCACCACCGAGGACCAGTACACCCCCGCCACCGAGAGAGCCATAGCCAACCTTCTGGCCAACAGTCCCGCAGAGGTCACCTGCGCCTTAAACCAGGACAACCCCTACAAGTCCTGGCGTACCCCCACCTGCGACCACGCAGACAGCTGGTTCGAACGCCAGCCCTCCATCTACGAACCCGTCGACCCCGCCCCCATCACCGCCCTGGCCTGGCGCATCACCGACACCCCCGAAACCACCAGCACCATCGCCAACGCCCTGGCCGAGCACGCTCGCACCCAGGCACAAACCAACCTCAACACCACCACCAGTCCCAAACCCGGCACCGTCAATGATGACTATGACCCTAGAGTCGACGCCATCAACATCCCCTACCAACGAGCCGTCTACGCCATCAGCTACCTCGCCGGCCTCACCGAGAACAAGACCGGCACCAACACCTACAATCACGCCCTCATCACCGGACACACCAACGACGACAACCAACTATCCGCCATGGCCATCCAGGACGCCGCCAACGCTGGCCTGCTGAACCCCGAGGACTACACCATCACCGGGGACAGTAGTAAGACCTACACCTGGATCGTCACCAGACCCGACGGCACCCACACCATCGACCTGTCACAAGCCGACGACCCCACCATGGCCGCGGGCGAGGTATCCGCATGGGTACGAATGGTGCAAGCAGCCACCGGAGACTACGTGTTCAAAGACATCACCGACGACTTCAGTGGCAGTTACACGCGCGGTTATGACTTAGGGAGCAAGTACGGTGGCTGACTCGCGTGTGGCGGCTAGGGTCGGCCGATTCGGGCGTGGTCCTGGTCGTCGTGTCCGTCTTGGTGTTGCCGTGGTGTTGGTTACCGGGTTGGCGCTGTCGGGGTGTGCTGCTGGCACTGGCACGGTGGCGGGGGCCTCAGGGCCAACGGTTTCTTCTGCCGCAGCTGATATGGCCTCTTCTGGTGGGCGGGCGGCGCAGGCACTGTCTGAGGCGGCCCGCGGCAGCGGTACCGGCGGCGCCGGGGTGAGCGAGCTGGTTCAGGCCGCTGGCCCGCATGCCGGTGATCCGGTGTGGGCAAATGAGTTCATCACTGCCCTGGGGGCGGACAACCTCGCCGGCCTGCCCCTGGCGGGCGCCGTACCCGACGGCCAGGAGCTCGCCCACCTGCTCGGCCGGATCCTCGCGGCGGCATCCACCACCTGGGACGAGCAGACCTGCGAGACCATGGCCGCGGCCGTCGCCGGATCCGTGGCGGACAAGGGCGAGTGGGGCCGCATCACCGCCCTCAACGCGATCTTGACGGCCCCCGCCGCGGATACAGAAGCCGACACCACTGGCACTGAAGCAGTCGGCGCTGGCGGCGAGGAGGCCGACCGTGCAGCAGATGCTGATGGCGGGTTTGCCCACGGGTTCCTGACCGCCCTGGCCGACGAGCTGGCGGGCATAGACCCCGACACGATCAGCCGCTACCGGGGGTACGCCAACACCAGCTACCCCGACCTGACACACTTCGGCAAGCAAGCCCTGGGCGGCTACCTGACCGGCTACTCCTTCGACCCCCTCACCGGGGTACTGGACGCCATCGCCGCCCACCCCCAAACCGCCCTGGAATACCTCACCGGCACCCCCGCCAGCGCCGGACGGCCGCGCTTCGAGCAACTGTCCCAACGCCAGTGGGACCAGCAGGGCCTAGCCGCCTACACCACCGCCATCGCCGCCGCCACAACCCTGCGCCCCAGCACCACCGCCGGCACCCGCCAACAGGCCGACCAGCTCGCCGGCCAAGCCATAACGTATCTTGCCGCCAGCACCACCGAGGACCAGTACACCCCTGCCACCGAGAGAGCCATCGCCACCCTACTGGCCAATAGCCCCGCCGAGGTCACCTGCGCCTTAAACCAGGACAATTCCTACAAGTCCTGGCACACCCCCACCTGCGACTACGGAAACAACTGGTTCGAACGCCAGCCCTCCATCTACGAACCCGTCGACCCCACCCCCATCACCGCCCTGGCCTGGCGCATCACCGACACCCCCGGAACCGCCAGCACCATCGCCAACGCCCTGGCCGAGTACGCTCGCACCCAGGCACAAACCAACCTCAACACCACCACCAGTCCCAAACCCGGCACCGTCAATGATGACTATGACCCTAGAGTCGACGCCATCAACATCCCCTACCAACGAGCCGTCTACGCCATCAGCTACCTCGCCGGCCTCACCGAGAACAAGACCGGCACCAACACCTACAATCACGCCCTCATCACCGGCCACAGCACAGACGACAACCAACTATCCGCCATGGCCATCCAGGATGCTGCTAATGCGGGGCTGCTGGACCCCGAGGACTACACCATCACCGGCTACAACGACCACAACGGCAACAGAGCGAAGACCTTCACCTGGATCGTCACCAAGCCTGACGGCACCCACACCATCGACCTGACCCAAGCCGACGACCCCACCATGGCCGCGGACGATGTGTCAACGTGGGTGGAAATGGTGGAAGCAGCCACCGGCGACTACGTATTCGAAGACATCACCGACGACTTCGGCAACGGCTACATGCATGGTCACCGATCCGGGAGTAAGTACGGCGGCTGACTCGCGAGCGCTCAGACCCGCTGCCGCCCTCGTCCGGAGCGACAGCGGGCCGATCCGCGCCTGAATCACCAGACCCGCACGCGATTCGCCCCCGGCCTCAGGCCGGCCAGCGGCCCGGCCGGGTAGGCGGCGTCGTGCTCCTTGAGCTCGCCTGTCAGGTCGACGTCGGCGAACGCCTCGGTGCCGTCGGGGTTCTCCCAGGCGGCGTCGGGGTACCAGGCGCGCCCCAGGTTCCGCCCGGCGACCGTCGTCGAGGCGGCCGCGGCAAAAGACTCCGGTAGCTCGATAACCAGTTCGACGCCGTTGTCGGTGGCATCCTCAACCAGGGCGCGCACCCGCCCCAGGTGGACCGGCCGCGCCTCCTGCGCATAGGCGGGGGCGCCGTTGCCGTAGGCGTTGTCGCGCACGTGCACGGGCAGCTCCACGCCCTCGAAGCGCTCGTGGTCCCCCCTGGAGGGGTCGTTGACCTGCGCCAGGTAGGCCTGTACGCCATGCGGATGGGCGTCGAACAGGGCGGTGCCATCACTGATCCGCCGGTGCGCGGGCGGATCGACGAAGGCGGCCTCCCCCACGGTGGACAGGAACAGGTTGGCGATGTAGCGGTCGTCCCCGCCGCGGATCGCCGCATAGCCGGAGACCGCCGTCGAGTGCGGCAGGTGGTAGGGCGTGGGCCGCTCAATGATGGGCTGGTTGGCGACCACGCCGAGCAGCAGGTTGTTGACATAGGCACCGCCCTGGGAGTGCCCCTCCAGCGAGACCGGTGAGGCGAACACGTTGTGGTCCACCAGGTAGGGCCCGTGGCTGACCTCGATGAACAGGTCGCGGGTGTTGCGCCGGTAGACGTTGCGCGTTACGCGCGTGCCCTGCGCCTGCCAGTCCAGCCAGGTGCCCAGGGTGCAGTCCTCGATCAGGTTGTGGCGCAGCACCGTGTCGATGGCGGCGTGCAGCTTGATGCCGGCGATCTCGTAGCCGTAGAACTCGCGCTTGGTGGCGATGTGGTGGATGTGGTTGTCCTCGATCACGGAGAACACGCAGCCCAGGTGCCCGACGATGCCGGTCTGCCCGCAGTCGTGAATGTGGTTGCGGCGCACCACGTGCGAGCCGATCAGCTCCTTGGACCAGCCCACCCGGCGGGCGGCGAACACCGCCTCCAGCTGGTACTGGTAGCCGGGCTTGTCCAGGCGCTCGGCCGCCCAGTTCGCCCCGGAGGAGTTCTCCTTGCCCAGGGAGACGGCGGAGCACTTGGCATCGTGGATGTCGCAGTCCTCGATCACCCAGCCCTTGGCCCAGTTGGGGCCGATCAGTCCCGGCTGATCCGCCGTCGGCGGCGCCCAGGGGGTGGCCGCCTGGGCGAGCTCCAGGCCGCGCACCGTGATGTAGTTGATGTGGTGCACCTCCGGGTAGAACACGCTGCGCCGCACATTGACCTCCACCAGCGACTCATTCGGGTCCGCCTGCCCGAAGTTCGCCCACACGGTGGTGGTCTCCTCCCCCACCTCGGCGTACCAGACGCGCTGGGTCCAGTCCGGGTCGGGTACGGGCTCGGGGGTGCAGGTCCACCGGTCCACGTCCTGGGTGCGGCGCGGCGGAGCGTCCACCTCCGCCCGGCTGGTCACCTCGAACAGGCTGCGCCCGTTCAGGTAGACCTCACCCAGGTGCTTGCGCGGTGCCTGCCGGGAGGCGTAGACGATCCAGTCGCCCTCGATCGGCTCGGCGAACGGGTTGAAGTCGCCGAACAGGGCGCCCGGCAGCACGGCCCGCCAAACGCCGTCACCCTCGCGCTCCCAGCCGGTCACGACCTCCGAGCCCTTGAGCACCGGGTGCTCTCCGGGGGCGGCGGCGAAGGTGATGCGCCGGTCGCCGTCGAGTCCCGTGCGCGGGGGCCGCACCCACTCGCGGTAGGTGCCTTCGTGGATGAGGACGGTGTCGCCGGGCATGGCGGCCCGGGCGGCGCGGTTGATGGTGCGGAAGGGGGCGGCGGCGTCGCCGGGCGCGGCATCGGAGCCGGACGGGGATACGTGGAAAACAGTGGACATGTTGTGCTCGTTTCTGCGGTTGTGGGCGGCAGCGTGCGTCAGCGCTGCGGATGGACCATGCTCTTGAGGGTGGTGGGGGCGGGCCGGTCCCGTAGCGGGGTCTCGGCGTCGGCGAGGCCGTAGTGGTCGGTGGCCAGGGAGTCGAGGTCGACCCTTCCGGAGGAGACCAGCTCGATCGCGGTGGGCCAGGTGTTGTTGTAGCGGAAGATGCCGGTGACGTTGACCTCGCGACTGGTTATGTGTGCCACCGGCAGGAGCATGTCGTCGTCCCCCATGCCGATGATGATCGCAGAGCCGCCAGGTTCGACTCGCTTTATGCCATCGACGACGGCGGCGGTCACGCCGGTGGCGTCGAAGAAGGCAGTAAAGGCGCGTCCGTCGAGTGCGGCTTCCCCGGGCGCGTGGACCTCGGTGGCCCCCAACTCCAGGACCATGCGGCGACGCTGTTCCACTGGGTCGGTGACGACGACGGTGCCGGCTCCGTAGGCGCGGGCAACCTGGGCGACGATGGCCCCAATGGGCCCGGCGCCCGCAATGAGGACACTGTCGCCCACGCCGATGCGGGCCTTGCGCACCGCGGCGATGCCGACGCTAAGCGGTTCGAGCAGCGCGGCGGCGTCGAAGGACATGTCATCCGGGATGGCGTAGGCGAAGTCGTCCTGGATGAGGGCGTACTCGGCGAAACTGCCGTCGATCGGCGGAGTCGCATAGAACTCGATATGGGGACAAAGGTTGTACTCCCCACGCTTGCAGTACTTGCATACCCGGCAGCAGCGCTGCGGCTCGATGGACACCCGCTGCCCCACCCGGCCGGAATCGACGTCGGCGCCCACGGCGACGATAGTGCCGGCGGACTCGTGACCGAGGATCATGGGCTCACGGACGACGAAGTCTCCGATGCGTCCGTGTTGGTAGTAGTGAACGTCCGAGCCGCATACACCCACGGACTCGATGCGGACCAGCACCTGGTCTGGATCCGGGGCGGGGACGGGGCGCTCCTCCAGGACGACGACGCCGGCCTCCCTCAGGACGGATGCGCGCATGGTTGGTGGCAGGGCGGTTGCTTCAGGGTCCCGGGACATGTTGGTTCTTCCTTTCGGTTAGGGCTTGCCTGGGCGTTCGTTCACTTGCCGACGCCGGCGGTCAGCCCGGCCACCATCTGCCGGCGCCCGAAGGCATAGGCGATGGAGCCGCGCAGCGGACAACGGACACCAATGGCCGTGTGCGAAAGTATTTTCGTTTGTTTCGCCGACGAACCGATCGTACGCCGAGATGATCGCAGGAGACAAGGACAATCTGCGCGATAGACAATCACGAGCCCACAACATTGCCGCCAACAACGGCCCACTTGTGTGAAAATAAATGAAACTAGCGGTTTGTCTTGCGGAAGGACTCGGCATGCCCAGACCCCGTTCCTCCGGCCCTACGCAGGCCGCCGTCGCCGCCCGCGCGGGAGTGTCCGTGGCCACCGTCTCCAAGGCTCTGCGCGCGGATCCCGTCATCTCCGCACCGACCCGGACGGCGGTGCTGACCGCCGCACGCGAACTCGGTTATCGCACCCCGATGACCGTCCTGCCGGGTACCCCCGACGACCATGCCGCACGCCCGGTGACGGCCGTCTTCGACACGGTGGACACCCAGTACGCCGCCTACGTGCTACGGGGCCTGCTCGAGGAGGCCGAGCTCGACGGGGTCTGGCTGCGTGTGCGCCACATCGGCTCGGCAATGGACCAGCTCGATCAGGCGCACCTGCGCACGTGGGAGCGCAGCGTGCTGGAGGTGATGCCGTCCTCCTACGGCGTCGTACTGGTGACCACCGGCGTGACCTCGGCAATGGTGGAGGCATCCGGGCAGCAGCACGTCCCCCTGGTAGCCATCGATCCGGCCACCGCGGTTCCCGAAGGGACCTCCTCGATCGGCGCGACCAACCACCGCGGCGGGCAGCAGGCCGTAACGCACCTGCTCGACCTGGGCCACCGCCGCATTGGCATTGTCACCGGACCATCGGAGTCCATACCCGCCACCGAGCGGGTAGCCGGATACCGCAGCGCCCTGGCGACCGCCGGCATCGCCCCGGAACCCGAGCTGATACGCGCCGGACGCTTCGACTACGACTCCGGCCTGATCCACGGCGGAGACCTGCTGGACCTCGATACGCCGCTCACCGCCGTCATCGCCGGCTGCGACGCCGCCGCCGTCGGCGTCATCGAGGCGGCACGGCGCCGCGGCCTGCGCGTGCCCGAGGACCTATCGGTGGTGGGCTTCGACGACACCTTGACCGCCACGGTCTGCTCCCCCAGGCTGACCACCATTCACCAACCCCTGGTCGACATCGGCGCCGAGGCCATGCGCACCATCATCCGCCTGGCCACCTCACGCGGCTCCCGCGCCCTGTCCCCCATCGAACTGGCCACCAGCCTCGTTGTACGCGACTCCACCGCACCACCCCCTACAAGCCGGTAACCGGCTGAACCTGCGTCGGTGGGTTATCGGCGCGAATGTGTGTGCGGTTTGGGCGTGTGGTCCACCTGGTTGGGCGTGCAGTCCGGGTGGGTCGTCTCGTGGTGGTTCGTCAGGTACGGCGACGGCTCGTGCCTTCCGGTCAACGGTTCGTCTCTTGCGACGACGGTTCGTGCGTTCGGGTCGACGATTCGTCAGGAACCGCGACGGTTCGTGCGTCTACCCCACGAACCGTCGCAGAAAGTGCCGAAGCGTTGGTGCCAAGTGACGAACCGTCGTCGAAACCCACGAACCGTCAACCGAACCACGCCGAGCAGGCGACCACATCCCCTTCACGGCGCTCCAGCTGTATTACGACAGGAGGGTGCGACGGCGTTCCATCGCACCCTCCTGCGGCGTCGGCGGGTAGCGTCCCCCGACCGGCGCATCCCGTGGCCGAGTCGTACCGCCCCGGTTACGGGAGTCTCAGCCGACCCGGCGTCGTGCCCGCAGCAACAGCGCGCCCGCGCCCAGCAGCAGGGCCGCTGCCGGGAGGACCAGCATCTCAGCGCCGGTGCGCGCCAGCGGGCCTCCACCGGCCTTCGGCGACGGCGCCGCACCCACCACCGGGGTTGCACTCGCCGCCCCCGAGGGCGCGGGCAGAGCGCTCGCGCTGGGCGCGGCCGAAGCCGCCGGCTGGGTAGCGGTGGCCGAGGGCGCCGCGGTGGGCGTCGGCTCCTGCGTCGGCTCGGGAACGGTGCACTCCTGCGGCGTCGCCGGGATGTCCTGGCCGACGGCCGCCGCGTAGGCCCACTTGCCGTGGTAGTACGGGTCGAACAACAGCGGGTCACCGCTGTAGAACCGCCAGGAGCCGGAGTCAACCAGGCCCCACAGCGTCACCGAGAACAGATCCTGCTTGGCGTCCTGCTCCGCGAACATCTCGAACAGTCTCTGGTAGAAGCGGCCCTGGTCCAGCAGGGTCTGAGTGTCTACGGGCGTGCCGGTGCGGGTGGGCACGTCCAGCTCGGTAACCGCCTGCACCAGCGGCAGGTCGTCGAAGGCGCTCATGGCCGCCCCGAAGCCCTCGACGTCATCGTCCAGCCAGGCGTGGAACTGGTGCCCGACGCCGTCGATCGGGACGCCGCGCGCCACCAGCCGCTCGACCAGGGCGTGGTAGCGCCCAGTCTTGGAGGAGGTGTCCGTGCCGTACTGGGTGTTGTACTCGTTGATGAACAGCGTCACCGGGTGGTCGGCGCCGGGAGCTGCGTAGGTGGTGTTGAAGGCCTCGTTGGCGTAAATGAAGGCGTCGTCGATGAACTCCTCGCCCAGGATCTGGTACCAGTAGGAATCACGCAGCCCTTCGGTCTCGGGCGAGGGCCCGTCGGTGATCACCTCGTTGACGACGTCGAAGGCCACCAGCGGGTTGGTGTCCGAGCCGAACAGCCCGTACTTGTCAGAGAGGTACTTGGCCACATTGTTGATGTGAGTGCGCATCCGCTCGCGCAGCTCCTGCCGGTCGGCCTCGGAGTCGCCGGACAGGAAGGTACCGTCATCGTGCTGGAACAGCCAGTCCGGGGTCTGGGAGTGCCAGACCAGCACGTGCCCGTATACCCGGCCGTTGTTGGCCTGCGCCCAGTCCATGACCGCATCGGCCTCGGCGTTCTCGGTGACGAAGCTGTGGTCATCGTTGTACCAGGCCTCCGGCTTCATGAAGTTCTCCGGGGTGACCTGGTTGAAGTGCTGGTTGAGCAACTCCAGAGAGTCGCCCTGGACGGTGTTGGCCGTTACCGCCGCGCCCACGGGGTAGGGCAGGGCGTCGAGCAGGGAGGTGGAGTCGTCCACCGGGCCGCGCCCGCAGGCGAAGGCGGTGATGGCGGCGTCGTCAACGTAGAAGGATGCGGTGGGGTCCTCCAGCTCGATGTAGATCGTGCCGTCGATGCCCTCGGGCGGCGAGTAGCTGCCGGTGAGCTCGACCCACTCCGCGGAGGTGACCGCGGTCATCGGCGTGATTTCCACGTACTGCCCGTCGCTCTGGGCGGCGGTCAGCTTGGCGCGGGTGGGGGCAGCCCCGTCCGGTAGGCGCACCCAGGCCGTGACGTCATAGGCCTGCCCCGCCTCCATGTAGTCGCCGATGGATATCTCCACTCCGTGCCATGCCTGGGTACGACCGGCGACGTACAGGCTGTTCCAGGGGCTACGCCGCACCTCGTTGGTGGTGACGGCGGTGACACCCTCGCCGCGTGGGACCCACGGCATGTCCGGCTGACTGGACTCGAAGTTGGAGTAGCTGACTGCATAGGGCTGGGGCTCTGTCGGTGTTTCGACCGCGGCCGCCCCCGCCGTCAATCCCGCGGTCGCGACGGCGGCCGCGGCAATCGCCCCAAGCAGACGGTTCCGGCGGGCACGCCGGGGTTTTGCTGTGCGCATGCGTTTGCCTTTGCTGTTGTCCCACCAGCCCCGGATGCGCCCCACGATGGCGCAGCGGTGGATCTCAGGCAGCGGTACGGACTGCATGAGCGCGCTCGCAGTGGCTGATCCAAGTGGTGAGGATGGCTAGGGTGTGCCGGCCGACGCTGGCCCGCAGTCATGACACTACACGTTCCGAAATCTAGCCACAATAATTTCGTTGTGTTTCGCACCGAAATCCTCCTCGGTGGCTCGGAGAGCCACACAGTGCGCCGTTCTCGAGCGTTCCGGCAGCCGGAGAACCGGCCCTGGCGCCATATCGACCGACCTCGACGGTAACAACGACCGACCTCGACGAAGGAGGGGCTCGGAGGTAGGTCAGGGGCAGGCTCAGGGGTAGACAGTGCGCCCGGCGGCATCGGGGATCCCGCTGTGCCGCAGGAAATAAGTGCAGACCTGGTCGCGCCATTCGACGGCGTTGCGCTCCTGGGCCCGCCAACGGCGATCGATGTCGGCGCGGACGGGCTCGGGCACCTGCCCGCGCACCGCCTCCCATTCGCGCCGCATGGCGCGCACCTGCTCGACCCCCTGGAAGTGGGTGTCGTAGATCCGCTGGATCAGGCTCACCCCACAGCGGGGCAGCACCTGGTCGTAGCGCAGGTGGTGGAAGAAGAGCAGCAGCCTTTCCGGACACTCCTCCAGCGAGCGGTAGCGGGCCGCAAGCGCCGGCGGATACTGTTCGGTGTATCCCGACCCGGTGGGCGTGCGATCCACACCTACGCCGTCCCGGTCGGCGAAGTGGTAGGTGCCCCACGGAGAGTACTCGTACCCATCGATACTGGGCCCGTAGTGGTCGCCGGGCGTGACCATGAAGCCGACACCGAGTGGGGCGGTGTAGTTCTCATAGGCCTCACGGGAGGCCAGC
This sequence comes from Actinomyces procaprae, assembly GCF_004798665.1. NCBI lineage: Bacteria > Bacillati > Actinomycetota > Actinomycetes > Actinomycetales > Actinomycetaceae > Actinomyces > Actinomyces procaprae. Next base: position 2,957,599 of record NZ_CP039292.1, read on the forward strand.
AGGATGCGCGCCAGGGCCGCGTGCAGGCGGGCGTCACCGGCGAAGGAGGCGGCGGCCCACTCCCGGGCGATGGTCTGCGTGCCCGCGTGCAGGTCCCAGGCCAGCCGCCCGTAGCCGTACAGATTGGCCTGGGAGAAGGTGTTTCCGACCCAGTTCCAGTCGCGCCCCACCCCGGCGACGGCGACGATCGCCGAGCCGGAGCGTCCGGCCAGGTCCTGGCCCAGGTCGGTGCCGTGGTCACCGGCGACGTCGAGATCGAGTACCTCCCGCCAGGCGCTGGGCAGGAAGTAGGTGTCCCAGGCGTGCCCGGTGTACTCCTGGGCGATTTGCAGCTCCAGGGCCACACGCGTCTCACGCAGGCCGAGCAGCAGTGGGGAGACCGGCTCGCGCACCTGGAAGTCGAGCGGGCCGTGCTTGATCTGCAGCAGGACATTGTCGGCGAAGCGCCCGTCCAGGGGCATGAAGTGGTCGTAGGCGGCGCGGGCACGGTCCCGGGTACGATCGCGCCAGTCCTGGCGGTGGTTGTACACGAAGCAGCGCCACATGACCACCCCTCCGTGCGGGGCCAGTGCGGCGGCCAGGAGGTTGGCGCCGTCGGCGTGATTCCGCCCGTAGTCGAAGGGTCCGGGACGCCCCTCCGAATCGGCCTTGACCACGTATCCGCCCAGGTCGGGCACGGCGCCGTACACGCGCTCGGTGGTCTCGCGCCACCACTGCTGCACGGAGGCGTCGAGCGGGTCGCAGGTGCCCAGGCCGCCCAGGGTCATGGGGGCGGCGAAGTCGACGGCGATGAAGGTTATGATGTGGCGGCGGCGCAGGCGGGCGGCGATGGTGCGCACCAGGTCGAGGCGCTCGGTGAGCAGAGTGGCCTCGGTGGCGTGCACATTGACATTGTTCAGGCATACCGCGTTGATGCCTAGGGACGCGAGCAGCAGCCCGTAGTCGTCGATGCGCTCCGTATCGGGGGCCAGGCCGCCTCCCTCGAAGAAGACCGAGTCCCCGGCGTAGCCACGCTCGACCGTCCCCATGACCGGATGGGGCACCAGATTGTCCCAGTGGTCGACCATGCGCAGGGGCAGGTCCGGGCCGGAGGTGACGGCGTCACTGTCCCCCAGCATCGCCTCGGGGCCGAGGGTGAGCAGCCGGAGCGTGCCGTACAGGGCACCGGCCCCATCGGCGCCGACCACGACGAGGTCCCCCGCCACGTCGCGGACGACGGCATAGCCCTCGGAATCCAACGGTCCGCTCGTCACGGCGTCGCGAGCGGCCCCGCGCAGCGCGTCCGGCAGCTCGCAGAGGTGCTCCAGGGTGGTTATGAGCAACTCGCCCGCGCCCCCGGCGGCGGGGGCACCCGGAGCCAGCCGCCGCCAGTCGGCGGCCGCCCGCGCGGCCAGCTCCTCCCCGCCCACGGCGCGGGGCGTGTAGGAATTCAGCCACGGCTTAGTGGCCGGTTCTAGCCACATGGGTGAGCTGGTGGCAAATGGAGCTGTCGAGATCATGCGGGTTCTCCTGAGGATGGTCGAGGTGAACGCATCGGATTGCTGTCGTTGGCCTGCGCTCAGGCGCGTCGCAGCACGCACACGTCTCCGGCTGAGACGGTCAGCGGTATGCCCGCATACACGCGCTCCCCGGTCAACAGGTCGGTCGCATCTGCGGGCGGCGTCCAGGCCCGGGGCACCTGGTCGTGGTTGAGCAGCATGTCGAAGCTACCGTGGGGTCCGGTACGGCTGGTGTGCTCCATTTCGCCCACCAGGGGGTGACCGGGGGCGGGGTCGACGAGGGACGCGATCAGGTGGCGGCGTCCGGCCCGGCTCAGCAGCGCGCCGAGCCGGATCACGCTGCCGCGGCCGAACTCATGGCGGACCACGGCGGCACCGCCTGCGAACCAGCCGGAGCTCCAGCGGCCGGCCACCTGCCCGCCGGTGGGGCGCAGAACCTCGAAGAGGTGATGGGCGGTGTCGGTGGCGCCGTCGGGGAGGATCAGCTCGACGCCGTCGCCGGGCTCACGGGCATCACGCTCCTCGATCTGGCAGCCGAGCAGCTCGTCCACCCGGTCATCCGTCAACACGCGGCCGGTGGCGCCGGTGGCGAAGGACATGGGCCCGGCCACCAGGATGCCGCCGTGCGCCACGTAGCGGTGCAGGGAATCGACGACGTCGTCATGGGCCACATACAGGCTGGGGGCGACGATGATCCGGTACCGGGACAGGTCGTCGCGGCCGTCGGTGACGTCCACACCACCGAGGTGACGGGCCAGCGCCGCATGCCATCCACGGGCCTGTGTGATCAAGTCCCAGTGGTCTGAGAAGCCGTCGACGAGCCGGCTGTACCACCACGAGTCCCAGTCCACGAGGACCGCCGCCTGCGCATCGACCCGGCCGCCGATCAGCGCGTCGAGCCGGGACAGTTCCCGGCCGAGGGCGGCGGTCTCGCGGTAGGTGCGGGTATCGGTGCGGCCGCGGTGGTCGAGGACGCCGCCGAACCACATCTCCGAGCCCGCCGGGGCGCTGCGCAGCTGAAAATGGAGCACCGTGTCGGCCCCCTGGGCGAGGGCCTGCAGGCTCCAGCGGCGCAGGACGCCCGGCGGGCGGGTGGGGTTGACGTCCCGGCAGGTGGTGGCGACCGGTGCCTGCTCCATCAGCCACAAGGGCTTGCCGCGGCCGACCGCGCGCATGAGGGAGTGGTTGAAGGCCATCTCCGGCCAGGCGCGGGTGGTGCGCGGGTAGTTGTCCCAGGCGACGACGTCGAGGTCTCGGGCGAAGCGGAAGTAGTCCAGGTGCTCGTAGGGCCCCATGAGATTGGTGGTGACCGGGTGGGCGGTGTCGAAGCGGCGCACCTGCCCGATCTCGCCCTCCAGGCAGGCGGCGAACTGCTCGGTCATATAGCGCTTGTACTCCAGCGTGATGACCGGGAAGCCGCTGCGATAGGGGCCGCCCCAGTGCTCGGTGAGCGCATTCGGGGCGGGGATCTGAGCGGGGTCAGTGAAGCGGTGGGACCAGATCTGTGTGCACCAGTGGCGGTTGAGCGCTTCCAGCCCGCCGTGCGTGCGCAGCAGCCAGCGGCGGAATCCGGCGGCGCAGCGCTCGCAGTAGCAGGCGCCGCCGTACTCGTTGCCGATGTGCCAGGCGAGCAGGGCGGGGTGGGCGTGGTAGCGCCGCGCGAGTAGCCCGGCGATTCGCTGCGACTGTTCGCGAAACACCGGCGAGGTGGGGCAGAAGTGGTGCCGCTGACCGTAGCCGTGTCGCCGTCCCTCGAAGTCCACCCGCATGGTGGTCGGCTCGGCCGCCACCAGCCAGGGCGGCAGCGCCGCGGTCGGGGTGGCGAGGACGACGCCGAAGCCACAGGCGTGAACACGGTCCAACAGGGAGTCGAGCCGGTCCCAGGCGAAGGTATTCGGGGCGGGTTGCAGCTCCGCCCAGCCGAAGACATTGAGGGTGAGGGTATTGATACCGGCCGCCTCCAGGGCGGCCAGATCGGTATCGATGGTGGCGTCGTCCCACTGCTCGGGGTTGTAGTCGCCGCCGTGCAGGATGTGTGCGGGCAGGTGCATGCATCACTCCAACGAGGTGGACGTCGGGTCGGTCGGCCGAGTGAACTGCGCGGTGAGGATGCGCCGCTGCCCGCGCGTGGCGGGTGCGGCCAGCGCGCACAGCGGCACCCAGGCGAGCACCAGGGCGGCCGGGGCGTGCAGGGCGAGGAGGAGGCCCGCGGCCCCGATGCCCGCGAGGAGGAGGGTTCCGGCGGCGTCGCGAACGCTCATGACGACGGTGAGCACGAGCAGATCGGAGCTTTTGAAATTGAACAGGGCGATGATCGCGCCCACCCGTCCGACTCCCAGCCCGACCACGGCCAGGAAGGCCAGCAGGGCCAGGCGCAGCCCGCCCGCCACTCCCCCGGCGGAGCCCGCCAGGCCGATCGCCAGCATGACCGCGAGCGCGGCAATGGGCCCGAACTGGCCGATCGCCCCTCGCCAGCCGCGCCACAGGGCGGCGATGCGACGGCGCGCGGAGGGGTCATCGGTCCACCCGGGGCGGGTGACGGCGTAGACGACGGCGGGCAGGGCGGTCAGTGCCAGCGCCCAGGTGAACGCTGTCGCCAGCAGCGACCAGGCGGCGGCGCCGTCGAGGACTAGCATGCCGATCGCTGCCGGCGCCACCAGTGGCAGCGCGCCGATGGCGAGGGCGACCGCCTGGTAGATGACCGAGCTGGCCCGCACCAGCAGGGAGTCGGCGTAGGCGTCGGGGGCAGGGGCGCTCCGGCCGTCGGCGTCCACGCCCCCGCTGGGGGCGGCGGAGGGGGCCACGGTGCGGGCGCCCCGCGATGGGGTGCCCGCACCCGGGTGACGGTCAGCCATTGTTCTCCACGTAGGTGGCGCGCGCCGCGTTGAGGATGTCCATGTAGGAGGTCACGCCCTTGGCCTCACATTCGGTGACGTAGGTGTCCCACTCGGCCAGGTCGCGCCTTCCTGTGATGAACTTCAGCGTCTCCTGCATGACGTAGTCCTGTAGCGGAGTGATCAGGAGCGTTGCCTGCTCGCGCTGGGTCTCATCCAACGGGGCCGGCGGATCGATGGGCCTCTGCGTGTGCGTGGCTGCCATCTCCTCCTGCCAGGCAAGTTCCTTGTCCAGCATCATTGAGTGCAGCAGTTCAGTGGTGCCGCCGTAGGCGAAGACGCCTCCGGAGAAGCCGTACTCGACGCGCAGGTCCTTGTCGCCGGCCGGGTTCAGACCGTTGTAGTTGATGTCATCGACCAGCGTGCGGGTGCCATCTGCGTCCTTGTTGTAGGTAACCCCTTCCACACCCCACTTGGCGAATTCTTCGCCCTCGTCGGAGTACCACAGCCAGTCGATGAACTGCATCATGGCCACGAAGTTCGGGTCGTCGGCGGCCTTGGAGGAGATCATGATGCCGTTCTCCAGGCGGGTGCCACCGATCAGCGCGCCGGCGGGGCCGGCCGGCTGGAGAATCTTGACGACCTCGAAGTTGCCCTCTCCGAGGGTCTCCTTCATCGTCGTCTCGTAGGTGACGTCGTACTGGGAGTTGGTGCCGATGGCGATCGACTTGCCGGTGGTGAAGGTGTTGACGGCCGTGTCCTCGTCCTGGGTGAAGGAGTCCGGGTCGAGCACGCCGGCGTCGACCATGCCGCGCAGCATGGTGACCATGGCCTTGTAGTTGTCGGAGGTGCCGCAGAAGATGAACGACTGCGAGTCCTCGTCCCACTCGGCCATGGTGGTCATGCCCCAGGAACCGCCGGACTGGGTGCCGTAGGAGACCGCTGCAAGGTTGAGCATGCTGAGCCCCTCGAAACGATCGGAGATGCCCTTCATGTCCGGGTGGCGCTCCTGCACCTTAGAAATCACGTCCTGCAGCTCCTCCCACGTGGTGGGCAGCTCCAGTCCCTGTTCGTCGAGGAGATCCTTGCGGATTTCGAAGGTGTAGTCGGGCCAGATCTCCTCGTGCAGGCCGGGAAGAACATAGATGGAGCCATCGGCCTGGCGCAGCGTGTCCAGCTCTTCGTCAAGCTGCCATTCTTCAACCTTCTTGCGGAAGTTGGGCATGAGGTCGAAGTAGTCGGACACCGCCAGGACCGCCCCGGAGGAGACGAAGGCGGACTCCTGGCCGGGGTACGTCTTGGGAAGGATGAGCGGTGCGTCGCCGGAGGAGATCAGCAGAGAGCGCTTCTGCTCGTAGTCGGACATGGGCACGATCGTCATGTCGAGGGTGACATTGGTGCGGTTGGTGATCTCCTCCAGCAGCATCCAGTCGGCCTTATAGGGGTAGTTGGGGTGATCGGAGAACAGGCAACTGAAGTTCAGCGGCTCGGCCGCCTTGAAGCTGGTATCGGCGGCGAAGTCATCCATGGCGGCGGCCGTATTGGTCATGCCCTGCGCCGCATCGCCGGAGTCGGAGCCGGAGCCACAGGCCGCCAGTGCGGCGGCTGCCGCCGTGCTCAGAAGCAGGGCGCCGGCCCGACGGCGGGTGATGGGGTGGGAGAAGAGACTGGGGCTCATCGCTGAGTGCCTTTCTAATGGTGTCGGCCATGATCGGCCGGATGGTGGGTCGGATTGGGAGGAGTGGTGGATGGATGGGTGGGCGCCGCTGCCGTTGCCGGCCGCGCCCCCGGTCGACGCCTTTGTGGGCTCTTGTCAGCCCTTGACGGACCCAAGGGTGACGCCGGTGACGAAGTACTTCTGCACAAAGGGGTAGACGCAGAGGATCGGCAGCGAGGTGAGCACCATGGTCACCGATCTGAGGTTGGAGGAAATCTGGGTCTGGTCGGCGGTTCCTCCTCCGAGGGAGTCGGAGGTGGTCACTCCCGCGAGCATGTTGCGCAGGTAGATGGTGACCGGGAACAGGTTCTTGTCGTCGAAGTACAGGAAGGCCCCGAACCAGGCGTTCCAGTTGGCGACCGCATAGAAGAGGAACATGGTGGCGAGGATCGCCTTGGACAACGGCAGCACGATGCGGAAGAGGATTCCGTAGGTACCCAACCCGTCGAGCTCGCCGGCCTCCTCCAGTTCATGCGGCAGCCCCTCGAAGAAGGACTTCATGACCAGCAGGTTGAACACGTTGATCGCATTGGGCAGCACGACCGCCCAGATCGTGTTCTTCATGCCCAGGTTGGTAATCAGAATGTAGTTCGGGATCAGACCACCGTTGAAGAACATGGTGAATACGGCGAAGCCGACCAGCGCATTGCGGCCCTTCAGGTCCTTCTTGGACAGTACGTAGGCGAACGCAGTGGTGAAGACCAGCGAGATGAAGGTGGCGACGACCGTGTACACGATGGTGTTCCGATAGCCGGTCCAGAAGGCGGAGTCCCCAAGCACCACTTTGTAGGTAGTGACGTTGAATCCCTTGGGGATGAGGTTCACCTCCCCGGCAGAGATGGCCGCCTCGCTTGAGAAGGACTTGGCCACGACGTTCAGGAAGGGGAACAGCGTCACGAATATGACGCCCAGGAGTATGACCGTGTTGAGCAGGCGGAAGGCCCGGTAGCTGCGCGAATCGTATTTGGCGTTTTGAACAGGCATATCCAATCACCACAGACTCGTCTTGGCGAACTTGCGGGACGCCAGGTTGGCGGCCAAGACCATGATCAGCCCGATCAATGACTCGAACAGGCCGATGGCTGCCGCATAGCTGAAGTTGGACGACTGCAGGCCCACCCGGTACAGGTAGGTGGAGATGACATCGCCGGTCTCATAGGTCAACGGGTTGTAGATCAGCAGGATCTTCTCAAAGCCCACCGCCAGGAAGGAGCCGACGTTGAGAATCAGTAGCGTAACGATAGTGGGCCGAATTCCCGGCAGCGTGATGTGCCAGGTCTGCTGCCATCGGTTCGCGCCGTCGATCTGGGCAGCCTCATACAAGGAGTCATCGATGGTGGTGAGCGCCGCCAGATACAGGATCGTCCCCCAGCCAACGGTCTGCCACACGTCGGAGATGACGTAGATGGGCACGAACGCCTTGGCCGTTTGAATGAAGTTGACCGCCTGACCGCCCAAGGCGGTGATCAGGCTGTTGATCGGGCCGTCCACCGCGACGACTTCCATGATGATCCCCGCAATGATGACCATCGAGAGGAAGTGTGGCAGGTATGAAACGGTCTGAACGATCTTCTTGAACCAGACTCGGCGGACCCTCGTTCAGGAGCAGGGCCAGGATGATCGGTGCCGGGAAGGAGACCAGCAGTGTCGAGAAACCGATGACCACCGTGTTACGGAACACGCGCCAGAAGGTGGGGTCCGCGATGAACATCTGAATGTACTTCAGTCCGACCCATTCCTCGCCGTACATGGATCCGCCGGGCACGAACCTGCGGAAGGCGATGACATTGCCGACCATGGGCGCGTACCGGAAGACGATGAACCAGATGACCGGGATGACCACGAGGGTGTATAGCTGCCAGTCGCCGCGGCGACTGGACCTGCGCCTGCCGGATCGTCCCCCGCTCCTGCGGGACCTGGTGCCGGCGGTCGCAGCCGTAGGCGTGGAGGCGGCACGGCGCCCCGCCGGTCGCGACGGGGATGGCGCGGTATCCACCACTTCTGCCACGACACATCACCTCCTTGTGAATTGACGCCCTAGCGAATCTTTTCGCTTCAGCTTTCGTTGGCGACCGCCTTAGAGTAGCCCGCCACACCTCCCAGGTCAAGCGATTTGTCTTCTCGTACTTAAAATATGAAAGGCCGAAAAAGTCTAGATTTTAGGTGTTGCGCTACCTTGTCGCGCAGGTTGCCATTAATTGCCCAGCGGCAAAACTATTAGGACTCCGAGCCCGTGCACCGCTCCCGGATCCAGGCGAGCTGGCGGCGCAGGTAGTGGAACTCGCCGCCCTCGTGACCGTTGTCGGGATAGAGCTCCACCTGTGCGGGGCCGGCGTATGCGGCCAGCGCCTGCTGCCCTCCGAGCGGGGGGCAGCAGGTGTCGCGCAGCCCCAAACCCCACAGCGAAGGGGCCTGAGCGCGCCGGGCGTGGTTGACGCCGTCGACGTACGACAGGGTGCGGAAGGCCTCCTCACGCCCGGTTCTCCGCACCGCCAGGTAGCGCACCAGCTCCGCATACGGCTCCCCCTGGGCCACCTGGTACACGGCGGGCACGTCGCACAGGAAGGGGACGGACACGGTGACCCCGCGCAGGTCGGGCACCAGCCCCGCTACTGCCAGCGCCACGCCGCCGCCCTGCGAGTTGCCCATTACGAACACGCGCTCGGAGTCGATGTCCGGCTGCGCTCGTACGGCATCGACGGCCCGCACGGCGTCCACGATCAGGCGCCGGTAGTAGTAGGTGGCGGGCGAGGCGATGCCGCGGGTGACCACGCCGGGCGCCTCCGGGGCGCCGGCGTCGGGATCGGGGGTGTCGCCGCCGCTGCCGTATCCGTACCCCTGGCCGCGTACGTCGAGCAGCAGGTGGGCCATCCCCGCGGCGGCCACGTGCGGATTCTCCCCCGGCAGGCCGCGCCCCCGGCCGTACCCCGGGATCTGCACCACGCAGGGCAGCACCTCGCCGTCGCGGCTCGCCGGGCGGGAAAGCCAGGCACGTACCCGTTGACCGCCGAAGCCGCTGAAGGAGAAGTCCCAGTAGCGCAGCTCGGTGAGGGGCTGCGCGACGCCGGTGCGTTCAACCAGCACCGCGTCGGGGTCGTGGCTGCGCGCCCGGCTCAGCGTCCGCTCCCAAAAACCGTCGAAATCCTCCGGCTCCGCCACGGCCACCGCAGGCAGCGGGCCGAGCGATTCGGGCAGGACCGCCATGTGCACCATCCTCCACCCGCCGATCGCCCGGGCGGTAACCGCCCAACGACCGGCTTTCGTGTTATTTCGCTTATTTTCGGATACGCATTGAGTCTAGAAGCGGGTTACCCCGGAAACAAGGCAGGGCCGCCATACCGAGATCGGCATCCGCCGCCCCACCGACGGCCCGCCGTTCGCCGACCACTACGCTTGCCGGTACAAACCTGTACAACCGGCTGCTGGCGCCGGTCGGGAACTACCCGAGAACGGAGGACGCTGTGGCACCGCGCGAACGCGTTACGCTCGACACCATCGCCGCGGCGGCGAAAGTCTCGCGCGCAACCGTGTCCAAGGCGATAAATGGCCGTCAGGACGTCTCCGCCCGCACGCGGCGACAGATCCTGGACCTGGCCGAGCAACTCGGCTACGAGGCCCCGACATCCGCGGAGCGCAGTTCCCCGACGGTCACAATCGTCTTCGATTCCCTCGACACCTACTACACCAACCGGGTGTTGGCCGGAGCGGTCGCCGCCGCGCACGACCACGGCGCCATTCTCGACGTCCGCTCCTTCTCCAACCGCCGAGAGTCCGCCGCGGACTCCTGGGTGCGTCGGATCGTGGCCGAGGGGCACCTGGCACTGATAGTGGTCACCATGGAGCTGTCCGCGGCGCAGCTCGACGCCGTGCGCTCACTCCGGCTGCCGGTGATCACCGTGGACCCGGCCCAGGAGACCCCCGACGGCGTGGTGGAGATCTCCTCGACCAACTGGAACGGCGGCATGACCGCCACCCAGCACCTGCTCGCACTGGGACACCAGCGCATCGCCTTCGTCGCCGGGCCGCAGCGCTCTCTGCCGGCGCGTGAACGCCTGCTCGGCTTCCGCTCCGCCATGATGGACGCCGGCCTCGACGTCGATCCGGCACTGGTGCTGGGAGACAGCTACACCTATGACACCGGCGTGCGGGCGGGGCTCAGCCTGCTGGATCTGGAGAGCGAGCGCAGACCCACCGCCGTCATGTGCGCCTGCGACGTCTCCGCGATCGGCGTGTACGAGGCGGCCCGTCAGCGCGGGGTGTCGGTGCCCGACGCGCTCAGCGTCGTGGGCTTCGACGACACCTTCCTGGCCGAATGCGCCGCGCCTCCGCTGACCACGATTCACCAGGCCCTGGAGACCATGGGGGCGCGCGCCGTCGAGGCGGCCCTCGACCTCGCCGAGGATTCCACGGGAACCGGGACCAGGCGCACCATCGGCTCGGTCAAGATCCCCACCCGCCTGGTCGCGCGCCAGTCCACGGCGCCGCCGCGGGAGTAGCGGCAGCCCCGCCGTCGCGGGCACAGGCGCACTGACCGTGAGCAACGACGCAAATCGCACTCAGGTATTGCGATGTTTTCTGTCGCCTCCCTAAACTTTCGCCACGAAGGATGTAATCCCGGTCGCCCCCGCTTCTTCCATCGGCGCCGGGCAACGGCCCGAAGGAGGACCGCCATGAAGCTCGCATTCGGCTGCGACCCCAACGCCACCGCACTCAAGCGCCTGCTCATGACCGAGGCGACCGAACTCGGTCATGAGGTCGTCGACTACCCCTCTGAGGACCCCGTTTACGCCAACGTCGCAATCCGAGTCGCCCAGGACGTCGTCGCGGGGCGGGCCGACCGCGGAGTGCTGCTGTGCGGCACGGGCATCGGGGTATCCATCGCCGCCAACAAGGTCCCCGGCGCCTACTGCGCCTGCATCACCGACGCGTACCAGGCTCAGCGCGCGGCCCGCTCCAATGATGCGAACCTGATCTCCATGGGATCCCAGGTCGTCGGACCCGAGACGGCCAAGGTCCTCCTGCGTGAATATCTCGGCGGCGTCTTCGACGCAGCGAGCCGTTCCGCCCCCAAAGTAGACCGTATCCGCGATTACGAGGCGACCGGGGTCTGAGTCCTCCGGCGCGTGACGGCATCGCCATGCCGCTGTGCTCCACAAGACCAACTGTGCAGGCGGTCGGGCGGAGACGGGACACAGGACGCCCGTCCCCGCTCGACCGCCGTCGTCACTGCTCAGGCGTCCCCACCGGCCGCGCCGAGGATACGACCGACGGCCGCCACACACATCCCGAAGGAGACGGCCCCGGGATCCGGATGTCCTATCGACCTCTCGGCGAGCGGACGGGCGCGCCCCTTTCGCGGTGACAGAGCGCTCGTCGCCTCGGCCGCACGACACGCCTCGGCCGAGGCCGCGCTCCACGCCTCGCCCAGCGACGCCTGCGCATCGACCTCGAGGCGCAGGCGGTCACGGAACGGCACCGCCGCATCAATGATCGTCTTGTCCCCGAGCTCAGCCTTGCCCAGATCGGTCATTGCCAGGACGAACTGCTCCACGGCAGCAGCCACGTCGGCGGGCGCAGCAGCATCCTCGTTGCCGAGCCCGGCGCCCAGCGCCCTCAGCGCGGCTCCCCATAGCACCCCCGAGGTACCGCCGGCGTGTTCGGCCCACGCGTCACCGGCACGTGCCAATACGCCCGCAGCGCCCCAGCCCGTCTCCAGCGCAGCCGCGGCGGCGTCGACGGCGCAGTCGATTCCGCGGACCATGCCCCGGCCATGGTCGCCGTCACCGGCCACCTGGTCGATACGGCCCAGCTCGACCTCCTGGTCGTGCAGCACAGCCTGCATCGCCCGCAGGCAGTCGAGGACCAGGGCGGCGACTGCGCGGGAGGCCGCCGATCCCACCGGCGACTCGGCCTCGGCATTGAAGCCCTCAATGGATGCTTCATCGGCGGTTGTGGGTGCGGCCGTCCCTTCCAGCACGCCCCGACGGAATGCGGGGGTGTGCGCGGGCGCCAGCCACAGGGGCTCCAACTCCTCGTCCAACCAGCACAGAGTCAGTGACACCCCGGCCATGTCGAGACTGGTCACGAGTTCCCCAACCTCGGGCGCGACGATCTCCAGATCGGCCTCCCGCAACAGGGCCGCTACATGACCCCACAACAGGAACAGCTCCTCGTACTTCGTGGAGCCCAGGCCGTTGAGGATCGCAGCAACCCGCGGCCCCGACCCTGCCGGACGCTCCGTGAGCAGACGCTCCACGAGGAGAGCGGCCAGTTCGTCCGCGGGCATCCAGTCTATGTCCTCCAGCCCCGGCTCCCCATGGATCCCGAGTCCGATCCCCAGCTTGCCCTCAGGCACCGTGAAGTGTGGCTCCCGGGCACCGGGGAAGGTACAGCCGGCGAAGGCCACACCTAGCGAGAAGGTCGCGGCGTTGGCCCTCAGTCCGAGCCTCACCACCTCGTCGAGGTCGTCTCCACGCTCCGCCGCTGCCCCCAGGACTTTGAAAACCACGAAGTCCCCGGCGATCCCACGCCGCTTCGCGGCCTCCTCCGCCGGCGCGGAGGCGATGTCATCGGTGATGATGAGCTGTCGGGTCTCGATGCCCTCGGCGGTAAGCCGTTCCCCGGCGATGCCGAAGTTCATGACGTCGCCCGCGTAGTTGCCATAGCTGATGACTACACCTCCCCCGGAGGAGGCGGCTCGTGCCACCGAGTACGCCTGGGCTGTAGACGGAGAGGTGAAGAGATTGCCGATGACGGCGCCGTCCCCCATGCCTGGGCCGACCAGGCCGGCGAAGGCCGGATAGTGGCCGGAGCCGCCCCCGTAGATGACGGCCACCTTGGGATCCGCGGGGCGCCGCCGACGCACGACGCCGCCGGGCACCGGACGGAGTCTGTCGGAGTACAACTCGACGAAGCCCCTGGTCGCGTCCTCGGTGAAGTCGGCCGGGCTGTTGTAAATCATGGTCATGGGGCTGTCCTCCCCTCTGCGCCGAGCACCTGATCGGTGTCCCACACGCAGATGCGTCCGTCCCCGACCTCCGCAAGCGGACCGGGGATCCAGGTCTCATCAGGACGCTCATTCCCGATGAGATCCGGGGACAGGCACACCGGGGAGCCGTCAGGCGCGGTGAAGGGCAGCCCGGCCATACGCACATGCCCGAGGTCCTGCGCATTTACCGGGGCGAGGATGGGGAGCTCCTCGCCCTCGGGAAGATCGATAATGACGCTCACGCATCCATCACCATCGGCCTCGACCCGGGCGGCACCGTCGTCGATCCTCCCGGGACGGTCCTCCTGTGCGTAGCCCCGGGCGCCGCCGAGGTAGACGTTGTCGCGAATGATCACGACCTGGCGCACACTGTTGTAGCGGCCGTGGTCGCCGGCCTCCATCTCAATCCGGGAGAGGTACTCGTCCCAGTTCGCCGGGCACCCGTCGTAGGCGACCGTCCCGTGCCCGTGCGCGCTCAGTGCCGAGTGGGGCCGGGCGTAGGCCGGGGCCCGAGTCCCGGGACCGAAGATATTGCCGATGAAGCGGTCATCACCTCCGAACACAACCGAGACACCGGCGACCTTCGTCGAGTGGGGCAGGTGGTAGGGCGTGGAGCGGTCGGGGACGGTCTCGGCCCTGACGGTGCCGAGCACGAGGTTCGCCACGTAGGCGCCGCCCTGGCTGAGTGTCTCGATCGATGCGGGAGAGGCGAAGACATTCGAGTCCACGACGTAAGGGCCGTGGCTGACCTCGACGAAGAGGTCACGCGAGTTGTCGTGCAGCACGTTGCGGGTGACCCTGGTCCCCTGGGTCTCCCAGTCGAGCCAGATGCCGAGGGAGCATCCGTGCACGTGGTTGTGGGCGATCCTCGTGTCGATCGCGGCGTGCAGCTTGATGCCTGCGATCTCGTGGCCGTAGAAGGCCCGGCGCGCAGAGATGGAGTGGATCTCGTTGTCCTCGATCGTCGAGAAGGCGCAGCCCATGTGACCGACGACGGCGTTCTGACCGCAGTCGTGGATTAAGTTGCGGCGCACCACGTGGGAGCCCACCTTCTCCTTGGACCACCCGAGCTCGAGTCCGGCGAAGACCGACTCCAGCTGGTACTGGTAGCCCGAGCGGTCCTTCCTCGTGGTGGAGTAGTTGTCTCCGGTAGAACCCTCCTTCCCCAGCGACACGGCCGAGCACTTGGCGTCGTGAATGTGGTTGTCCTCAATGATCCAGCCCCTGGCCCAGTTGGGGCCGATGAGGCCGGGCTGGTCTCCGGTCGGCGGCGCCCATGGGGTTGCGGCATGCGCCAGCTCGAAGCCGCGCACGGTGATGTAGTCGATCTGGTGAGTGCGCGGATAGAAGACCGAGCGGCGGACATTCGCCTCGAGGAGCGCCTCCCGCGGGCTGCGGCCCCCGAGGTTGACCGTGATCGTCGTCGTCGCCTCATCGACGACCGCCAGCCAGGTGCCGGGAACCGGTCCTCCGGCGGGAGCCACCTGCACCCCGGTCCAGTCGTCGACGATCTCGGGCAGCGCCGGGGCCCGGCGCAGTTCGTCGAGGTCGCGCACCTCCCTCAGCGCCGTACCGTCTAGGTACACCTCGCCCAGGTGCTGGGGGGCGTCCGTTCCCACCGGACGTACCAGCCAGTCACCGGCTACTACCTCCCGGTAAGGGTTGAAGTCGCCGAACAGGGAGTTGTCGAGCACCGTGGACCACAGGCCGTCCTCGCCCTCCTCCCAGTCGGTCAGCTCCTCGGAGCCCTTGATAATGACGTGCTCCCCGGGAGCGGTCGTGTACGTGATGCGTCGCAGTTCGTCGCGTCCCCCGCGCCGGGGGTCGACCCACTCGCGGTAGGTGCCCGCATGGACGATGACGGTGTCACCGGGCATGGCTCTGCGGGCGGCCTCCGAGATGGTCAGGAGAGATTCCTGCGCCGTCCCTGCGGCAAGGTCGGATCCCGTCTTGCGGACGTGTATCTCCATGGTTTTGGTTCCTGTTCCTTTTCCTTGAGAGCTTCCTTGAGAGCTTGTCGCGGCGGGGTCAGTTCTCGGTGCCGGCCTCGCCGCGCAGGAATGCCGCCAGGACGGAATCGTCCTGAGCCCCGAGGCCTGCTCTCATGGCTGTGCGGTAGAGGTTCTCGGCGGCGCACGCGACGGGTGTGGGCAGGTGGGCGGCCCGGTTGAGGTCGCCGACAATGCCCATGTCCTTGTCGATGATGTCCAGGCGGGAGCGCAGCTCGACCGGTGCTCCCCGCAGTTGCTCGGCCATGCGTGGACCACGGTCGCCGAGCATGAACGAGGCTGCGGCTCCCTGCATGAACACCTCCACGCACCGGTGCGGATCAAGGCCGAGGCTCTCCGCCATGGCGAGTGCCTCTGCCGCGGCCGCGGTGTGGATGCCGCACAGCAGTTGGTTGACGGCCTTCATATTCTGACCGGCTCCGACCGGGCCCATCTCTACCAGGGTCGCACCCAGGGCGGTGAGCGTAGGGCGGCCGGCCCGGAGCGCCTCCGGCGATCCTCCGATCATGATCAGCAGCGAGCCGTCGGCCGCGCGGACCGCCCCGCCGGAGACCGGGGCGTCGACGGTGAGGACACCGCGTTCCGCCAGCCTCTTCTCCACCTCCACCACGCAGGCGGAACCGACGGTTGAGGTGGTGATGACGACCGCACCCTCGCGCAGGCCGCAGACGGCGCCCTGGGACCCGAACAGCACCTGGCGGATCTGGTCTGCGGACCTCACTGCGATGACGGCGACGTCAGCGCCTCGGACGGCTGCGGCGGCGGTGGCGGCGGGCAGGACCCCGTCATTCGCGGCGAGTTCGCGGCGTGACTCGAAGGGGTCGTAGCCAACTACGGTACCCGGGGTGAGGGCGGCAAGGCGGGTGGCCATGGGCAGGCCCATGGCCCCCAGGCCGAGGACGGCCGTGCGGCGCGCCGTGGTTCTGTCAGTCATGGTGGTTCCCTTTCAGATCTCGTTCAGCGCCACAGCCAGCATCCGGCGGATGTAGCGCATGTTCTCCGCGGAGACGGTCAATCCATCGCCGCCGTAGTTCTCCACGCACATCGGGGCCGTCGAAGCCGGCGTCAGTGGCGATCTGGATCGCCTGGCGGTAGTTCGCCGTGCCGAAGGCCATGGGCGCGGGCACGGTGGTGACGTGCCCCTCGGCGTCGACGTCACGCGAGTAGCTCTTCATGTGCCAGTAGTTGGCGTGGGGCATGCATTTCTCGACGCTCACGAGGAAGTCCTCGATAGGCCGGTGCAGCCGGTAGATGTTGCCCAGGTCGGGATTGAGGCCGACGCTGCTCATGTCGATGTCGGTGACGAGCCGGACCGCGGAGTCGGCGGTGCCGAGCAGGGTGTCCTCGTACATCTCCCAGGGACAGGGCCATGCCCGCACGTTCGACGTGCTCGCCGAGCTCGCGCAGGCGGGTGACGGCTCGGCGCCAGTTATCGGGATCGTGGGAGTCGACGGGGCCGGGCTGGGTCCAGAACCACAGCGCCCGGGCCTGGGCGTCAAGGAGCGGACGGTGCAGGCCGACGGAGACGATCTCAGCCCCGAGGAAGGCCGCCGCGTCGATCACCCGGTGCGAGTACGCGAGATTGCCCTCCCAGTCGACGGGGTCGATCACGGAGCGGCGGATCGCGGAGACAGCCACAGGTGTGAGCCCGTACTCCTCCAGAAGTCCCTTCAGGAGCGCCAGGCGCTCCCGACTGAGATCTGCGATGCGTACCCAGTTGTCGGTGAGGTCAATGGCCGTGAAGCCCTCGAAGCGGACCTGGGCGAGCTGCTTGCGCCAGACGGCCTCGTCGGCGTCCTGGGAGCCCGGAAAGGGAAGCATTGCGGCGGCGATGGGCCAGTCGGCGGAGGTGCGTTTGCAGGTGTAGGTCATTGGAGTTCTTTCGGTGAGGTTTGGTGAAGGAGCCGGCTCGGCCCCGAATGCGGGCGCAGGCCTATTTGCCGAATCCAGCCGTCATTCCGGCGATGAGTTGGCGTCGGCCGAGGACGTAGAGCGTGAGTATCGGCAGTGCCGACAGCACAATGGCCGCCATCATGGCGGGCACGTTGATCGTCAACTCCCCCTGGAAGGTCCACAGTGCCAGGGGCAGGACCCTGCTCCGGGGCGACTGAGTCAGCACTAGCGGAAACAGGAAGTTGTTCCAGACGTTGACGCCGTTGTAGATCGCGGTCGTCGAGATCGCCGGCACGCACAGCGGCAGCACGAGCCTGTGGAGGATCTGCCCCTCGGTGGCCCCGTCCAGGCGCATCGACTCGAACAACTCGCCCGGGATATCCCTGAGATAGTTGGTGAATATGAGCACCGTGATCGGAATGGCGAAGGCGGCGGACGGCAGGATCACGGCCAGGAGTGTGTCGTACAGGCGCATCCTCGTGATCATGTAGAAGATCGGGATGATCGCCGACTGGGCCGGGATTGCCAGGCCGAGCAGGAAGACGCTCAGGGACCGCTTGGCGAGCGGCCGCTTGCTGCGCACGATGGTGTAAGCCGCCATGAGCCCGACGGCGATGGTCAGGCCGACGGCTCCGACGGTCACGATGATCGAGTTGAGGAAGAATCGCGCGAAGCCCTTCTCAAACACCAGCGCGTAGTTCTCCAGGGTCGGGTCACTCGGCGGAACCAGTGCCCCGTCGGTGAAGAAGTTCTGCTGCGTGCGCAACGAGGTGATTACCACCCAGTAGATCGGCACGACCACGACGAGGAGCCAGAGGAGGGCACCCATGCCGCCGGGGATGTTCAGCCGCGGCCGACGGCGCCGCGGCGCGTCCCGCGCGCTGATCTCGCTGATCTGGGCCAGGGCTGCGGCGCTCATCAGATTCCCTCCTGCTGACTTTCCATCCGGGTGAAGCCCGTAACCCTCGTGAGTGTCAGGGACAGCATCAGCCCCAGCGTCGCCAGCAGCGTGGCGATGGCACTGGCACGCCCCATGTCCGCCGCCTGGAAGCCCGTGAGGTACATGTGCAGCGGCAGGATCCGGGTGGCGTAACCCGGCCCGCCCGCCGTCAGCACGAAAATGAGGTCGAAGTAGGTCAACGAGCCGACGAGCATCAGGGTCGAGGAGGTGACGATCGTGTACTTCAGCTGCGGCAGCGTGATCTGGAAGAACATCCGCAGTCCGCCGGCGCCGTCGCACGAGGCGGCCTCGTAGAGGGACTTCGGGACCTGCCGCGCGCCCGCCTGGTAGAGCAGGGTGTGCAGCGGCACGAAGTGCCAGGCGACGATGAAGATGACGACCGTGAGCACCGTTCCCCTGTCCCCGAGCCAGTTTCTGCTCAGCGGCCCGAGCCACTGCATGGCGGTCATGCCGAAGTTCGGGTCGAGCAGGTTCTTGAAGGTCAGGCCTACCGCTGCGGAGGACAGCAGCAGGGGCAGGAAGTAGACGGTCGTGACGACGGCGCGTGTACGACCCTCCCGGGCCGCCCAGACACCCAGCAGCAGGCTGAGCGGAGTCTGCACGACCCAGGATCCGACCATCACTATGAGGCTGAGCCTGATCGTGGTCCAGGTGACCGGATCAGTCAGTACGGCGCGCCAGTTAGTCATTCCCGTCCACTCCGGCGACCCGAGGCCGTCCCACTTGGTCAGGGACAGGATCACCGCGCCGAACAGAGGAACGATCGCAAAGACGACGAACAGGACCAAGGCCGGGGCGATGAACCACGGGCTGGGTCCGGCGTTCGTCCCCGTCCGCGCGTCGTGGGAGTTGTTTGAAGCACTCACGAGGGCCTCACTTGCCGACGGTGGCGGTCATGGTGTCAACGAACTCCTGGGGGGTGATCTCCAGGAGGAACAGCTGGTCAAGCGCGGTGTTGAGGGCCTCTCCCTGAACCGGTGTGAGTGCCTGGTCCAGGGACAGCTGGAAGGCCGGCGCCTCGTTGACCAGTTCGAACACGTAGGACGCGAAGGGATCGTCCGCGGCGGCGAGCTTGTCGCCTGCGGACACGGCACCCGGCACCGAGGCGCGGCCGATGATCTCATCGACGTACTGGTCGTTCATGACCTGCTCGTCCAGGAAGCGGATGGCGACATCCTTGGCTGCGTCGGTCGAGGCGCTGGAGATGTACCAGTACGCCGAAGGGTTGCCGGTGACATCCTTCGGGTCGCCCTTGCCGCCTTCGACCGCAGGGAAGGGGAAGTAGCCGAGGTTGCCCGACTCTACGAACTGGGGGGAGGCCTGGGCGATATTGGAATAGGCGTTGGACAGCATGACGAGCATCGCCGCCTTGCCGGTGTAGAGCAGGGCATCGGCCGCACCGCTCTCATAAGAGGTTGCGGAGGCGTCGTCGGCGAAGGCGCCGACCTGTACGAGTTCCTGGATCTTCTGCGCGGCTTCCAGTACCGCGGGGTCGGACCAGCCATCGGCCTCGTCGGCCTCGATCCTGGCGAACACCTCCGGACCGCCGATGCGGTCCACCAAGTAGGCGAGGTAAGGAAGGTGGGGCCACTTGCTCTGGCCCGCCAGGGCGATCGGGGTGATGTTCGCGCTCTTGGCCTTGGCGACCACGGCGAGCAGCTCGTCCCAGGTCTGCGGGGCCTCGGCACCCATCGTGGAGAAGACTTCCTTGTTGTAGAGCACGACGACGGGCTGCATGTTGCCGATCGGGACTCCGTAAAGTTCACCGTCGATGGTCGCCGCGCCGAGGGTCGCCTCAAGGTAGCGCTCGGCGATGCCCGCATGCTCGGTTCCCGCGAGCCGCGTGATGGAGTCGACCAGGCCCTGCTCGACGTAGTCGCGCAGGCCACCGCCGCCCCACCCGTAGACCAGAGTCGGCGCCTGACCAGCACCGAGGGCTACGCGGACCTTGTCCTTATAGCCGTTGTCGGGCATGACCTGCAGGTCGATCACCTCATCGGGGTGCGCCTGGTTCCAACGGTCGACAGCGGCGACGTAGGAGTCCGACTGGGAACTCTGAATCGCCCAGGCGCTGGCGGCGAAGCCACCCGAGCCGCCAGCACCGGAGGAATTGGGGCCGGAGGAGCTGCAGGCGGCCAGCGCGGACACCATCGCCGCGGAGCCGACTACGACACCAGAAGTCTTGAGAAGACCACGGCGCGAGAGCATGTGCTGACAACGAATACTCATCTTCGAGCCTTTCGTATCGACAGTTTTGACCGGCTGCCAAAACTTTATGCCTTGAGAGTAACGACCCTCACGTTGATCCGCAAGTACCGGGACCCGCCTGATGAAGTCGTCGGCGGATGAACCACCTGCGCCGTCACGCGCCGCGCCGCACCCTCTAGAGCGGACGAGGAGACGAAGAACTCTCCTGGTCCCCTACCATGCGGAATGCGGCCACCACGTCGCGCCGACCGCTGAAAGGCACTTCCATGAACAACCCGTCCGCCGCGAGTCGCCCCCTGCTTGCGGATGTCGCCGCACGGGCCGGCGTCTCACTCGCGACCGCCTCAAAGGTCGCCAACGGCCGGCCCGAGGTCTCACCGGCCACTCGCGCGCGAGTCGAGGCCGCCATCAGAGAGCTCGGCTACGTCACCCGGGCACACCGCCCCGACGAGACTCCTCCGTCGATCTCGTTCATGGCTGATGTCATCGACAGCGCCTACGCCATGACGATCCTTAAAGGGGCACGCGACGCGGCCGAGGCCCACGGCGTCGACCTGGTCGTCGAACGCACTCACACGTCCGCGGACAGGACCTCCACCGTAACCCAGTCGGATCTCAATCACAGGCTGCTGTCACGCAACCGTTCGGGCGCCGTAATACTCACCGCAAGCCTCGACCCTGACACAGTCGCCGACCTCGAGGGGGCACGGCTGCCGATCGTCGTCATCGATCCCCTGGACTCCTCTCATCCGGAGATCGTCTCTGTAGGCGCGACCAACTGGCTCGGTGGGCACAGCGCCGCAGACCACCTGCTCGGACTCGGGCACAAGCGCCTAGCCGTCCTCACCGGGCCCTCCGCCTCCCTCAGCGGTACGGCCCGCCTTGACGGCTTCCTGTCCGCCTGCAGCCGCCAAGGGCTCACGCCCGCCCCTGAACTCATCCGGCACGGCCCCTTCACACAGGCAGCTGGATATGAGGTCGCCCGGGAGTGGCTCTCGCTCGGCGCGGACCGCCCGACGGCTATCACTGCGGGCTCCGACCTCCAGGCCATCGGTATCGTGCAGGCCGCCGACGACCTCGGACTGCGCATCCCGGAGGATCTCAGCGTCGTCTCCTACGACGACACTTTCATCACGACACTCACGACACCGCACCTGACAGCTGTGCGCCAGCCCCTGGAAGAGATGGGGCGCAGGGCCGTCGAAACCGTCCTCCTAATGCAGGACGGCCAACCCGAGGCCCATCACATCGAGATAGCGACCACCCTGTCCGAGCGCAACTCGACGGCGCCGCCGCGGGAGTAGCGGCAGCCCCGCCGCCGCGTCATTGAGCAAACTGTCTGAGTTCGGCACAAACGGGCTGGTCGCGCCGATTCGCCTTCAACCGAGCGTTGCAATCACGCCGTTTCGCAGTCCGCCCCGAGGCACGCAGACGGCGTTTGTGCCGATCTCGGGCATCTTCCCGGCATGGAAGCTGCCGCGGCCCCGCCCAACAAGCGTTCAGTCCTGCTGGGCGGCGGCCACCAGGGCCGCAGCCGCGTCGTAGGCGGCACGCACCTGCGGTTGCGGCTCGGCGGTCAGGTGCTCGACCGGGCCGAGTTCCCATGCGGGCGGCTCCTCACCGCCGGCAAGCACCCAGGCGGCCTGCTTGGCGGCGCCGTTGGCGACATACTCGCCGGGCTCGGGCACCTCCACCGGAACGCCGAGCACGGCGGGGGCGAGCTCACGGGCGCAGGCCCACTTCACTCCCCCGCCCACGAGCGTGACGGCGTCGACCTCGACCCCCTGGCCGCGCACGGCGTCGACGCACGCCCCCATAAGGCACAGCAGTCCCTCGACGGCGGCGCGCGCGTAGTTCGCAGGGGTCAGTGAAGCCAGCGTCATGCCGGTGAGCATGCCCGTGGCCTCGGGCAGGTTCGGGGTGCGCTCACCCTCCAGGTAGGGCACGTGCACCAGCCCGGCGGCACCGGGCTCGGCAGACAGTGCGAGCCGGTCGAACTCGTCGTAGGAGATTCCCAGCACCTGCTTGGCGGCGTCCAGAATGCGCGCGGCGTTGAGCGTGCAGGCCAGCGGCAGGAAGGCGCCAGTGGCGTCGGCGAAGCCCGTGACCAGCCCTGAGGGGTCGTGTGTGGGAGTGGCGGAGACGGCGGCGACCACGCCGGAGGTGCCCAGGGAGACGCTGGTGGCGCCCGGCCGCAGGCCCAGTCCGAGGGCGGCGCCGGCGTTGTCGCCGCAGCCGGGACCGAGCACCAGATGGGTCAGGTCCCGCGCCTTCCCTGTCGGAGTGGTGAAGGCGCCGCCGCGGGCGGCCTCCTCGTGTGGGCCGACGACGCGGGGCAATACGATGTCGGCGACCTCGGCCTCGCGGCGGTGCAGGGCGAGCGCGAGCAGGTCGCGGCGGTAGCTGTTGGCCACGGAGTCGAAGTAGCCCGTGCCGGAGGCGTCGGAGCGGTCGGTGACGAGGGTGTCCAGCGAGGCGGCGCCGGACAGCTTCCAGGTGAGCCAGTCGTGCGGCAGGCAGATGGCCGCGATGCGGGCGGCATTCTCGGGCTCGTGGTCGGCCAGCCACCGCAGCTTGGTGATGGTCAGGGAGGCCACGAGCACCGAGCCGACGGCGTCGGCCCAGGCCTTGGCCCCGGCGGCTTCGTCGCCGTCGCCGAGCTCGCGGATCAGATCGCGGGCGGCGCCGGCGCTGCGGGTGTCGTTCCACAGCAGGGCGGGGCGGATGACCTCACCGTCGGCATCGAGCACCACCATTCCGTGCTGCTGCCCGCCAACGCTCAGGGCGGCGACGTCATCGAGCCCGCCGACGGCGTCGATCACTTCGTTGAGTGCGGTCCACCAGTGATCGGGGTGGACTTCGGAACCGTCCGGATGGGAGGCCTTGGCCTCACGCACGAGGGCGCCGGTGGCGGCGTCGCGGACGACGAGCTTGCAGGACTGCGTCGAGGAGTCGACGCCGGCGACGAGGGCCATAAGAGTTCCTTCCACGTTGAAGGCGGTTGGATTTCGAGGGGACGAACTAAAGCGTAGTCGTGTAGTCGTATGTTGAAGCGGGACGTTGTCGAGGCGAAGGGTCGCCTTCCTCGCGGGGGCCGACGGGCGATGGGGCGGCACCGCCTTGGCGCCACCCCATCGCCACTCCGGTTCAACCGATGAGGTGCTGGACGGCCTTCTCGTAGAGGTTGACGTAGTGGTAGTCGCGGGCGGCGGCCGCCTCGGCGTCGAAGTCCTCGTAGGCGGAGCGGTCGGCGAGCAGGTCGGCGATCGTCTCCCCCTCGGCGAGGGTCGGCTCGGCCAGCTCGTAGATGCCGGAGAGCTTGAGCGCCTCCTGCACCTCCGGGTCGGCGCGGAAGGCACGGGCCTTCTCCGCCAGCTGGATGTACATCTCCATGTTGGCGGCCGCGGACTCCCACACACCCTCAATGCCGTCGGTGCGCGAGGGCTTGTAGTCAAAGTGGATCGGCCCGTCGTAGCGCGGGCCGCCGCTGGGGAAGCCGTTGACCAGCAGGTCGACGGTGAAGAAGGCGCTGAGCAGGTCGCCGTGGCCGAAGACCAGGTCCTGGTCGTACTTCAGGCCCTTCTGACCATTGAGGTCGATGTGGAAGAGCTTGCCGGCGTTCAGCGCCTGTGCCAGGGCGTGGGTGTAGTTCAGACCCGCCATCTGCTCGTGGCCGACCTCGGGGTTCAGACCGACGATGTCGCCGTTGTCCAGCTCGGCGATCAGGGCCAGGGCGTGGCCGACGGTGGGCAGGAAGATGTCACCGCGGGGCTCGTTCGGCTTGGGCTCCAGGCCGATGCGCAGGTTATAGCCCTGGTCCTTGATGTACTGCGCGACGGTGTCCAGACCCTCCTTGTAGCGGTCGAAGACGGCACCCAGGTCCTTGGAGGAGTCGTACTCGGCGCCCTCGCGCCCGCCCCACATGACGAAGGTGGTGGCGCCCAACTCGGCGGCCAGGTCCACGTTGCGCAGGATCTTGCGCAGCCCGAAGCGGCGGATGGAGCGGTCGTTGTTGGTCAGACCACCGTCCTTGAAGATCGGGTGGGTGAAGGTGTTGGTGGTGACCATCTCGATGGTCAGGCCCGTGGCGTCCACCGTGTCCTTGAGCTTGCCGACGATCTTCGCGCGCTCGGCATCGGTGGCGTCGAAGGGGAAGACATCGTTGTCGTGGAAGGTGATGCCCCAGGCGCCGAGCTCGGCGAGCTTCTCGGCGTACTCCCAGGGCTTCAAGGCGGTGCGGGTGGTGTCGCCGAAGGGGTCGGCGGCCAGCCAGCCGACGGTCCACAGACCGAATGAGAACTTGTCTTCCTTGGTGGGCTTACGAACCATGGTTCCTCCTCGAGCCGGATTTTGTTCGCTCACGCAACTATGCCACGGGTGTGCGGTATGGTCAAGGCGTGTCTCAAGCTCGCACGACGTCAGCGTCGCCGTCCCTCGCCCCCCGTACCCAGGCATCCGCAGCCACTGTCTCCGCACGGCAGTCCAGCCTGCGGACGGCAAACCTGGCCCTGTTGGCCGGGCACGTCTTCGCCGCCCCCAAGCCGGTATCGCGCGCCGACGTCGCCGCCATGACCGGCATGACCCGCTCAACCGCCTCGCGGTTGGCCGACGACCTGGTGGCGGTCGGCATCCTGACCGAGCTGGACCCCTCCCCGGCCTCCGGGCCCGGCCGTCCGGCAGTGCCACTGGCCCCGGCGCGGGGCACCTTCGTGGCTATCGGCCTGGAGGTGAACGTGTCGCGGATGGCGGTACGCGCGATTGACCTGTCCGGCCAGGTGCTGGCGGAGCGGGTAGTGCTGGATGACTTTGAGGCCTCCGATCCCGCGGAGGTCCTGCCCCGGCTGGCAAGGCTGACCCGCGATGTGCTGAGTCTCGACGCCGTACGGCGGGCCCGCAAGGTGGGCGCCGCCATCGCCCTCCCCGGCTTGGTCTCGCACGAGACGCTGCTGCGCGCCCCCAACCTGGGATGGGAGCGGATCGATCCGCGCCCATTCCTGACCGACGTCCTCCAGCCGGACGGCCTGGTGCTGCGCCTGGGCAACGAGGCCAACTTCGGCGCCCTGACCGCGGGACGCGACCGACCCGCGGCGCTGCATTCATCACCCTCCTTCATCTACCTCTCCGGTGAGAACGGCATCGGGGCGGGAATCGTCCGCGATGGCCAGGTGACGCTCGGGGTTTCGGGCTTCGCCGGGGAGATCGGGCACATCCAGGTGGATCCCACCGGCCCGCTGTGCACCTGCGGCAACCGCGGCTGCGTAGAGCGCTACGCCGGGCGCCGCCTGATCCTTGCGGCCGCCGACTTGGACGACGCCGCGGGTCCGGAACAGCTGGTCACGGCCTGGCAGTCGCATGACCCGGCCGCACGTCAGGCCGTCACCCGGGCGGCCCAGGCACTCGGCGTCGGGCTCAGCGCCGCCGTGAATATCTTGGATATCCCGACGATCATCCTGGGCGGGCACCTCGCGCCACTGGCCGACATCCTGCGTCCCGAGTTGGAGGCGGAGCTTCGCCAGCGGGTGCTGTCTTCTCGCTGGTCGGTGCCCGAGGTGATCACCACCTCGCAGGATCAGACGCCGGCGGTCACCGGCGCGGCCTGGTCCCTGCTCGAGGAGGTCGTCGCCGACCCCGGTCGCCTGGATGTGAGGCGCTGCTCTCCACGCACCACACACCCCCTGGTGCCCGTGCGCCACGAACACGCGTTCACGCCTCGAACACGAGTTTTAGAGGTATGCATGCGCCCAGCGCCCGCAAACCTCCAAAACTCGTGTACTTGAGGCGAAAGCGTGTTTCAGACGGCCGTTCGTCAGCGCTGCACCCGGGCGCCGCCCCCGGCGGCGAGGCGCAGAACCTCGGCCTTGGTGGCCATGCTCGTATCGCCGGGCGTGGTCATCGCCAGGGCGCCGTGAGCCGCGCCGTACTCGACGGCGGTGGCCAGGTCGCCGGTGTCGATGAGCCCGTAGATCAGCCCGGAGGCGAAGGAGTCGCCGCCGCCGACGCGGTCGAGGATCTCCAGCCCCGGCCGCTGGGTGGAGCGCACGAAACCGTCCTGCCGCGACCAGGCGATCGCCGACCAGTCGTTGACCGTGGCGGTACGCACCTGGCGCAGGGTAGTGGCGGCGACCTTGAAGTTGTCGAAGTCGGCAGTGACCCGCTCGATCATGCGCTCGAAGGCGGTGGTGTCCAGCTTGGACAGGCCTGCGTCCACGCCCTCCACCTCGTAACCGAGGGAGGCGGTGAAGTCCTCCTCGTTACCGATCATGACGTCCACCAGCCGCGCCAGGCGCCGATTGACCTCCTGGGCCCGCTCAATGCCACCGATCCCCTTCCACAGGGAGGGCCGGTAGTTCAGGTCGTAGGAGACGATCGTGCCGTGGCGGCGGGCGGCACTCATGGCGGCCTGGGCGACCTCGGCCGCCGACTCGGACAGAGCGGCGAAAATGCCGCCGGTGTGCAGCCAGCGCACCCCGAGGGTGCCGAACAGGTACTCGAAGTCGACGTCGTCGGCCCGCAGTTGGGCGATGGCGGTGTTCCCGCGGTCGGACACGCCGACGGCGCCCCGCACCCCGAAGCCGCGCTCGGTGAAGTTCAACCCGTTGCGGACGGTACGGCCGATGCCGTCGTACGGCGCCCAGGTGATCATGGGGTCGACGCCGCCGGCCAGGATCATGCCCTCGATCAGGTGGCCGACCTCGTTGTCCGCGAGCGCGGTGACCACGCCGGCGCGCAGACCGAAGCAGCGGGACAGGCCGCGGGCGACGTTGTACTCGCCGCCGCCCTCCCACGCCTCGAAGCGTCGGGCGGTGCGCACCCGCCCCTCGCCCGGATCCAGGCGCAGCATCACCTCGCCCAGGGAGACGACGTCGTAGCGGCACTCCTCGGCGGGGCGCAGGGTCACCGGCCCGGTAGCAGTGGTTTCGCTGACGGTGCTCATCGGCCGCACTCCTTCGCGATGGCAATGGCCTGGGCGGACAGGCGGGTGATCTGCTCCCAGTCGCCCGCGGAGACCAGGTCCTTCTTCACCATCCAGGAGCCGCCGCAGGCGCGGATCACGTCGACAGACAGGTAGTCGGCCAGGTTGTCGGCGTTGACGCCGCCGGTGGGCACGAAGCCCAAGCCGGGGAACGCGGCGGAAAGCGCCTTGATTACGGGCACGCCGCCGTTGACCGAGGCCGGGAAGAACTTGACGGTATTGATGCCGAGTTCGAGGGCGGCCATGATCCAGGAGGCGTCCGAGCAGGCGGGCAGCGAGAGGACCCCGGCGTCCTGGGTGGCGCGCACGACGTCGGCGCTGAAGCCCGGCGACACGATGTACTTCGCGCCGGCGGCGACTGCGGCTTCGACCTGCGCGGTGTTGATGACGGTGCCGGCCCCGACGGTGAGGTCCTCGACCTCCTGCATGGCGCGGATGGCGTCGGCGCCCGCGGCGGTGCGGAAGGTTACCTCCGCCGTGGTGATGCCACCGGCGACCAGCGCCTTGCCGACGTTCACGCCGTCCTCGGCGGAGTCGACGACGACGACCGGCACCACCGGGTTGGCGGCCAGCAGCGCGGCGAGCGGCGACTGGGCGGCGGTATCGTCTCGGGCGGGTGTTTCAATCGTTCCTGTCATTACGTCTACCTCTCTGCACCCGCTGATCCGTAGGCGCGTGGTTGCGATTGGCTCTGGCACGGAACTCATGCCGGTTTCAGGTTGCTACTCTTGCCACCAGATCGACCGACCTCGGCATGTAACTTCTACCGACCTCGGCATGTAACTTCTACCGACCTCGGCGGTTATTTCGACCGACCTCGAGGATTGGAGGCGGGGCGGGACTTGAGTTTGGCGGTGGCCTCATACAGGCCGTTGATGTAGGTGGCTCCCAGGGCGCGGTCGTACAGCGGGTAGCCGGGGCGGCCGGTTTCGCCCCAGATCATGCGGCCGTGGTCGGGGCGCATGTAGACGTCGGAGCAGGTGTCGTGGATGGCCTCGACGATGGCGGCCATGTCCAGGCTGCCGTCGGCGGACAGGTGCTGCGCCTCTTGGAAGTGCTTGGGGCCCAGGTGCTTGACATTGCGCACGTGGGCGGCGGCGATGCGGCCGCGCTCACCGAATTCGCGGAAGATCGCGGGCACGTCGTTGTCCGGGTTGGAGCCGAGGGACCCGGAGCACACGCACAGGGAGTTGGCCGGGGAGTCGACCAGGCCCACGATGGCGTCCAGATCGTCCCGGTTCTTGCACACGCGCGGCAGGCCGAACAGGTCCCAGGCGGGGTCATCGGGGTGGACCGCCAGGCGGATGCCGACCCTTTCACAGGTGGGGATGACGCCCTGAAGGAAGTAGCGGTAGTGCTCGCGCATTCGGGCGTGGTCGATGCCCGCGTACAGGGCGAGCACCTCCTCCAGCCGGCCCAGCCGCTCGGGCTCCCAACCGGGCAGGGTCAGACCGCCGGAGGCGCGCTCGGTCATGGCGACGATCTCGCGCGGTCCCATGCCCTCGACGTCGGCGTGGTTGTAGTACAGGCAGGTGGAGCCGTCCTCGTTGCGGTGGTACAACTCGGTGCGCAACCAGTCGAACACCGGCATGAAGTTGTAAATGACCACCTTGATGCCGAACGCCGCCAGGTTCTCCAAGGTCTGGCAGTAGTTGGCGATGTAGGCGTCACGGCTGGGCAGTCCCAGCTTGATGTCCTCGTGGACATTGACGGACTCGATCACCTCACACTCGAGGCCCTGGGCATGTACCCGATCCACCAGGGCGCCGATGTCCTCCCGGCTCCAGACCTCGCCCGCGGCGTACTGGTCCAACACCCCCATGATGCCGGTCATGCCGGGTATCTGGCGCACATGCTCCAGGGGGATCGGGTCGTAGGCCTCCCCATACCAGCGGAAGGTCATCTTCATGGCAGCATCTCCTCCTCGATGGTGGTGCGCACGGCGCCGGGGCCGACGAGTAGTCGCGCCAGCAGTGTCTCGATCTTGGCGGCCAGCGGGGTGGTATACAGGTCCAGGGCGAACAGGGTCGGGTCGGACAGGATGGGTAGCAGTGCGGCGTGGATGGCCGCGGCGTCGGCGCTCCCGCCCAGGCGCAGGTCGGCCACGTGGGCGTGCAGCTCCCCATAGCGCGGATCGGAGGACGGCGTGAAGGGCGCACCGTCGTCGGCAATGCCCGTCAGATAGCGGCACCACAGGGCGATCACCAGCGGGATGGCCGTCAGGCCGCCCAGGTCCAGGCCGCGTTCGCGGTAGCGCAGCAGGGTCTGTCCGAAGCGGATCGGCAGCTTCTGCGAGGTGTCCATGGCGATGCGGGCCGGGTCGTCGGGCAGGTAGGGGTTGGTGAAGCGGGTGCCCAGGACCTCGGTGAGGAAATCCGCGGGGGCGACGACGCCGGGATCGGAGACCACCGGCAGGCCCTCGTCCCAGCCCAGGCGGCTGACCAGCGCTTCCAGAGCCGGGTCGCGCATCTCCGCATCAATCGTGGGCATCCGCAGAAGGCAGCCGGCGACGGCGAGAGCCGTGTGCAGCGGGTTGAGGCAGGTGGCGACCTTCATGTTCTCGAACTCGTCGCACACCTCGCGTGCGACCACGTGCGCGCCGGCCTGCTCGAAGGGCGGGCGGTCGGCGGCGAAGGCGTCCTCGATGATCAGGTACTCGGTGGGTTCGGCGTTGACGAAGCCGGCCATCGCGGTGCGTCCACGGGTGGCCAGCGCCATGTCGGTGAAGCCGAGCCGGGCCAGGTCGTCACTGACGGCCGGGCTGGGTCGCGGAGTGATCTTGTCGATGACGGTGATGGGGAAGGCAACGCGGGTCGGGTCGGCCAGCCAGGCGAGGAAACTCTCCGACGCGGAGCCCGCCTCGACCCAGCCGCGGGCGACGACGGCGATCGCCTCGCGCAGCCGGTCGCCGTTGTGGCTGAAGTTGTCGCAGCTCATCAGGGTGATGGGGGCGCCGCCCGCCTCGTAGCGGGTCAGCAGAAGGGCCGCGAGCAGCGCCATGGCGTGGGACTGGTAACCGTGGGGATCGATGGCGACGGCGTCGGCGAGCTCTGGCAGGAGTCGGCCGGCGCCGTCGTGAACGGCGTAGCCCTTCTCGGTGATGGTCAGGGAGACGAGCGTGACCTCTGGATCGGCGGCGAGTGCGAACAGACGGGCGAGGTCGCCCTCGCGGCGGGTGACCAGGGCCTCGCACACCCCGGCGATGGCGCGCAGATCGCGACCGCCGTCGGGGTTGAGCGTGACGCCGAGGGTGAGTAGGTCGTGGGCGCCGAGCCGGGCGTTGAAGCCGGCCGGGTCGGTGGTGACGACGGCGGTAATGGGCCAGTGGTGTCCGGCGGCGATGAGGTCGTCGGCGATACGGGCCAGGAAGACGCGGAAGATATTGCCGGCGCCCAGGTGGAGCCAGCGCGGACGGCGTCTCCCCGCGGCCTGCATGGCGGCGACGTCGAAGCCGGGCGTGACGACACCCGCGCACCGGAACGCGTCCCGATCCTGCAGACCCTCTATGGTCAGTTTCATGGGCGGATCGGCTCCTTTGCTGCGGACGCTGCTGAAAGCAGATTCTCTCCCGGACGGCAGCGACACCCCCAGTTGCCACGAGTTGTCAAAGACCACCCGACCGCCGTGAAGCCCTCCGGAGCCCGGGAGGCGTGCTACCGCCCCTCTGCTACGAGATTTGTGCTCTGCTGTGCGCCTATTTGCCGCACACCAGGGCGCAAGAGCTCGAAACAGATGGCAAGAGCGCGCAGTAGGCGCTGGAGCAGGAAGTGCGTTCGAGCACGGACGCCGTCGGCTGCGCATTCGTCCTCTGCTTCAAGTGGCAACAAACGGCAACTCGTCGGCGGATCAGGGACTAAGTTGTGGGATGGCAATGTAGTTCACCACACACGCTCCCGCAGAATCCACGCTCCACGACGGCGCGGTGGAGCAGGCCTCTGCGGGCGACAGACAAGGGAGCCCGCATGCTGTCCGTACGCAATTCCGCCTCGCGCACAGTCGTGTCCCTCGACGGGGTGTGGCGCTTCCAGCTCGACCCGGAGGACCATGGTCAGGCCGAGTGCTGGTTCGCCACACCCCTGCCCGCACCGCGCCCCATGCCGGTGCCCGCCTCCTACAACGACATCACCATCGCCCCCGAGGTCCACGACCACGTGGGTCCTGCATGGTACGAGCGCGAGGCCGTCGCCCCGCACAATCTGGGCGAGGACCGACTGGTTCTACGTTTCGGCTCTGTCACCCATGACGCGCGCGTGTGGGTCGACGGCGTCGAGGTTGCCCAGCACACGGGCGGTTACCTTCCTTTCGAGGCCGACATCACCGACTATGTGACGGCTGGGCGCGACTTCCGCATCACCGTGCGCGTGGACAACCGACTGTCCTGGCAGTCCATCCCCGTGGGCTTCCTCACGGAGGACGCCCAGGGACGCACCGTGCAGCGTTACTTCCACGACTTCTTCAACTACGCGGGCATCCACCGCTCGGTCGTGCTTTATACCCGGCCGCGGATCGCCGTCACCGACGTCACCATCGTCACCGACTACGCCACCGGCCCCGAGGGCACCGCCGGACGCGTCACCTACACCGTTGAGGCGGAGGGCGCCGAGCACATCCACGTCGTCGTCAAGGACGCCGCCGGTGCGGAGGTCGCCCATGCCGAAGGCGCCGCCGGGACGCTCACCATCGACAACGTCAACCTATGGCAGCCCGGTTCCGGCTACCTGTACACGCTGGAGGTGCACGCCCGCGGCTCCGCGGACGGCGGCGCGGGTGAGGACGTCTACCCGCAGCGCTTCGGCGTGCGCACCGTGACGGTGCGCGACTCGCAGTTCCTCATCAACGGGGAGCCGTTCTACTTCCGCGGCTACGGCCGCCACGAGGACAACCTGGTCCGGGGCAAGGGGCACGATCCCGCGCTCATGGTCCATGACTTCGAGCTGATGGAGTGGCAGGGCGCGAACTCCTTCCGCACCTCCCACTATCCCTACGCCGAGGAGGTCATGGACTACGCCGATGAACGCGGCTTCGTGGTGATCGACGAAACGGCGGCGGTCGGACTTAACACGGCCATCATCGGCGGCTTCTTCGGGGGCGATCCGATTCCCTTGTTCAGCGAGGACCACGTGAACGCACATACGCAGGCGGCTCACGCCGACCACATCCGCGAGTTGATGGCCCGGGACAAGAATCACCCGTGCGTAGTGCTGTGGTCGCTGGCCAACGAGCCGGAGAGCAACACCGAGGCCTCATTGCGATACTTCGAGCCTCTGGCCGCCGCGGCCCGGGAAGCGGACCCGACCCGACCGGTCGGCTATGTCAATGTGATGATGGGACATCCCGCCCAGGAGCGGGTGGTTGACCTGTTCGACGTAGTCATGCTCAACCGTTACTACGGCTGGTACGTGAACAACGGCGACCTGCCGGCCGCCGAGGCGGGACTGCGAGCGGAGATCGACGCCTGGATCGAGCGGGCACCGGGCAAGCCGATCCTGTTCACCGAGTATGGGGCCGACACGCTGTCCGGCATGCGGGATCTGCTGCGCCGCCCGTGGTCCGAGGAGTTTCAGGTGGACCTGCTGGCCATGTACCACCGCGTCTTCGACGCCTACCCGCAGATCGTGGGTGAGCAGATGTGGAATTTCGCCGACTTCCAGACCGGGACCGGCACCACTCGAGTCGGCGGCAACAAGAAGGGCATGTTCTCCCGGTCACGCGAGCCCAAGCAGAATGCCTTCGTGGTGCGAGACCGTTGGCTGGGCAAGCGGCGCAGCCACGAGTGTTGACCCGCTCACTCGCTTCGGACGCCCGGCCGCGACAACGCAGCACCGCCCGCCACTCGGAAAAGAGCACGATTGCCAGCCACAGTCTCGGATGACGACACCACCGCCTTAGCCGACGTCGACAATGCCTCGACGCGTCCACAGGGCGCAGAGGAGCGCGGGCGCGACAAGCCCATCACGATCTACGACATCGCCGCCGCGGCCGGGGTTGCGCCATCGACCGTGTCCCGCGCGCTGACCCGCCCCGGCCGGGTGTCCACCGAGACCGCCGACCGCATCCATGCCGTCGCCGAACAGTTGGGCTACAAGCGCACTCGGCCCCGCCGTCCCGCCGACTCCGCGGAGGAAACCTATGTGATCGCGCTGGCGATCGCCGACGTCGGCAACCCCTTCTTCAGCCGGGTCATGATCGGCCTGCAGGAGTCGGCGCGCACCAACGGGTACACGGTGCTGCTGGTCGATTCCCGGGAGAACGCCGCCGAGGAGAGGGCCGCCATCGGGAAGGTACTGCACCTCATCGACGGGATCGTCCTGGCCTCCTCCCGCATGAGCAACTCGGCGATCCAACAGTTCAACCGGGCCGTGCCCGTGGTGTCGCTGAACCGGCAGGTTCCCGGCGTCACCTCGATCCTGTCGGACTCCGTACAGGGGATGCGCGCCGTCGTCGAGCACCTGGCCGCCCACGGGCACCGCGAACTGACCTACCTGGCGGGGCCGCCGGACTCATGGTCCAACGGCACTCGCTGGGAGGGGCTGACCCGCGCCTGCCATGCCCTCGGCCTGCGCCCGCGCCGGATCGGGCCCTTCTCCCCCACCATCGGCGGTGGACTGCACGCCTTGGAGACGTGGGGCCGCCACCCGACCAGTGCCGTTGTCGGCTACAACGACCTCCTGGCGATCGGCTTCATGAAAGCGGCGGTCGCTCGCGGCCTGCGCGTGCCCGAGGATGTATCGATCATCGGCGTGGACAACGTGGACCTGTCCGCCCTGACCAACCCGGGGCTCACCTCCCTGGCGGCCGGGTCGCGGCGGCTGGGCATGCGGGCGGCGACGGCGATCGTCGGGCACCTGCGCCACCGGTCCCAGCCGCAGCCGGCGGTCACCATGCTGGAGATGTCCCTGCAGGAGCGGGAAAGCGTCGGGCCGGCGCCCGTGGCGCCACCCGTCCTGCCGCCCATCACCTA
This sequence comes from Actinomyces procaprae, assembly GCF_004798665.1. Lineage (NCBI taxonomy): Bacteria > Bacillati > Actinomycetota > Actinomycetes > Actinomycetales > Actinomycetaceae > Actinomyces > Actinomyces procaprae. The sequence continues at coordinate 2,991,642 of NZ_CP039292.1, forward strand.
AGCGCGGCCTCCCCCGCCCGACGACGGCGCCCCGTTGCGGGAGCAGCCCGTAACCGACATCGTCGTCGACCGCCATGCCCCAGTATCAGCACCAGTTACCAAGGAGACCACCGTGTCCGCCCCAGTCCAGCCACTGGCCCTTAACCCCGACCGGCTGCTGCCCGCCGACCCGGCCACCCGCGCGGTGGCCCGCGAACTCCTGGCGGAGGTGGCCGACACGCCGATCATCTCCCCGCACGGGCACGTCCCACCCGAGTGGCTGGCCCAGGACGTCTCCTTCGCCGACCCCACCAGCCTGTTGCTCACTCCGGACCACTACACCAACCGTTTGCTGCACTCCCTGGGCGGGGTGGAACTGGAGCAACTGGGTGTCCCGGTGGGCAGTGAGCTGAGCGCGCAGCAGTCTCGGGCGGCGTTCCGGCTGCTGTGCGAGCACTGGCACCTGCTGGCCGGTACCCCGGTACAGACCTGGTTCACCGAGGTCTTCCACGACGTCTTCGGGGTGCGGGTGCGGCCATCGGCAGCGACCGCGGACGCCATTTATGACCAGATCGATGCCGCCCTGCACACGCCGCAGTTCACGGCCCGCGCCCTGTACGAGCGCTTCAACATCGCCGTGCTGGCGACGACGGACGATCCCTGCTCGGACTTGGCCGCCCACCGCGCCCTGGCCGCCGACTCGGATTGGAACGGCCGGGTGATCCCGACGTTCCGCCCCGACGCCTACCTGGAGCCGGCCCGGCCCGGCTGGCGGGAGTTGACCAAGGCGCTGGGGCGGGCCGCCGACCAGGACGTCTCCACCTACGCGGGCCACGTGGAGGCGATGCGGCGCCGACGGGCCTTCTTCAAGGCCTGCGGCGCGGTCTCCTCCGACCACTCGCATGCGGATGCGGGCACACAGCGGCTGGAGGACGCGGAGGCGGAGGTGCTGTACGCGCGCGCCCTGGCGGGACGGATCGACTCCGCCGACGCCGCCCGGCTGCGTCGCCACATGGTGAACGACCAGGCCCGGCTGGCGGTGGACGACGGGTTGGTGATGACGCTGCACCCGGCCGTGTATCGCAACCACGACTCCGGGGCGCTGGCCCGGTACGGTGCTGACGTGGGCGGGGACATCCCCACGGCGGTGGAGTTCACGCGTGCCCTGCAGCCGCTGCTGGACGCCTACGGCAACGCCGACGGCTTCCACCTGATCCCCTTCACCATGGATGAGACGGTCTACTCCCGGGAACTGGCGCCGCTGGCCGGATGGTACCGGGCCGTGTACGTGGGGGTGCCGTGGTGGTTCATCGACGAGCCCGACGCGATCATCCGCTTTCGGGAGGCGACGACGGGCTCGGCGACCTTCTACAAGACCTCCGGCTTCATCGACGACACCCGGGCCTTCTGCTCGATCCCTGCCCGGCACGGCATTGCACGGCGCTGCGACGCCGGTTTCCTGGCGCGGCTGGTGGTCGAGCACCGGCTCGGCCTGGATGAGGCGGCGGCCGTGGCCCGCGACCTGGTCGACGCGATCCCCCGCCGCGCCTTCAAGCTCGACTGAGGCGACCGTCCCGGTCACAGCGCCAGGGCTCCGCCCTCCCGCTGGAACACCGGAATGTACTCCTGCGGGGCGTCCGTCTCAATGGTGACGCCACCTTCGAATGTGAGCCCTGAGTGGATCTCCGTCCACCGGGCTCCGGCCGGCAGATACACCGGCCTGCTGGTGACGCCGGGCTCCGTCACCGGCGCCACCAGCAGATCCGACCCCAGGAGGAATTCGTCCTCAACGTCCCAGGCGGCGGGGTCCCGTGGGAAGTCCAGGAACAGCGTCCGCATCGCGGGCATGCCGGTGGCCGACGCCTCCGCCATGACCTCGGCGATGTAGGGGCGCAGCCGTTCACGCAGCTCCATGTGGGTCCGAGCGATCTCCAGGCAGCGCTCCCCATAACTCCACACCTCATTCGGACCGCCGCTGATGGGCGAGCCCAGTTCGCCACGCGGCTCGCGGTGCCCGTGGAGCCGGAACAGGGGACAGAAGGTGCCGTAGGCGAACCAGCGGGCGTACAGCTCACGGTAGGCCTCGTCGTCGGGGTCTCCGCCGTGGAAGCCGCCAATGTCGGTGGTCCACCAGGGGATGCCGGAGATGCCGATGCTCAGACCGGCCCGCACCTGGGTGGCCAGAGACTCCCAGGTCGGCGGGATGTCACCGGACCACACCGCCGCACCGTACTTGGCCTGGCCCGCCCAAGCCGAGCGGCACAGCAGCACGGTGTCGCCTCCCCCGGAGGCGTGGTGGCCCTCGTGGAACAGGCGGGCATTGTCCCGCGGGTAGATATTGGCGACGGCGGCCCCGGGGCCGGCATGGAAGGACAGGTTCTTCGGGTGCCCGGGATTGAGTTCAGGCTCGCAGGCGTCCAGCCACCACACCCGTACGCCGACGTCGAAGTAGTTCCGCTTCACCGTCTCCCAGACGAACCGCCTGGTGCGCGGATTGGTGGGATCGTAGAAGGCCACCGGCAGGGAACGGGGCATCTGCTTGTCGTGGATGTCTTGATGGAACTCCACGCCCTGATCACTGCCGACCAGCAGGCCGCGGCTGCTCATCTCCTCATAGTTCTCCGATAGCGGTGAGACGGTGGGCCAGATCGACACCATCAGCTTGACGCCGAGCTCATCCAGCTCCCGCATCATGGCGGCCGGGTCGGGATACTCCGCCGGGTCGAAGCGGTAATCACCCATGGCGGTCCAGTGGAAGAAGTCGGTGACGATCACCGACAGCGGCAGTCCGCGACGCCGATACTCGCGCGCCACCTGAAGGATCTCCTCCTGACTGCGGTAACGGAGCTTGCACTGCCAGAAGCCGGAGGCCCAGTCGGGCAGTTGCGGGGCGTGCCCGACGGCGTCGGCGTAGTGGGAGACGATCTGCGCCGGACTGTCCCCCGCGGTCACCCAGTAATCCAGGGCGGGGGCGGCATCGGCGACCCAGCGGGTGCCGTTCTCCGCGAACTCGACCCGGCCGACGGCGGGGTTGTTCCACAGGAATCCGTAGCCGCGGCTGGACAGGTAGAAGGGGATGTTCACCTCGGTGTTGCGCTGAACGAGGTCCAGTACCAGCCCCTTGTGGTCCAGGCGGCCGTGCTGGTGCTGGCCCAGGCCGTAGATGCGCTCGCCCGCATAGGCCTTGAAACGCTGGTGGATCTCATACAGTCCCGACCGCTGCCCGTAGAAGACGTGCGCGCCCGGCCACCAGAAGTGCTCGCGGTCCTCGGCCAGCAGCTCAGAGCCGTCGTCGGTCCGGTGGAAGCTCAGCATCACCGCGGGCTTGCCGTCGCCGGAGTCGAGCCGGGCCCGAACCGTGATCTCGCCCGCCACCAAGGTGACCACGTCCCCCTCGCGGCTCACCCGGCAGCCGGGGGCTGCCGGTGGGAGCGCGTCCAGGGCGCCGACGTCGTCGGTGGGGATGCGGTGCTGCGCGGCGCGTACCCGCACCGAGTCGCGCCCCCATTGTTCGACGCGAAGCACCTCATGCTCGTGACGCACTTCGAAGCCGTTGTCGATTGGCGAATAGTCCAGCATTTCTTTCTCCTAATGTCATTGAAAAGGGGGGTCTTGAATGAAATGAGTGGTTCGGCTCAGGCCTTGACGGCACCACCGGTGGCGCCCGCCGCAATGTATTTCTGCGCCGCCACCAGCAGCACGGCGGCGGGCACGGAGGCCATGGTCGCCGTCGCCATCACCGAGCCCCAGTCGGCCACGTATCCGCCGATGAACAGGTATATCCCCAGGGTCACCGGACGTGCGGCCGAGTTCGAGTTCAGTGTGAGGGCGAACAGGAAGTCGCTCCAGGCGAACAGGAAGCTGAACAGCGCGGCGGTGATCATGGCATTCCGGCTCAGCGGCAGGACGATCCAGACGAAGGTGCGCAGCCGTCCCGCGCCGTCGACCCGGGCGGCCTCCAGCAGGGACATGGGGATGGCCCGCATGAATGCCTGAATGATCAGGATGGAGAAGGGTACGCCCAGAGCCGAGTCGGCCAGGATGAGGCCGACGGTCGTGTTGAGTATCCCCAGGTCGTTGTATGCCGAGTAAAGGGCGTTGGCGATCACGATGCCCGGGATCATTTGGCTGAGCAGCAGGGCGAACATGACCGCCGCCGCCCCGCGCACCCGGTACAGGCTCAGGGCGTAGGCCGCCGGGGTGGCAACCGTCAGGCAGACCAGGACGGCACCCACGGCCACCACCAGGCTGGTGAGCAGGTTCGCCCCTTGGGTGGAGAAGGCGGCCCGGTAGCCGTCCAGACCGGGATGGATGGGCAGCCAGTCGAGATCGGCGGTGGAGACTCCGGGTTGGAAGGAGGCGTTGACCATCCAGTAGACCGGAAACAGCATGAACGCCAGGAAGAGGCAGCCCAATACCGTATAGACCCAGGACCTGCGGGGCTGTTTGTGAGACATGGCCTCAGTCCTCCACTCCGGAACGGGTCATCCGCAGATAGGCCAAGGCGAACACCAGGGAGATGAGCACCAGGATGTTGCCGAGCGCCGCGCCCTGACCGAACTCGAAGTTCGCAAAGGAGAGCCGGTAGGACTGGGTGGCCAGGGTCTCGGTGGCGCCGGAGGGACCGCCCTCGGTCAGCCCCAGGATGATGTCGAGTACTTTGAGGGTGTAGACCACCCCGAGTATCAGCACCACGGAGACCACCGGCCGCAGCAGGGGCCAGGTGATGTTCCTGAAGGCCTTCCATCCGGTGGCGCCGTCCAGGGCGGCGGCCTCGTAAAGCTCGTCGGGAATGTCCTGCAGCCCGGAGTACAGGATGGTCATGTTGAAGGGGATGCCCAGCCAGATGTTGACCATGACGACGGCGACCAGGGCAACCTCGGTGCTGGTAAGCCACGGAATGTTCTCGACGCCGGCGAGCCCGAGGAGCTGGTTGACGACGCCGGAGTCCTTGTCCAGCATCCACTTCCAGATGGCGCTGGACACGATCATGGGCAGCAGCCATGGCAGCAGCATGAGTGAGCGCATGACCCCGTTGAGCGGGAAGTGCTTCTTGAAGAAGACCGCCAGGGCCAGGCCGATGGTGAACTGCCCGGTGATGGAGCCGACCGTGAACAGCACCGTGTTGATCAGCGCGGTTGAGAACACGGAGGACTTCACAACCGCCGCGTAGTTGGCCAGGCCCACGAATGGAGCCTCGCCGGTGTAGAAGGTGCGGGTGGTGTAGTCCTGCACACTCATCATCAGGTTCTTGACGATCGGATAGCCGAAGTACAGCAGCAGGAACGCGATCGCGGGTGCCAGGAAGGCCCAGCGGAAGGCCTCCTCGCGCCGACGCATCTGCCGGCGCGCCGGGCCTGGGCGCGGTTCAGTCATCATCGTCTCCTTCTGGGTGGGTTGCGGTCAGTCGAGCCGACGCGGCGGCCGGAAGCGGGGCCACACCCCGGCCGCCGCCGCCCTCAAGAGACGAAGTCCGCCTTGGCGGTCTGGAGGGCCTGCAATGGGGCGGCCTTGCCGGTCAGGGCGGACTGCATGGCGTTGTACAGGGCCTCCGCCGTCTTGGGCCAGGCCTCACCGAGCTTGGCGGTGCGGGAGCGCCCGTTGTTGACGGCGGTGACCAGGGGCTCCATGTCCGGCAGCTCGGCGAGGTAGTCGGCGTCGGCCTCCTCGCGCGTGGGGATGGTGAAACGGGTGGTGTTGAGTTCCAGGATCGACTCCTTGCCCAGCAGCACCGCGAGCAGCTCGGCGGCCTTCTTCTGACGCGCCTCGTCGCCGGTGGCCGGCACCGTCCACAGCTCACCGCCGAGGGGAGACACGGCGGTGTCTCCGGCCTTGGGCACCGGCATCTCGGCCACGCCCCAGTTGATGCCGGAGTCGTTGAAGGTGTTGGTCATCCACGGGCCGTTGACGATCATCGCCGCCTTGCCGGAGGTGAACTGCTCACCCAGATCGCCCTGGCCCCAGTTGACGACGGACTGGGAGGCCGAGCCATCGTTCACCAGGCCCACCAGCAGCTGGAGAGCGCTGGCCGCCTCCGGGGTGGCAATATCGGTCTCGTCCGCGCCCGCGGACCAGAAGAAGGGCAGGAACTGCCAGGAGCCCTCGTAGGAGGCCTTGGCGCAGAAGGCGACCCCGTATGCACCGTCCTTGGTCAGGGTCTTGGCGGTGGACTTCAGCTCGTCCCAGGTGGTGGGCACCGCGACACCGGCGGCGTCCAACAGGTCCTTGTTGTAGTACAGGCCGAGGGTGTTGGCACACGGACCCATGCCGTAGAGCTCGCCGTCGTAGGTGCCCGCGCCGACGAATCCGTCGATGAAGCCGTCGGCGGTGATGCCGAAGGTGCTCAGGGGCGCCAACGCCCCGGTGGCGGCGATCTGCTGGAGGTCGGGATTGTCCAGCATGAGCAGGTCGGGCAGAGTGCGTGAGGAGCTCATCTGCAAAACCTTCTGAATCAGGCCGGTGCCGGAGACGGCCTCGCGCTCAATGGTGACACCGACCTGCTCCGCGGCGGCCTCGAGTGCCTTCTGGAAGATCTGGTTGTCCGGCTCATCGGCGTAGTAGTCGAGCACCTTTAGGGAGGTGACCTCTCCGCCCTTGCCGGTCGCGCCGCCCCGGCCGCAGGCGGCAAGCGGAAGCGCTGCGGCGGCCAGCGCGGCGCCCTGAAGGACACGGCGACGGTTAACGGTACGGCTCCCAGCGGGGTGCGACCCCGCGGCGTTCCGGGTGTTGATGAACATGTCGACTCCGTTCCCCGGGGCGACGATGAACCTATCGATACGTATGCGCAAACGTATGCGTACCGGTAAGATTCGCTGTGTGTCGCCCTGCGGTGTTGTGAGAAAGACCTGACGAAGCGTCTTCGCTCCGCCTCGGGCGAGAAATGTATCATCGTGAACCCAACCTGGCAAGCGCGTGTGCGAGCACGACCTGCCCGTCGGCCCCAACCGAGAGTGCCCACCATGCAGTCCTCACCCACAAGTCGTGACGTCGCGCTGGCCGCGGGAGTCTCCCAGTCCACGGTCTCCTATGTATTGAGCGGCAAGCGGTTCGTCTCGCCGGATACGCGTGCGCGCGTGCGCGAGGCAATGGACGAGCTCGGGTATCGCCCGCATGCGAGCGCCAGGGCGCTGAAGAGCAGTCAGAGCAGAATCCTGGGCCTGCTGGTGCCCTACCACGAGCGCATAGACGCCCCGGGCCAGTACCGCTACATCGTCTCCCTGGCCGCCGCATGCCGACGTCGCGGCTACGACCTGCTGGTCATCAGCGGCGAGGAGGACGTGGAGGGCATGCGCCGTCTGGTCGGCTCGGCACTGTGCGACGGCATCCTAGTAATGGATGTGCTCGACACCGATGCTCGCGTGGCGGCCGCACACGATCTGCGCATCCCCTCGGTCTTCATCGGGCTGAGCCATGACGCGCAGTCCGTGGTCGCCACGGACACGGACTTCGAGGCCATCGGGGCGGGCTGCGCACAAAGGATTCACGACGCCGGACACACCCACGCCGTCGTGGTCACTCCGGCCTCCGAGCACGTCCGCCCCATGGGCTTCATCCGCCGCTTCACCGATGCCTTGGAGTCACGGGCCGCCGATCTGGGGCTGGCCCTGGAACCACTCGCCGTGGCGAGAGGCTTCTCCCCCACACACCAGGCCCTGCGGGGCCACCTCGGCCGGGCCCACGGCGCAGACGCGTTCATAACCACGCCGGCCACATCGATAGACGACGTAATCAATGCTCTAATCGTGGAGGGCCTCACGCCCGGAGTCGACGTCTCGGTGATCGGGGCCGGAGGCTCGGGGGACTCCTCCCACACCGGCATCGATTACACCTACTACGACTCCGACGTGCCCAAAGTAACCGCCACCGCCGTCGACCTACTGGTCGATCAGTTGGAGGGAGCACTCCCCCTGAAGGGCAGGGACCCCGAACTCATCACCCCGCTCTTTCACGAGGGTGTCTCTCTGCTGCGGGCACCGAAGTGAATAGTGTGAGGCCGTCCCGGTTAGGCCACCACGAAGCCCGCCGTTCGGTTCAGTAGGCGGCCACGATCCCTGGCGGATACTCCACCACGGCCGCATCCCCGTCAGCCTGCACGCAGGTCCCGCCGGCCTCCAGCCGCCACGGCCCGCGAGCACCGTCGGCCCGCGCCGTAATTGCGCCGCCGCGGCAGGCGACTCGGAAGGCGACCGCCGCATACCCGTCGTGCGCAGGCACCACCACCTCCCGCTCATCACCGTCCGCCAGGCCGAAGCAGCGCAACGTCAGGTCCGCCGCCCAGTCCTCCTCCGGCCTCTCCACCCGTGCCGTCACGGGCAGCACGCTCCCCTGCCGCACGTACAGCGGCAGGGTGTCCAGGCCGTGCCGCTCGCGCACCCACCGCGGCCCAGCCACCGTCGTCCCATCCCACCAGGAGGTCCAGGTGCCTTCGGGCAGGTAGACCTCCACCTCGCCGTCGGCGTCCATCACGGGCGCCACCAGTAGGGCCTCCCCGAGCATGTACTGGGTGTCGACGTCCCGGGCCCCGGGGTCGTCGGGGAATTCCAGGAACATGGGCCGCATCATCGGCACCCCCGAGGCGTGCGCCTGCTCCGCCAGCCGGTACAGGTAGGGCATGAGCGACAGCCGCAGGCGGATGAACCGGCCGGCCACCTCGACCGCCTCGGCGTCGAAGGCCC